>JBBAVU010000202.1:0-5268 GCA_040397565.1 Pirellulales bacterium | reverse complement strand
TCACGAAGTTGCACTCGATCATGATGTAGGGGTCGCCGTCGATCTGGACCTTGAGACCCTTCTTGAATTCGCTGGTGTTGTACGATGGCACGGTTGATACCTTCCTCTCGAGTTCGTTCGTTCCCCGCGCCGGGGAGCGGGGAGCCCCCAAGCGTGTCGTCGGACGATTCTCCTGTCAATTCGGACGCCGGTTCGCTGCCCGCCGAGCCGTGGAAACGCGAACTCGCCCTCGCGATCCGCGATCCGTTCGAGCTCTGCCGGCTGCTCGAGCTGCCGCGGCGGATCGCCGAGGAGTCCGTCGCGGCGGCCGGGCCGTTTCCGCTGCTCGTGCCCCGCGGATTCGCGGCGAGGATGACGAAGGGCGACGTCGCCGACCCGCTGCTCCTGCAGGTTCTGCCGACGGCCCGGGAACGTGACGTCGTGGACGGGTTCACCGCCGACCCGCTCGCCGAGCGGTCGAGCCTCGCGGCGCCCGGCCTCGTGCGGAAGTACGCGGGAAGGGCCCTCGTGCTCGCGACCGGCGGGTGCGCCGTGAACTGCCGCTACTGCTTCCGCAGGGAGTTCCCCTACGCGGAATCGGGGGCGACGCGGCACGGCGTGATCGCGGCCGTGGACGAGATCGCCGCGAGCGACGACCTCCACGAGGTGATCCTCTCCGGGGGCGACCCGCTCCTGCTCGACGACGACGTGCTGGCGGAGATCGTCGGGAGACTCGAGGGCATCGCCCACGTGCGGCGGCTCCGGATCCACACCCGGCTGCCGGTCGTGCTGCCCGAACGGGTGACCGATCGGCTCGTCGAACGGCTGTCGGAATCACGGCTGCGGGCCGTCATCGTCATCCACGCGAACCACGCCGCCGAACTCGACGGCTCCGTGGCCGAGGCGGCGTCGCGGCTCGCGGCATCCGGGGCGATCCTCCTCAACCAGGCCGTGCTGCTCGCAGGCGTGAACGATCGGTTCGAGACGCTCCGCGACCTCTCGCAGCGGCTGCTCGACCTCGGGGTCGTGCCGTACTACCTCCACCTCCTCGACCGCGTCGCCGGCACGGCAGGTTTCGAGGTGCCGGAGCCTGAGGCCCTATCGCTGCACCGCCGGATGCGGGACGAACTGCCCGGCTACGCCGTGCCCCGCCTCGCCCGGGAAGTGCCCGGGGAGCCTGCCAAGGTCTGGCTTGGCTGATACGATACGGCTCCACGATTCACGAGGAGCCCGCCATGAAAGTCCTGATCGGTGTGGATGGTTCGCCCGCGTCCTTCGATGCGGTCCGCATGGCCGCGAAGCTGGTCCATCCCGCGGTCGACGAGGTGGCGATCTACTTCTCGCCGTCCGACATCCACAAGAAGCTCGCCGGCCGGGCGAGCGGCGTCGTGGAGGACCTCACCAGCTCGATCTTCGAGGAAGCCCGGTCGCTCCTGCCGAAGGACTTCATCGCCGAAGTGCATGTCATCGCGAGCACGAAGCCGCCGGCGGTCGGCATCCTCGAGGCGGCCGACGGCTGGCAGGCCGACCTCATCGTCATCGGCGCCCGCGGCCTGGGATCGATCGAGCGTCTGCTGCTCGGAAGCGTCTCCCGGGCGGTCGTGCACGGCGCCCAGTTGCCCGTGCTCGTCGTCCGCGGCAAGCCGGCCGAGGGGCGTCCCTTCCGCGTACTCGCCTGCCATCATCCGGCGAGCGCCAAGGCCGTCGCGACGATCTCGGCGAAGCTACGATGGCCTCCCGGCACGGAGGCGAGGGTCGTCGGCGTAGCGGAGCCGATGCTGGCGGGCCCGCTGCCGGAGTGGCTCGAGAAGCGGACCCGCGACCCCGACACGGCCGCGATCGCGAAGGCGTGGGCGAAGGAACACGACGACGAGGTGACGGCGATCGGCGCGCGGCTCGCGGATTTCCAGCGGACACTCCCCCCAGAGTTCCGCGACCACGCCCCGATCGTGCGCGAAGGAAATCCGGGCGAGCAGATCCTCGAGTGCGGCAAGGCCGACGAGACCGATCTCGTGATCCTCGGCCGCACCCCGACGGATGCCTTTTCCAGGTGGCTCATCGGCAGCACCTCCGAGGCGGTTCTCACCCACTCGACCGCGAGCGTCCTGCTGGTTCCGGTGCGGTAGCAGTTCTCGCGACGAAGGCAGCGTAGTCCTTGGGAGTGTCGATGCCGCGGGCATGGGCCGTGACGGCGGCCGCCGCGATGGCGACGCCCGCCTCGACCGCCCGGAGCTGCTCGAGGCTCTCGACGGTCGCCAGCCGCGACTCCGGGAGCGACTCCCAGGCCTCGAGCAGGCTGCGGCGGTAGGCGTAGAGCCCGACGTGCTGCCAGTAGAGCGGCGGATCCGCGGCGAGCAGCTCGTCACGCCATTCCCGCGCGAAAGGCACGGGCGCGCGGCTGAAGGTGATGGCCCGCCAGCCGCCGTCGACGGGGCCGCCCGCGGGGTCGCCCTCCGAACGCCATGGTGTGAGCACGGCCTTCACGCACGCCGGATCGGCGAGGTCCTCCCGGCTCCGGAGCGGCGTCACGAGCGTCGCCATGCCGGCGGTCGGGCGGCGTTCGAGCAGCCCGACGGCGAGGTCGATCGCATGGGGATCGATCTCCGGCTCGTCCCCCTGCACGTTGACGATGATCTCCGCGTTCGGGATGCGGTCGAGCATCCCGCAGATCCGCGCGGTTCCGCTCGGGGCGTCCGGCGACGTCATCACGGCCTCGCCGCCAAAGCGGTGGACGGCTTCGGCGATCTCGTCGCTGTCGGTCGCCACGATCACGCGGCCCGCGAGCCCCGATCGACTCGCCGAGCGCCACGTGTGCTCGATGAGCGTTCGTCCGGTCTCCGCGAGGAGCATCTTCCTCGGAAGCCTCGTGCTGGATAGCCGGGCTGGAATGACGATGGCGATGCGGTCCTTCGGCGTTGGGGGCATGACGTTCGATCGCAACTCGGGTGAGGAACTCGTCCTGACAGGTCTCGATGGGGTCTGGTAAGATCGTTCGTTCACGCGAACGATCGGTCCGGCAACTCGTTTCGAGAGAGTCTGCACCATGTGCGGCATCGTGGGCTACGTCGGTTTCAGGCGGGCCGGTGGGCTGATCGTGGAGGGGCTGCGGCGGCTCGAGTACCGAGGCTATGACTCGGCGGGAATCGCGACGCTCGACGACGACGGCCGGATTCGCGTGCTCAAGGCGGCGGGAAGGCTCGACCGGCTCGAATCGCTCGTCCGGGAGGTTCAGCCCGACGGATCGATCGGAATCGGCCACACCCGCTGGGCGACCCACGGCGCCCCCACCGACGTCAACGCCCATCCGCACCTGGGGGGGCTGGCACATGTCGCAGGTCGGGAAACGGCAGGCGGTCCCGACGACGACGCGGGATCCAGCTGCGACGCTTCGATGTCTTCGGGAGCGAGCGTCGCGATCGTCCATAACGGCGTCATCGAGAACTACCAGGCGCTCAAGACGATGCTCGAGGCGCAGGGATACGCCTTCCGCTCGCAGACCGACTCGGAAGTGATCGCACATCTCGTCGACAGCTGCCTGCAGCGGGCGCTCGCCGATGGCAACAGGGTCGTCGACGACCCGGCCGACTCCCCGTGGGTCGCCGCGGTCCGCGAGGCGCTGCCGCAGCTCCGCGGCACCTACGGCCTGCTCGCGCTGTTCGCGGAGCAGCCCGACCTGCTCGTGGCGGCCCGGCTCGGCAGCCCCCTGGTCGTGGGCGTCGCCGACGGCGAGCACTTCATCGCGAGCGACGCGAGCCCCCTGGCCGGGCATGCGGACCGGATCGTCTACCTCTCCGACCACGAGCTCGCCGTGGTCACCGCCGACAGCCTGCGCGTGATCCACCGCGACTCGGGAACCGTCGCGCACGACGCCCAGCCGTTCGACCTCCGGGAGTGCGACGTGGCGAAGGGCGGCTACCAGCACTTCATGCTCAAGGAGATCCACGAGCAGCCCGAGACGATCGCCGCGGCCATGCGAGGCCGCCTCTCCCGTGACGACGCCACGGCCGTCTTCGGCGGGCTCAATCTCACGCCCAAGCAGCTCCAGCGGGTGCGGAGGATCATCCTCACCGGCTGCGGCACGAGCTGGCATGCCGCGCTCGTGGGAGAGTACCTGATCGAGGAGTTCGCGAGGCTGCCGGTCGAGGTCGAATACGCGAGCGAACTCCGCTACCGGAACCCGCCGTTCGACGAGGGAACGCTCCTTTTCGCGATCACGCAGTCGGGCGAGACGGCGGACACCCTCGCCGCCCTGCGGGAGACGAAGCGAAAGGGCTACCCGACCCTCGCGATCTGCAACGTGGTCGGCAGCACGATCGCGAAGGAGGCCGACGGCGGCATCTACCTCTACGCGGGACCGGAAATCGGCGTGGCGAGCACGAAGGCGTTCACGAGCCAGTGCGTCGTGCTGGCGCTGCTGGCCCTCTATTTCGGCAGGCTTCGGCACATGAGCTACGAGGCGGGCCTCGGCTACATCGAGTCGCTCGAGCGGCTGCCGGGCCTCGTCTCGCAGGCCCTCGAGGCCGAGGAGCCCATCCGGCGGATTGCGGAGAAATACCGCGACGCGAGCACGTTCCTCTACCTCGGCCGGCAGTACAACTTCCCGCTGGCCCTCGAAGGGGCGCTCAAGCTCAAGGAGATCAGCTACATCCACGCGGAGGGCTACCCGGCCGCCGAGATGAAGCACGGCCCGATCGCGCTGGTGGACGGCTCGACGCCGAGCGTGTTCCTCATCCCGCAGGGAGCGGTCTACGACAAGGTGATGCTCAACGTCGAGGAGATCAAGGCGAGGAAGGGGCCGGTGATCGCCGTCGCGAGCCCCGGCGACGAGCGGATCGCCCGGATCGCCGACGACGTGATCGAGGTGCCGGAGGCCCCGGACTTCCTGCAGCCGATCGTCGCCTCGATCCCGCTCCAGCTGCTCGCCTACCACATCGCCGTCCTCCGCGGCTGCGACGTCGACAAGCCGCGCAATCTCGCGAAGAGCGTGACGGTCGAGTGACGTGTCACGTGAAGATGTCCCCCTGTAGGTGCAGGTTGTTCAACCTGCACACGGGCGTCGCGCACAGCGACGCTCGGGAAGAAGAAAAAACGTCAGTCTAAACTGATGGACACCGCATTGCCGCCGGGGGAGCGGACGCATCGTCGCTACGGTGAGGATACACCTGATGCTCCTCAACGTCCGCCCCCCCGGCGTTCAGCATCCAAGTGCCTATGTGCCCCAATCAGCACCACGTTAGACCGGTTCGGGGCTGCCCGTGTGCCCGAGACGGCGTATGCAGACAAGCGAAG
>JBBAVU010000201.1:2763-5293 GCA_040397565.1 Pirellulales bacterium | reverse complement strand
TGCGTCGCGTCGCTGAAATCACACATCGAGACCCTCGCGAACCGTCGGTAGGAATGTAAAAACGCTGGACCGGTTCGGGGCTGCCCGTGTGCCCGAGACGGCGTATGCAGACAAGCGAAGCAAGGATTGCGGAGCGAAGTCTGCATCCGAGCGAGCGAAGCACAGGATGTGCGTAGCGAGCGTCCGGCGAGCGGCATACGGGCAGTCCCGAACACAGCACGCTGGACCGCTCACGCTCCCTCGGCGGCCTTGCGGTAGAGCGTGCCACGCTCGGTCGGCTCGAAGCCGAGCTTCGCGAAGAGCCGCATGGCGGCCGCATTCGACTCGGCGACCTGCGTTTCCACGAGAACGACGCCCTCCTGGGCGAGGTCGTGCATCGCCTCCGCGATGAGGTAGTGGGCGAGGCCCTCGCGGCGGCGGGTGCCCTCGATGTCGACCCGCAGGAGGCCGGCCGCCACGACGCCCCAGGCCTCGGCCTGCGGATGCATGTCCCAGACCGACGCGCTGCCGAGGATCTCCTCGGCCTCGCTCCGCAGTTCGTAGCGGCGGAGCGCCACGCCCGTGGTGGTTGCCGCCTCCCACCAGGTGCGTCGGGCCGGCTCGTCGATGGCGTGGAGCCGGGTCTTGCGTCGGATCGCGAGCTGGAGACGGTTCACCGGCGGCCGATAGCCGACCAGTTGACGCCTCATGACGACGATCCGCTCGGCGACGGTGTAGCCCGAAAGCTGGAAGAACCGCTGCATCGCGGTCGAGGAGTCGAGGATGCCGGGCAGGTCGGCCCCGCCGTAGAGTCCGAGATAGAAGCCCCGCATATCGGCCGAGCCCCCGCCGAGCAGGTCGGTCGCGCCGCGGCTCTTCAGGTACCGCTCGGTGTGGGCGATGAGGCCGCAGGCGATCTCGGATTGCCACGCGTGCGGCACGACCGCCACGAGCAGCGTCGTGCCACGGCTGCGGTCGAGCGCCGAGCCCTGCTGGTTCGGCCCGAAGGCGGCGTGGGCGAAGCCGACGACGCGGTCGCCATCGACGGCGACGGCCAGTCCCTCGCGGTCGAAGTAGGGCTTCGAGAAGACGGCCGCCTCGAGCAGGGCCGTGGTCATCGGCTGCATCGCGCCTGGTCCGAGATCCGCCGCCCGCCAGACGTCGGCGAGCCGCGGGGGATCCTCGTTCCGAAAGCAGCGATATTCGATCACGGCGCCGCCGGCTCCACCTTCACGAACAGTTCGCCACCCCGCTCCTCCACCTCGAAGCGGGGCTGTTGCATCGTCGCGTTGAGCCGATGGCGGCCGGTCGTCACGTCGAACTGCCAGCCGTGCCACGGACAGGTGAGGACCGTGCCGCAGAGCGTTCCCTGGCCGAGCGGGCCTCCCTGATGAGGGCAGACGCCGTCGAGGGCGTGCCAGGCGTCGCCGACGCGGCAGACCGCCACGATCCTGCCGTTCACCTCCCGTTCGATCGAGCCCCCCGGAGGACACTCTGCCGCCGACGCGATGCGGATCCAGTCTGCCATCGGACTTCCCGGAGCGTGAAAGCCCGCACTTTATCCTTCGGGCGACCGCTTCGCCACCCGCCGCCGCTTGCCCCGCCAGCGGTTGTGCACCCACCAGTACTGGGCGGGGGCCCGCCGGATCGACCGTTCGAGGAGCGACGTGTACCACTGCGAGAGGGCCACGCTGTCGGCCGTCTCGGGCCGGTCTTCGGCCGGATCCGTGACCCCCTCGAGCCGCAGGTCGTAGTCGAAGAGCTGGCGGTTGCGGCGGGTCGCCGAACAGACCATGACCGGCGCCCGCGAGGAGAGGGCGAACACGCCGATCGCCTTGTGGACGCTCGCAGGCCGCCCGAAGAAATCGACCCAGCAGGCCTTCGGGCCGGCGGCTTGGTCGCCGAGCAGCCCGAGCGCGCCGGCGTTCTCGAGCACGACGCTGACGTCCGGCGCGCTTCCCTTCTTGGGCAGGATCTTCTGCCCGCGCGACTCGCGAAAACGGGTCACGAACCGGTCGAGCAGCGGGTTGTCGAGTTCTCGGGCGACGGAGTAGATCTTGAACCCGAACACGCCGAAGAGAAACGCCGCGAGTTCGAAGTTGCCGAAGTGACCCGACAGGATCACCTTCGGCCGGTCGCACCAGAGGAGTCGCACCATCTCCTCCATGCCGTGGATGCGGAGGTGCCGCCGCCAGGTCGTGACGCGGATGACCCGCTCGGCATGCGCGATCTCCACCACCATGAGCAGCAGGTGCTCCCACATCTCGCGGGTCACCTGCCGGCACTGCGCGGTGTTCCATTCCGGAAACGCCCGCCGCAGGTTCTCCCGCACGAGACGGCGACGGATGCGGATCCGGTCGCCGAGGATGCCGGCGAGCCACCGGGCCCCGCGTTCGCAGGTGCTCCGCGGCAGGGCCTGGATGACGCAGATCGCGGTCCGCGCGGCCGCATACTCGGCCCGATGCTTGAGCCGCTCGAGCACTCCCCGATCGTCCGTCTTTCCGCCATCCCTGCCGGTTGCCAACAAGAATTCCTCCGTGTCACATCCGCC
>JBBAVU010000201.1:0-2663 GCA_040397565.1 Pirellulales bacterium | reverse complement strand
GAACCCCTCGAATGCAGCCCCTCACGCCCACAGGATGATCGCCACGCTGATCGCGTTGAAGATCGCGTGGACGGCGATGCACGGGAGCAGGCTGCCGCGGGCCGCCCGCAGGTAGCCCACCGCGAGGCCGAAGCCCACGAGCGGGATCCAGCCCAGGCCGTGACCGACGTGGGCGGCCGCGAAGGCGAGGGCCGATGCGGCGACCGGCAGGGCCGACGGCCGCCGCTGACCGGGCCGCCGGGCCGCGAGCGATTCGAACCAGCCCTGGAGGACGCCGCGGAAGAAAATCTCCTCGCCGATCGGCGCCGCCACGACGGCCGACAGGCCGACCGCGGCGAGCGTCGCCGGATCACGGGACCGCGTGAGCAGGTCGAGGATCGGATGCTCGTAGGGCACGATCGAGTTGAGCAACCCCGACAGGAGCAGGAGCGGCGGCGTGATCAGGAGCACGGTGCCGATCGCGAGCCGCAGGTCGACCGACGGATCGTCGGTGAAGAGCCCGAGGGAGCGGCGCGTGCCACCCGAGCCGAGCACGATCGCGACACCGACGACGGCGGCGGCGAGCGTCCCCACCGCGGTGCCGAAGAGTTCGGGCGTCGTGATCGCGAGGTCGGCCGTTTGGGCCGTCGGCGGTTCGAACCCGTGCGCGGCAATGATCCCCGCGGTCTGGCATGCGATCGCAGCCGCCGCGACGAGGAGCACGGTGAGGCCGCTCCAGCCGGCCGCTGACTCGTTCATGTCCGCCGCTCCGCGGGCGAGCCGAGAAGCCTCGCGGCCTTCACGAGGTATTCCACGCCCGACCAGACCGTGAGCACGACCGCCCCCCAGGCGAGGAGCGCGGCGACGACCCGCATCACAGCCTGCGCCGCCTCGTAGGGGAGCAGGAAGCCGCTTCGCACAAGCAGCTCGGCGGCGATCGCGAGGCACTGCAGGAGCATCTTCAGCTTCCCCGACCAGCCGGCGGAAAAGTCGCGGCCCGACCGCTCGAGCTCGGCCCGCAGTGCCGTCACGACGAGCTCCCGCACCACGACGACGAGGGCCATCCAGGGGAGGATCGCGGGCGCGGGCTCACCGGGGGCGGGCCGGGCCGCCAGCAGAATGAACGCCCCGCACACGATGACCTTGTCGACCAGCGGGTCGAGGATCCGTCCGAGCACGCTCACCGCGTTGAACCTGCGGGCATACCAGCCGTCGATCCAGTCGGTCGAGGCCGCGACGACGAATGACCAGAAGGCCGCCGCATACATCGACCGCTCGATGAGCACGAAGAGCACGATCGCGAGCGCGAGCCTCGCCGCCGAGATGACGTTCGGCACGGTGACGATGTCGGTCGAGGCGGGCTTCTTGTCGGCCACGGCAGGTCACTCCGCACGGTCAGGCGGGCACGCCGGCAACGTCGTAGCCGCTTGCCGCGACGATCTCGACGGGCAGGATGTCGCCCGGCCGGATGCGTTCCCCCTGCTGCTCCGTGACGAAGGCGAGGCAGTCGATGTCGGGGGCGTCGGCATGGGTGCGGCCGATCCAGACCCGCCCCCGGAAGCCCCCCTCGGCGAGCCCGGCCTCCTCGTGCCGCCGGTCGATGATGACGTCGCGGACCCTGCCGACCTGCGCCTTCGCGTGGGCATGGGCGATGCCCTGCTGGAGGGCCATGAGCTCGTCGCGACGGGCGAGTTTCTCCTCCTCGGCAAGGTGGCCGTCGAGCTTGGCGGCGGGCGTGTCGGGCTCGAGCGAATAGGGGAACACGCCGAGCCGCTCGAACCGCCACCGCTCCACGAAGCCCTTGAGCTCCTCGAACTGCTCCCGCGTCTCCCCCGGGAAACCGGTGATGAACGTCGTCCGCAGGACGAGCCCGGGGATGCGTTCGCGGAGCTTCCCGAGCAGTTCCTCCGTCGGCCCGCGGGCCACCCGCCGCTGCATCCGCTTGAGGACTGGGTCGCTGGCATGCTGGAGCGGCAGGTCGAGGTAGGGAATCACCTTCGGGCTGTCGGTGATCTTGGCGATGAGCCGGTCGTCGAAGTACATCGGGTAGAGGTACATGAGACGGATCCATTCGATCCCTTCGACCCGCTCGAGCTCGTCGAGGAGCTCGACGAGCCTGGTCTCGCCGTAAAGGTCGAGCCCGTAATACGTCGTGTCCTGGGCGACGATCACGAGCTCCCGCACGCCGTCGGCCGCAAGCGCCCGTGCCTCCGCGACGACCGCCTCAACCGGTTTCGTGGCGTGCTTGCCCCGCATCTTCGGGATCGCGCAGAACGTGCACGTCCTGTCGCAGCCCTCGGAGATCTTGAGGTAGGCCATGTGCCGCGGCGTGACCCGCAGGCGGTGGTCGTCGGAAAGCGGCCGCGACGGGGCAGGCCGGAAGAGGCTCCGCTGCTCGCCGAGCCCGCCGATGAGCCGCTCGGCCGCCTTCGCGATCTCGTCCCGCGAGAAGACGCCGATCACGGAATCGACCCCGGGCAGCTCGTCGAGCAGCTTCTCCTTCTGCCGCTCGGCGAGGCAGCCTGCGACGATCACGCCCCGCGTCGCCCCGGCCCGCTTGAGCGCGAGCATCTCCTCGATCGCCCCGTACGACTCCTTCCGCGAGGCGTCGATGAAGGCGCAGGTGTTCACGACGACGAGGTCGGAGCCCTCGGGATCCCCCACGAGCCTCCAGCCATCCTCCC
>JBBAVU010000200.1:0-5323 GCA_040397565.1 Pirellulales bacterium | reverse complement strand
AGCAGGTTCTGCCGGACGGTGGCGATCACCTTGTCGATGAGGAGCGTGCGGTCGTAGACCACCTTCGCCTCGACGCCGGGGGGCAGGTCGCCCCGCAGGTCATCGAACCGCTCCCGCAGCCGGGTCGTGACCGCGTAGCTGTTCTCCCCCATGAGCATGAAGCCGAGGCCGAGCACCACCTCCCCCTCGCCGCCGGCCGTCACGAGCCCCTTGCGGATCTCGTGGCCGATCGCGACCTCGCCGACGTCACGGATCCGGATCGGCACGCTTTCACTGGAGGCGATCACGATCCGGCCGATCTCATCGGTGTTCACCGTGCGGCCGACGCCGTAGACGAGCACGGCGTCGCCCGCCCGCTCGATCGAGCCGCCGCCGACGTTGAAGTTGTTCCGCGGGATCGCCTCGACGACCTGGTCGAAGGTGAGCCCGTATTTCTTCAGGAGCGTCGGGTCGAGCCGGATCTGGTACTGCTTGTTGAGGCCGCCCCAGGCGTTCACCTCCGCCACGCCCGGCACGCTCCGCATCGCCGGCTTGAGCGTCCAGTCCTGGTAGGTCTTCACGTCGGTGAGGCTCATCCCCTTCGGCACGAGGAGGTAGTGAAAGACTTCCCCGAGACCCGTGGACACGGGCCCCATCTCCGGCCTGGCCACGCCGGCCGGAACCGCCACGCCGCCGATCCGCTCGTTGATGAGCTGCCGTGCGAAGTAGATGTCGGTTCCGTCGCGGAAGGTCACGATCACGACCGAGAGGCCGAACATGCTCGCGCTTCGGATCGATTCGAGGCCCGGCATGCCCCCCATCTCGAGCTCGATCGGGAAGGTGATCTGCCGCTCGACCTCCTCGGCCACCATCCCGGGAGCGACCGTGTTGATCTGCACCTGCACGGGCGTGGTGTCGGGGAAGGCGTCCACCACGAGGCCCGACACGGCCACGCCCCCGACGAGGCAAACGGTCACCGCGCCGAGCAGCACGGCGATGCGGTGCGACAGCGACCAGGCGATGATCGACTCGAGCATAGCGCCTCAGAGCCTGCCTGCTTCCATCCGCTCGAGCAAGACGCGGCTCTTGAGGACGTGGCTGCCGGGCCCGACGACGTGCGTCGCGCCCGCGAGGTCTCCCTGCACCTCGACCGACCCGTCCGACTCGAGTCCCTTTTCCACGGTCTTCAGCTCGAAGGTCGTCGCGTCCTTCGGCACGAAAACGACCCACTCGCCGCCGAGCGACTGCACGCTCTCGAGCGGCACGACCGAGGCGATCGATCGCCTCGCAATCTCGATCCGTCCCCGGCCGAACGCGTTGGCCCGCAGCCCCGAGAGCTCCTCGGTCGAGGTCTTCTCGCCCGTCGAGACCTCCGCGCGGACCTGGAGCGTCCGCGTGGTCTCGTCGAGCTCGGTGCTGATCCAGGTGACGTGGCTCTCGAAGTCGCGGTCGCCGCCGTCGGGCCGGAACAGGATCTTCTGGCCGACCTGGATCCTGGCCGCATCCTCCTTCGCCACGTTGAGAACGATCCACATCGTGGAGAGGTCGGCCACCTCGAAGATGCTCGACGATGGATCGGCGATCTCCCCGACGACGACGTCGCGGCCGATCACGACGCCGTCAAAGGGTGCCACGAGCGGCAGCAGGTTCGACGAGAGCCGATCGGCATCGACTCCGGCGAGCAGGCTCTTCGGCAGGCCGAGCGTGCGGATTTTCTCGGCACGGGCGTCGTCGTCGAGCTTCTGGAATTCGTCGATCGAGATCTCGAAGCCGAGGTTGATGAGGGATTGCTCCGTGTTCATGAGGTCGTTGCGGGCCTCGCGGAGGGCCGCCCTCGCCTCGCGGATCTGGCGGCCCATGACGGCCCCCTTGATCTCCTCGAGGATCGCGAGCGACTCCCGCTTCGACTCGAACACGACGAGTGCCGTGAGGAAATCCGCCTTGAGCCTGCCGACCTCAGCGCTGTCGATGACGACGAGCACGTCGCCGCGATGAACGGCGTCGCCAAGCCGCTTCTCGACCCGCCAGACGATCCCGGGCGCTCTCACGGAAAGCTGGGCCACCCTCCGCTCGTCGTACCGGACGACGCCGTTGACGACGACCTCGTCCACCATCGGCCGCTGCTCGACGGGCACGGACGTGATGCCCGACCGCTGCACGTCCTCCGCCGACTTGAACGTGATCCGCGACTCCGACGCATCCGCCTGCGCGGCCTTCGTCGCGGTTTCAGCCACGGCGGCGGCATGCCCCGGGGCCGCGTCGCCGGCATGGGCGGCTTCCCCGTGGGCGGGGCCGTGCCCCTCGCCAAAGCCGAACGTCCAGTGCGTGTGGTGGCCATACCAGCCGACGGCCGCAAGGCCGGCGAGCGTCAGGAGGCTCATCGACCAGCTGCCGACTGCGGCCAGCCTTTTTTCGAGCTGCGAAGGGGCGTTCATGGCAAAAATCTCCTTCTAGGGGAGAAACCGGATACCGGACCGGCTTTTCACAGCCGCTTTGCCGGCTGCCGGGGTTTCCCACGGCCATGCCGGAAAATCGGTTGGACGGCCGGAGAGGCCGGTCAAATCATGGGGGGGTCTGGAGGGGAGGGAGGCTGGCTGGTGGGTCGAAACCGTCCGCCTGTGCAATCGATCTTCGAACCGAGCCGAGACGGGATTCTACATTTCGTCGGGCGTCCAGAATCGCCCACGAAACACCATCTCGACCCAGGCAGTATGCCTTCACCTGAGCAGGCCGTCCAGTCGGAATTCACCGGCTGCCGCGGCGGCCGGATCAGGACCGGTAGTTTTCCCGGCCGACGTCGGGCTTCACGCCCTCGGGGGTCTCGTCGCTGGCGATGTCGAACCACTCCGGCTTGAACTCGATCCTCGCCTGGGTGGCGGGGTTGGCCAGGGCGATGTTGCTCACCAGCGCAATCACAGCGTCGGCGATCGCCACTTCCGGCTTGCAGCGGGGCTGGTTTTCCGGCGAGGGATTGCGGATGCACCAGGCCCAGTGCTCCATCTCCTCGGTGTAGCCGCGAGAAGGGGGGGCCGAAGCGCCGCCCCCCTTGGCGGCGTAGCCGCCACCACCACTGTCGGTCGTGTCGAGAGCCGGGGCGCCGTCCTTCCCCTTCGTGACGGTCACGCGGGTGTCCTTCGCGGAGTCCTTGTAGAGCATCACGTCCTGCTCCTTCTCGAGCACGAGCGTGCCCTTCGTGCCCATCACCACCTCGCCGTACTCGCCGAAGCCGTTGCCGTTGATCGAGGAGTAGGTGACGACGATCTTCTTGTTGGGGTCGGCCACCTCCCCCTTGTCGTCGAAGTAGCCCGGGGCGGGATATTCATACATGCAGTAGACGTGGTCGTCGATCTCGCGATCGGCCGGGAAGATGCTGCGGTTGCCGACGGCCGTCACCGTGAGCGGCTTCACCTTCTTCCCCTCGCCGTGCATGGCCGAGACAAAGATGCCGGCAGCGTCGAGCTGGTGGCTGCCGAGCTCCGCCATGAGGCCGCCACCGGTGCGGTTCCAGAGCCGCCAGCGGATCAGCTCCTCGAGCGGCGTTCGGGAACTGCCGTCGGCCAGCGTCATCGAGGTGTAGCCGAGCTTGCCTGCGTCGATGGCGGCGTCGGCGATCTGCATCTCGAGCTGCGAGATCTTCTTCGCGAGAGCCTCCGCCTCCGAGGGCTTGGCGGTCACGAGGTCCTTCTTCCAGCCGGCGAGCTGCTTGGCGAGCTTCTCGTCGCCGGGCATCGGCGGCTTCCAGGAATCCTTGCCCGGGAGGTTGCCGCGGTGCCACTGGGCGCGGATCGAGTGGAGGTCGCCCAGGAGCCGTGCCTTGCCGATCGTATGAACGGCATCGTCATAGAGGATGCTGTAGTGACGCTGGTGGCCGGTGGCGAGAAGCTTGCCCGTCTCGCGGGAGACGCGGCCCATCTCCTTGCACTCGTGGATGCTGTGGCCCATGAGCTTCTCGGTGAGCACGTGCTTGCCCGCCCGCATCGCCTTGATCGCCGCCTCGGCGTGCAGGTGCAGCGGCAGGGCGATGATCACGGCCTCGACGTTCTTGTCGGCGAGCAGCTCCTCGTAGGCCCCGTAGACCTTCACCTTCTTGCGGGCCTCGTCCTCCGTCTTCCAACCGTACTTCTTCATGAGGCCCGGACGGGCCGTGTTGGCGCTCGGCGTCGAGACGTCGCCGTGGAACGCGCGGAAGACGTTGTAGGGGCGAATGTCGGCGATCGCGACGACCTCGAGATAGCTCGGCGTGTGGGCCCCGAGGAGCACGCTCCCCTCGTCGCCCGTGCCGAGCACGCCGACCCGCAGCGGGTTGCCCACGCTCTTGCCGTAGCCGAAGTAGAGCGAGCCGAGCCCAACGCCGGAGGCGACGCCCGCCGCCACCGTGCCGGCGAGGAAGTCACGCCGCGTGACCTCCACCGCATCGGTGAAGTTCTGCCGACCGATCCACTTCTGGTCTTCCGTCAGGTTCATGGCATCACCCTTCCAGTCTTCAGGAAACCCGTCCACAGCATCGGGCGAGCGGGCAGAATTTCTCCAGCTTCGGCATCAGGAAATAGTCGAGCCCGCACCACCCTCCGCACGGCATGGCCGCGAGGGTCAGCAGGGCCGCGATTTCCACCCATTGATCATAGGTCGGCTGGGCGCCCGCGACCCAGAAGGGCTGGGAGGCGACCACGCTGGCGAGGAAACAGACGCCGCCCATCGCGTTGAATTTGACGAGCACCCCCAAAACGAGGCAGGCGCCGATGGTCACGAGCGACCAGCTCACGAACCGGTCGGCCTTCCAGAGCGGGCTCGGCTCCCGGGCGGCGGCAGCCTTCGTCCGTTCGGCCGGCGAGAGCGACTCATCCCACTCACTCGCGAGCCTGGCCTCGAAGCCGGCGGCGTCGGCCATCCAGCCGGCGGCGAGCTGCGAGATCTCCTGCCGCTTCTTCGTGAGCCGCGCCCGCTCGAACGGCGGGCCATCGGCCGTGGGCTGCCGCGCCATCCGGTCGATCCGGGCGAGCTGAAGCCGGTAGTCCTCAATGTCGGGGGCGATGCCGGCGAGATACTCGCCGAATTCCTTCGAAGCCCGCTCGATGGCAGCCTCCGCCTCGGCGAGCCTCGCCTTGTCGAGCGGCACGGCTTTCCTGCGGTCTTCAAGCAGCTTCCGCCAGCCGGCCTCGATCGATTTCTTCCAGCCCTCGACCGCCGAGGCCGTGTCGCCGGAGCCGAAGGCCGCGACCGTGCCGGCCCAGTCGCCGACCTGCGGCAGGGCCGCCCGAAAGCTTTCCGCCAGGGGGCCGACCGCCGCCTTCCGGAACCCGGCGCTCGACCAGTCCGGATCCCGCAGGTGGCTGAGCCCCTCCAG
>JBBAVU010000199.1:0-5323 GCA_040397565.1 Pirellulales bacterium | reverse complement strand
ACCGGCGTCACGCTCACCATGCTCACGAGATGGTCGTCGTCGTCCACGGCTCGCCCGTTGAATTCGAGGATCACGTCGTCGGCCGCGATGCCTGCGACGGCGGCCGGCGTGCCCTCCGTCACGCCCGACACCCGCGCTCCCACGGGGCGGACCATGCCGAGCCGTTCGGCCGTCTGCTGCGTGAAGTTGCGGTCGAGCGCCACGCCGAGGTAGGCCCTCGCCACGCTTCCGGTCTCGACGAGCTGCTTCGCCACGAACACCGCCATGTCGATCGGGATCGCGAAGCCGATTCCCTCGCTGCCACCGGAGTTGCTTGCGATCGCCGTGTTGATGCCGACGACCTCGCCCCGCAGGTTGACGAGCGGCCCGCCGCTGTTGCCGGGGTTGATCGCGGCGTCTGTCTGGATGAAATCCTGGAATTTCACGTTGCCCTCGCCGAGCTCGAGGTCGCGTCGTCCCTTGGCCGAGACGATGCCGAGCGTGACCGAGTGCGACAGGCCGAACGGACTCCCGATGGCGAGCACCGTATCGCCGATGTCGACCGATTCGTCGCGGGCGAACCTCGCGAACACGAGGCCCTCGTCCTGGATCTCGAGCACGCCCACGTCGGTGCCGTCGTCGCTCCAGACCCGCTGCGGCTTGAGCTCGCGGCCGTCGTCGAGCTTGATCCGGATGTTTTCGAGCGCAGAGCGGTGGATGACGTGGCGGTTCGTGATGACCACGGTGCGTCCGCCCACCTCCGTGATGACGCCAGACCCGGTCTCCTCCTCGCTCGCCTTGCCGTTCCGGGGTCGCAGCGAGGGCTTCTTCGCGTCGATGTGGACGACCGTCGGCGTGACGAGGCGGACCAGCTTCCTCAAGATGGAGCTCTGGCGTTCGAGCAGCTCGACCTCGTCCTCGAGCTGGCGGTAGAGCTTCGCCCGCTCGGCATCGCTCATGCGGCGATGGCTTACCGGATCGACCGGCGGACGTGCCGACGAGGCGGGGGCCGGCTCCTCGGCGACCACGATCTCTCCAGAGCCGACCGCGGCGAATGCCACGGCGAGCGAGAGCAGCGTCGATGGCACGACCGTGCGACGGTTATTCGACGACACTGGCATCGACCGGGTGCCCCAGCGATACGGACGGCTCCGGCGGAACCGAACCGGCCGCCGATCATACCGCGTCCATCGGCGTTTCGAGGGGCCTCTCGCGAACCCGGAGTCAGGAAACGTCCAGCTCGACGTCGCCGGACATCTCCTCCTGCTCCTCACGACGCGAAGCCGGGGAATACCCGGTCCGCTCCACGTCGCGCTGGCAGCCGATGCACATCGTCGCGTAGGGCAGGGCGTTGAGCCGGGCCATCGGGATCCGGCAGTTGCACACCTCGCAGAGGCCGTACTGGCCGGACTTCATCCGGTCGAGGGCATTCTCGATCGACGCCAGTTCCCGGCTCTCGACCTCCGCCAGCTGCGACGAGATCTCGTCCTGAGCCGAATCGTAGGCGGCGTCCATCACGTCGCCCGGCGATTCGCTACGGAGCTCCCGGAGCAACGTCAGGTCACCGGCCAAGGCGCTGCGAAGCGCGTCGCGGCGACGGATGAGGATCGTCTTGAGGTTCAAAAGTGCGTCTTTACGTGCCATGTGCCACCCTCCTCGCCCCCGGGTTGCATGTCGGAGGCAGTCAATCCTACGCACCCCAGTCCGCCCCGGTTCACCTTCCCGACGATTGTTCTGCGATCGGCTTCCCGGCCGCGAAAATGAAGCCGATTCGGCCCGCTGACAGTTGGGATGCCCGCAGGGTCGAGGCACGTCCCCCTCGTTTCGCGAACGGAAACGACGGCCTTCGGGAGCGGTCACTCAGTCCCGCCGAAGCACCAGACCGTTCCGTCCTCGCCAGCCAGCACGACCCTCCCGGCCGCCACGGCCGGCGAGGCGGTGAATCCGCCGCCGGCGTCAAACTCCCAAAGCGGGCTGCCGTCGTCCGGCCGCAGGGCGACGATGCGTCCGGCCGTGTCGGCCGCGATCACCGCGGCCCCGGTTTCGCCCGCGCTGACGACCACTGGCGAGGCGTCGACCTTGCCCCGCATCGCGGCCCGCCAGAGGCGGCTGCCGTCGGCGGCCGAAAAAGCCTCGACCGCCCGGCCGCGGGTACCGACGATGGCGAGCGGGCCGGTCGGGCCCTCCGCGATCGCTGCGCTCGAGCGATAGGGCTGGTTGCCGCCTGCCGCCTTCATCCGCCAGCGGATCGTGGGGGCCACATCAGCCGTCGCGGCGACGTCGATGCGGTAGAACGTGCCCCCCTCGCTGCCGAAGAAGACGGCCGAGCCGAGGCCCGCCGGCGTCGTGCCCGTCGGGCCGTCGATCGCCACTTCTCCCGTTGGCCTGCCGGTGGCGACGTCGATTGCGTGAAGCCGTCCGTCGCAGCCGGCGATGAGGATGCTGCCCGCCACGACCGTCGGCATGCAGCGAATCTGGTCGGCGATCGAATGGCTCCAGATCTCCTTGCCGGTCGCGGCCGAGAGGCACACGAGCGACGCATCCTGCGAGCCGACGAGGATCCTCGATTGCCCGCCGTCGGCGGGGTCGAGCATGACGCTCGGACCGCCGGAGATCTCACCATCCCGTTCGTGCTCCCAGACGACCGTGCCTGTTTTCGCATCGAATGCCCTCACGACGCCGAACGAGTCGCCGGCGACCACGAGCGGTGGCGGGCCGCCGGGCGATTCCGCGGCTGCGTTCACGAACGCCGCGGCCGCGGAAAAGCCCGCCTCCCCCTTGAACGACCAGCGGGTTTCGCCGGTCGAGAGGGAGAGGGCGTGAAACGTGCCGTCGAGGTCGCCGACGTAGATCGTGCCGTCGGCGATGATCGGCGTCGCCTCGAAGGAAGTGCCGTCGAGCCGCCGCTGCCACGCCTCGCGGAGCGGAAGCGAGACGGTCGAGCCCGAGCGGCCGGTGCCCTCGACGCAGCCGCGGGCCATCGGCCATGTTTCCGCGTCAGCCTCCGCGATCGGCTGATCTGCCGCGATGGCTGCCGACGCGATCAACGCCAACGCCAACGCCCGCGTTTGCAATCCCGGACCGGCGATCATGACGCGGCCTCGTAGAGCCGTCGCAGATCGTCGACGACCACCGGCCGTGGATTGAAGCCGGCTGTCCATTGCGTCGCGGCCGCTTCGGCGAGTTGCCGCGTGTCGGGCCGCTCGATGCCGAGCCCTCGGAGCGATGTTTCGAGCCCCGACGAGCGGAGCGTCGCCGCGAGCCAGTCGGCGAGGCGGCCGGCCGCGTCGGCATCCTCGTGCTCCCCGGAGACATCGGCCCAGAGTTCGGCGTACCGCTCCCATGCATGTCGGCCGTTGAACCGCACGACGTGCGGCAGCACGACCCCGACCGCCTGGCCATGGACGACTCCGTGGCCGGCCGTGAGCGGGTTGGCGAGGGCGTGGGCCGCGCCGAGCATCGCGTTTTCGATGGCGAGGCCCGCCCACGCGGCCGCGAGCTGGACGGCGGCCCTCGCTTCGAGATCGGCCCCATCGGCGATCACCCGCGGCAAGCTTCGGCAGAGCAGCCGCCACGCCTCCCGCGAAAACACCCTCGAGGCGGGCGTGGCCGCGAGGCTCGCATGGCTCTCCACGGCGTGGGAGATCGCGTCGATGCCGGTGAGCGCCGTGACCTTCCCCGGCTGCGTGAGCGTGAGCCGTGGGTCGAGGATGGCGACCCGGAAGGCGGCAGCGGCCGCGCCGCAGGCCATCTTCATGCCGGTCTCGGCGTCGGTGATCAGGGCGAACGATTGGGTCTCGCTGCCCGTGCCCGCGGTCGTCGGCACGGCGATCGACGGCAGCATGGGGCCCTTCGCACGGTCGCGGCCGTGGTAGTCGCGCATCGTGCCACCGAGCGAATGGAGAAAGTTGATCCCCTTCGCGCAGTCCATCGAGCTGCCGCCGCCGATGCCGACGATGACGTCGGGCCGGAACGCCCTCGCGACCGCGGCTCCCGACTCGACGTGCCGCGTGGTCGGGTTCTCCGAAAACCCCGAGAAGCACTCGACGTCGAGCCCCGCGCGACGGAGTGATTCCGCCCCGAGCGACGCGTGCCCCGCGGCCACGACGCCCGGATCGCTCACGACGAGCGCCCGGCGGCAGCGAAGCTCCGTCGCGATCCCCCCGAGCTTCTCGACGGCGCCCTCGCCGGCCACGAGGCGGGTCGGGCAGCGAAAAACGAACGACGAGGCGGGGAGCGTCATGGGAATGGAGCGGAGAGCCGGTTCAGGCGGTCACCGCGGCCTCGGCACGGAGTTGGAGCGCCCGCGATCGGTAGAGAAAGTCGATGATGTTTCCCTCGTGCGGCTGGAGCCAGTCGAGCTTGGTCGTCGGGATTTGACCAAGATTGAGCCGATCGATGTGCGTGCAGCCGATGAGCCTCGACTGGAAGGCGGGGTCTTCGGTGATCGCCGTGCCGACGAGCGTGGGGCCGATGGCGTCGAGCATCCGCTCCTGCGGACACTCGACCACGCTCACGAAGGGAAACATGTATTCCGCCCGGGCGATCTCCGGCTCCGGGCTGCCGCAGTGGACGACCGTGGGCCGCAGCCAGCCGCACCGCTCCCCCTCGACGAGCCTGGGGCCGTAGGGCTCGGTCGCGTGGGTCACGCCGGGGGCCTTCAATCCCGCCTCGATCTGCCCCCAGATCGCTTTCGCGGCACCGGGAATCGTGAACGCCGCGAGCTTCGCATCGGGGTCGTCCGGCGGCTTGACGTCGATGGGGCCGAGCCGTGCGGCGATCGCCTCGGCGATCGGTTTCGTGTGGCGGCTGGCGTAGATCGCCGAGGCGTTGATGCAGCCGCGGCCGCTGTTGACGGCGACGCTCTCGATCATGACGTCGAGATACCGCTCCCAGTCGTCCACGCAGTCGTCGCCCAGGAGGATCTTCGAGAAGCCGGGCCCGTGCACCTGCACGCCGGGATTGCCGCGGTACTGTTCGACGGTCTTGGCGCTGCCGAAGATCATGCTGCGACGGCAGCCGCTGAGAATCCCCGCGCCGACGTCGGTCGCGCCCGGGTAGAGCCCGATGGCCTCGGCTGGAATCCCCGCCTCGACCATCGCGGAGGCCATGCGGTAGGGGGTCCACGGCTCCTGGCCGCCCGGCTTCATGACCAGGCCGACGCCGAGCGCGATCACGGGCAGCCAGAGCGTGTGCACGCCGGGAGAGTTGGAGGGGAGCACAAGGCCGAGCACCGGCGACTGGCACTGGTAGCTCACGACGACGCCACGATGCTCGGTGCCGTAGCCGCGCCAGAGGATCGCCGGATCGAGGCCCCGGGAGAGCGCGTCGAGCATGCGGTCCA
>JBBAVU010000198.1:0-5397 GCA_040397565.1 Pirellulales bacterium | reverse complement strand
TCAGGCATATCCTTGCCGAAGCGACGGAGCGTCCGCTCCCCCGGCGGCAATGCGGTGTCCGTCAGGCGGCTCGACCGTCCACGGCACCGTTCAAACGGCGATCACTTCGGCGCGGTGTCGCAGGCCTGGTAGCCGCAGGTCTTGTGGGTGCCATCGCAGAACGGGCGGTTCTTCGTCTCGCCGCAGCGGCAGAGTGCGATGGCCTTCTTGCCGACGGGGATCTGGAACTCGCCCCCCTCGTGGTCGGTCAGACGCAGGGTCACGAGCGGCTCGCCGACGCCGCCCGGCTCCGTCGGCTCCGTCATCGGCAGCTCCACGACGAGCGGTCCATCGAGCCGGCAGCGGATCGTGACGACGGGCTTGCTCATGCGGTGGTCTCCGGAGGATGCGGGATGGTTGCGGGGTCGCGTCGTGGTGGCGACCGGAGGATCGATCCCCAGAGTAGGGCGGCCGCCACGAGGAGCACAAGGGACACCAATTGCGAGATCGAAAGCGGCGTGCCGAGGGCGGGCTGTTCATCGACGCGGATCAGCTCGAGCAGAATCCGGGCCAGCGGATGGATCGTGAGCACGAGGGCGAAGACCTCGCCGTCGCGCCTGGCAAGCGGCGTCCAGGCGGCCGCGAGCGCCGCAAGCAGCCCCGCGTCGATCGCCGCGTAGAGCTGCGCGGGATGCACCGGCAGGCTCCAGCCGGTCGCGCCGTCCCCCGCGGCCGGCAAGAGACCGCGGGCCGCCTGGTCGAGCCAGGGGGGGCTCTCCGGCGGAAACCGCACCGCCCAGGGCAGGTCGCACGGCCCCCCGTAGCAGCAGCCGTTCAGGAAACACCCGATCCGCCCGAGCGCCAATCCGACGAGCAGCCCCGGTGCCACGCAGTCGAGAAGCAGCAGGAAGTTCAGCGACCGCCTTCGTGCGAAAATCCATGCGGCGAGGCCCGCGGTCGGCAGGCTTCCGAAGACGACGAGCCCGCCGGCGGAGATGTTGGCGATCGCCCGCAGGGAATCGAGCAAGCTCATGCCCTCCCGGAAGAACTGCTCCCGGTATTCGATCACGAAGAACAGCCTCGCGCCCACGAGCCCCCAGAGGAACACGACCGTCGCCAGCGACAGGATCGTGTCGGCGTCGAAGCCCGCCCGCCGGCCCCGCACGATGGAGAGCCAGGTGCCCGCCGCCGCCGCCGTCAGGAGCATCACGCCGTACCCCCGCACCGGCACTCCCTGCCCGTCGTCGAGGGCCGGCAGCACCCAGAGGATCATCCCGCCGACGACCGCCATCGGTGCGGCGAGCGATCGCACCGCGTTCCGCCATCCGTCGCGGCGTGCGGCCCACGTGATCGCGACCGCGGCGACCACCGCCCAAGCGACGAGCAGCACGCCCCAGCCGAAGATCGGCACGCTCTCGCCTCCCACGACGAACCGCGACGGCAGGTGAAAGAGTGTCGATCGCATGCAGTGATTTCGGCCCGCATCATCGCGGGGGAAGGCCGCGGTTGTCGATGAGCCTCGTACCGCCGAGCCGGCAGGCGGTGATGATCCTCGGCTTCACGGCTCCGGCGGCGGCCAGGTCCGCGAGCGGCACGAGCGACTCCTCGCAGACGATGCTCCAGTAGTCGACCTCGAAACCGAGCGACGCGAGCGACTCGCGGGCGGTCCTTTCGATCTCGCCGACCTCGACGCCCCGGCCCCAGAGACCCGCCCCGTGGTCGAGACTCCGCGCGATCGCCGCGGCGCGGGACCGCTCGGCGGGGGAGAGATACGCGTTTCGCGAGCTCATCGCGAGGCCGTCGGCCTCCCGCACCGTCGGGCAGACGACGATCTCCGTCGGCAGCAGGAGATCGGCCGCCATCCGGCGGATGACGGCGCATTGCTGCCAGTCCTTCTCGCCGAAGTAGGCCCTCGTGGCGGGCACGGCCGAGAGCAGTTTCGCGACCACCGTCGCCACGCCGTCGAAGTGGCCGGGCCGAAACGCCCCCTCCCACCGCTCCGCGGGCCCGGCGACCCGAACCCGCGTCGCGTCCCCCGACGGATACATCCCTTCGACCGTCGGCGCGAACACCCACTGCACGCCCAGCGGCCGCAGCAGATCGCAGTCGGCTTCGAACGTCCTCGGATACCGCGAGTAATCCTCCCGCGGGCCGAACTGGGTCGGGTTCACGAAGATCGAGACGGCCACCGCATCGCACTCGGCCGTCGCACGCGCAACGAGGCTCCCGTGGCCTGCGTGGAGGGCGCCCATCGTCGGCACGAACCCGACCCGCATCCCTCCGCGGAGAGCTTCCGCGATGCGGGACTGCATTGAGACCGGATCGGTCTCGATCGAAAGCGGCTGCGGCGGCGATTGCGGGCGGTTCATCGGTCAGCCTTCGTCGCTCAGCCCATGGCCTCGACCGCGGCGACGGCCTCGTCGATCGCCTGCCCGAAGTCGCTCGTGTCGATGCGGACGACCGCCTTCGGCAGGTCGGCGGGAACGGCGGCGGCCGCGGATCGGCGGCCCTGCAGTTCGGCGACGAGCCCGTCCTGCTCGCCGACGAGATCATCGAGGACCGCCTCCGCGTCGCCGCGTTCGGCGGCCTCGCCGATGTCGCGAAAGAAGTCGCTCGAGCCGGATGCGGGCCGGCGGCGGTAGGCGATCCGCTCGGCGAGAACCTCCCTCGGCGCCGTGAGCAGCAGCACGACCTGCGGCCGCATGGCCCGTGCCGCGGCCGCCGCGTAGGCGGCGTCGAACGCGGCCCGCTCGACCGGAGCGAGTCGCGCGGCCGCCAGCCGCAGGCTGCCGAGCCAGTACTCGGAGACGGTGCCATGGTCGCAGGCGGGGAGATGGCGAGGGCTTTCGCGGGAAGCCGCGAGCGGCCGCGACGAGGCCTCGAGCTGTTCGCGCCAATCGCCGAGCGATGCCGGACGATGGACGAGCCGGGCGAAGAGTGCCTCGGCCGCCGCGTTCGCGACCTCCTGCGAGCCCGTTCCCGCGACTCCGGCCACGGCCACGTAGGGATGCGGCGTCGAGATGTTCTCGAGCAGCTCGCCGACGGAGCAGCCGCTCGTCGGGTGCGTCAGGTCGGCGGCGATCTCGGCCGACGGCTCGAGGACGAAACGGCGGGTCGCCATCCGCGGGTGCGGCACGGTGAGACGATCGGACTCGACGACCATGCCGTCGTAGAGGATGAGGTCGAGATCGACCGTCCGCGGACCCCAGCGAACGGCCCGCTCCCTCTCGAGCGAGGCCTCGACCGCCTGCAGGAGCCCCAGCAGGTCGTGCGGCGCGAGATCCGTTTCGACGAGGCAGGCGCCGTTGAGGAACGGCGGCTGCCCGGCAGGGCCGCCGATCGGAACGGATTCACGGTAGCGACTGACGCCGAGCAGACGGATTCCGGGCATGAACCCGAGCAGCTCCAGCGCCCGGTCGAGGTGTCCGCGGCGTTCCCCCAGGTTCGAACCGAATGCGACGAGGCATCGTGCCATCACGTTCATCCCGGCGGCCTTCCCGCAGCGAGGACACCGCTGCCAGACACGCTGCCGCCAACGCGTCACGAATTTTATCCCGCGACGGGCCGGAAAAAAACGTCCGGCAAAAACACGAAAAGCGGGGGGGACATCCAGGCCACGACCAAGGCCGTCGACTGTCGATCCCTCAGTCGTCGCCCCCCACGATTCGGAATGAGTTCGGAATGAGCTCGATATCAGGTTGTGTTCGAGACGGATGCTTCTCCCGCGGAACCGCCTGTCGATGTGGTGCGATGAACTCGCACGAGATGGATCGACATTCTGTTGAGGCGTCGAGAGTTGTCAAGGAACAGCGGCCGCATCGCGGCGGAGTCGATCGATGCCGTGATCGGAACGCGAAAAATCGCTCGAACGATCTTCTTTGGATCGGTGCAATCAATGTTGGCTGGCGCGGTATCCTCACGTCCATGGCGGAGCAGGATCACGAATACGAAGACGAGTTTCACGGCCGCGCGGACGACGCCGACGAGGCATGGCCGGATGGATTCGATCCGTCGGAAGGCCCTGTGGAAGCGACGGAAGCCGCGGCAAGCGAGACCTACTGGAGCCTTTCGCGGGCGCCGCTCGAGAGCCTCGTTTTCACGATGCCGCTCGTGCTCGCCTACGAGGGGGGCGTTCTGCTTCTGGGCCGCGGTTCGCCGAGAAACGGGGCCGACGTCTGGCTGCGGGGCCTGCTCGATTCCCTCGGTTTCGGGGCCTATTTTCTGCTTCCGGCCCTCACCGTGGTGGGCCTGCTGGCCTGGCACCACGTCGAGCACGATCGCTGGGCCTTCCGGCCAGGCGTGCTGGCGGCGATGGCGCTGGAATCGGCCGTCCTGGCGGCGATGCTCCTGGGCATCGCCCGGCTCCAGGAGCGGGTCTGGCCCGCCATGGTGCCGCCGCAGCCCTTTGGCGTCGTGCCGCCGCTGCCCTTTGGCGTCGTGGACGCCGGCATCCTCCAGCGGGTGATCGGTTTCTGCGGAGCGGGGCTCTACGAGGAGGTGCTGTTTCGCCTGCTGTTGCTTCCTGTGGTAGCTTGGGGATTCCGAATGTCGGGGTGGAACGCCGCGACCGGCGGCATCGCAGCGATCCTCCTGACGAGCCTGCTCTTCAGCGCCGCCCACTACGTCGGCCCGCTCGGGGATCGTTTCGAACTCTACAGCTTCACCTTTCGCACGCTTGCCGGCATTTTCTTCGCCGTGCTGTTCAGCGTGCGCGGCTTTGGAATCACGGCCGGAACGCACGCGGCCTACGACATGCTCGTGGGGCTTTTCTGATCGGCTCTCCACCCGCCGCGGGTGTCCAAGAACGCTCTGCCGGGCCGCAATCGTTCTTGGAGGATTTTCGAAGCCGCACCTATACTGCGTCGGTCAGTCAGTTCAAGGAGGATCGACGCGAGTGATTTCCACACGTCCCAAGGTCGACGAACTGGTCTTCCAGCTCTACGGCCGCAGCATGCACCCGGAACTGTTCGAGATCCAGGAGACCCGCGAGATCGACCGGGGCGGTTACCGGGCGAGCGTCTCGATCACGAGTGCCGGGCACCTCGTCACGTGGCGCCGCGGTGGGCTCACGCTCACGGAGGTGGCCACGTCCGCCAGCCAGCCACTGCCGCAAAAACGCCGCCTGCTGTCGCACAAGCTTCGCGGCGAGCGGAACGACCGCATGGAGTGCCGCGGCGGCTCCACCTACCAGATGGCGTTCCAGCTCGAGACGGTCGAACCGGAGGTCTTCTGGAACTTTCAGCGGGAGCTCTGCATCGACGGCGGCAAGTCGGGGATGTTCCATCGATTCGACTCCGGCGCCCGGATGGCGCTCGGGGCGGTCAGCTGGGTGAACGTCGAGACGCGGGCCCGCAGCCTGCTCGTGCAGGCCTTCCACACCTTCCCCGACGACCTCGCGATCGTGAAGACGCAGTCGCT
>JBBAVU010000197.1:1800-5439 GCA_040397565.1 Pirellulales bacterium | reverse complement strand
TGTAGTTGAACCGTTGCAGCTGCGTCACGAGCTTGCCGTACTCGATGTTGCCCTGGCCGATGCGGACCTGGAAGGCGTCGGCCTTCGTGTCGCGCAGGTGGACGTGGCAGACGTACTTGAGAATCGACTCCCACGACGCGGGCTTCTTGTGGCCGTAGATGAAGTGGCTCGGGTCGAGCGTGACGCCGAGGCCAGGGACGTTGCGGCAGAGCGACGCCGTCGTCTCGGCGTCCTGCGTCATCCTGCCAGAAGCCGTCTTCACGCCGACAAGCGATCCGAAGCCGTTGGCGATCTTCACGAACTGACGAAGACGCTCGATCTCGCCGTTGAAGGGGGTTCCGAGTTCGGAAGACTCGACCACCATCGTGACGACGCCGAGGGCCTTCGCCAGTCGGCAGGACGCCTCGAACCGGTCGTAGAGCTCGGGCGTCTCCGGCGAGGCGAACGACACGGCGACCGGTCGCAGCCGCTGGAGGTCGCTGCACTGGTCGATCGCGGCATCCGGGTCGGCGGCGACGAGACCGGGACGGAGGTGGCCCCCCTCCTCGTGGACGTCGAGCTCGACGGCCATGAACTCGAGCTCCGACAGCCGCTCCATCGCCTCGGAGAGCGACAACTCGGGAAAACACTCCGTACTGACGCAGACGAACACTCGGCGATCCTCCTTGCTTCTCTCGACATCCGCTCGCGGCGGAACCAACTCGATCGCCAAGGTAGCCGCATCCCCGCCCGACGTGCAAATCCTTTCCAGGCCAGATCCACATCCACCGAATCGCGTACACTCTCCAGCTCATCCTCCAGGAGGAATCACTCATGGCATTCGAACCGCTCACCCGCCCTGTCGATCCGTCGAGGCCGCCGGAGCCCCTCCGTGGCGAGGGCGTCACCCGCGTGATCCTGGAGCAGTCCGGCGGCTGGAGCCGGTGGGGCGGCCGGATCGCCTGGACGATCGCCGGCATCGCGACGCTCGTGGCCATCGCGAGCCTCGGCGCGAACGCGAGCTATTTCCAGGGGGATGCGAAGGTCGTCGAGAAGTACCATTCGCTGTCGAAGATCGCGGCTGACAAGGTGGCGATCGTGACGGTCGCCGGCGCGATCATGGGGGGCGACGGCTTCGCGAAGTCGCAGCTCGATCGGGTCGAGGAGGACGATTCCGTCAAGGCGATCGTGCTCCGCGTCGATTCGCCCGGCGGAACCGTGAGCGGCAGTGATGAAATCCACTACCGCCTCTCGAAGCTCGCGAAGGACCGAGACCTGCCGGTGGTCGTGAGCATGGGGGGCATCGCGGCGAGTGGCGGCTACTACGTGGCGATGGCGAACGGGGGCCGCGAGGACGTGATCTTCGCCGAGCCGGCCACGCTCACTGGTTCGATCGGCGTGATCATCCCGCACTTCGATCTTTCCAAGTTCGTGAAGCGGTTCGACATCAAGGACGACTCCGTCGCCAGCGGACCGCTCAAGGAGATGCTCAGCCCCACCAAGGACCGCACGCCCGATCTCGCCGAGAGGGAGCGGAAGCTCCTACAGGCCCTCGTCGACGAGATGTTCTCGCGGTTCAAGGAGATCGTGAAGGCGGGCCGCCCCAAGCTCGACGACGCCGCGATCACGAAGGTGACCACGGGGCAGATCTTCACGGCGAAGCAGGCCCTCGAGGCTGGTCTCGTCGACCGGATCGGGTTCCTCGAGGACGCCGTGAAGCGGGCCTGCGAGCTTGCCGGACTGACGGAGGAGAAGGCTCGCGTCGTGAAATACACGAAGCCGAAGGGGCTCATCGACGAGGTGCTCGGGGGCGACGCCTCGCCGGGCGCCGGCCGCTCGTTGGTCGGCGGAGATTCGTCGGTGGCATTCCTCGAGCGGCTCGCGGAGCTCACGACGCCCCGCGCGTGGTACCTCTGCAGCTGGTGGCCGGCGGTCGTCGCGAGCGGAGCCGAGTAAATCTCAGCCGACGATCGCCGAGCCGAGTCGGGCCTCGGCTGCGAGGTCGGCATCGGACGGCCGGCGACCGGTCGCGCGAGCGAGCGCCGACCGACAAAATGCCTCCGCGGCGAGCAACCGCCACCGGGGCTCTCCGCACGCATGCTGCTCCACGCACAGATCGTGCTCGCCGAGCGGATCGCGGTCGACGTGGTGCGCCACGGCGAGCACCGCCACGAGCTCCCGGACGCGGCGGGAGAGCTCCGCGATAAGCAGCTGCTCCTCGGCGAGCTTCCGGCCATGGCGGCGGATCGCCCGGTCGATCGCGACCGCCGTGCGGTCGAGCAGTCGCCGCGCCGCCATGGAGTGGCTTCGGAGCCCGCCGTCGAGCACGGTGCCGAACCGCGGCCGCCTCGCCGCCCACCGCGACGCCCTCCAAGCGAGCCATTCGGCCGCCCGCCGTACGTCGGAGCCGCGAGCCGCCGCGAGCGGGTGACGTTTCGCAAGGCCCTTGAAGAGGGCGAGCCCCAGAAGCTCGCTCTCCCCCTCGTAGATGCCGACGGCGAGGTGGTCGTGGATGGCGTCGCCGAGAGGATGGCCGACCAGGAACGAACTCCCGGCGTGGACGCCGAGGGCGGCGATGGCCGATTCGCGGACGCATTCGCCGGCGACGATCTTCGCCGTGATCGCCTCGAGCTCGCCGCCGCCGCCGGGCTCCACCGCGGTTGCGGCCCACGCGGCGAGTGACTCCGCCGCGACGGCCCCCATCGCGATCCGCGCGAGCCGCCCCCGGACGAGCTGCCGGCTCGCGATCGGCTTCCCCCACGTCTCCCGCTCGCGGGCGCGGGAGAGGGCATGCGCGAGCATGATCCGCTGCGTGCCGGACGCCTGGGCGGCGAGCGTCACTCGGCCCCGGTTGAGGCCGTGCCAGACGATCGCCATGCCGTCGCCGGACGGCGGGGCGAGCAGGTCGGCCTCCTCCACCTCGAAGCGGTCGAAGACGAGCGTCGCGTTGTGGGCGTGCTTGAGCGGGTGGATCCGCGACGGCTCGAGCCGGAACGATTCGGTGTCGCTTTCCGGAAGCGGGACGAGGACGATGGCTGGCTCGCCATCGAGCTTCGCAAGCAGCTTCACGAGCCGTCCGTGCGCGGCGTTCGTGATGAACTTCTTCGTTCCGGAGAGGAGGAGCCTGCCCGGCCGGTCCGGCGACCGCTCGAGCCTTGCGGCCACCCTTCCGAGGTCGCAACCCGCATCCGGCTCGGTCGCACCGAAGATCGAGAGCGGCTCACCCCTCGCGAGCTTCGGCAGCCACCGGTCCCGCTGCGAGGCATCGCCGAAGGCCTCCACAGCCGAGACCGCGCCGATCGACGCGTGCACCGACAGGATTCCGGCGGCCGTCGGCGAAATCGAGGCGAGCCTCGCGACCACCCGCGCGAGATCGACCATGCCCGCGCCCGCGCCGCCGTGCGACTCGGGGACGGTCAGCCCCCACAGCCCGATGCCGCCGAGACCGCGTTCCGCCTCGCTGGAAAACCTCCCGGCCGCGGGCCCTTCGCGTTCGAAGATCCGCCCGTCTGCCTGGAGTTCCCCAAGCAGGGCGGCCGACCCCTCGACGATGCGGGCGATCCTCGCGGGAAGCGGACCGGCCGCCGCGTCGGCAGCCTCCGCGAAGCCCCCGGACGCCGATGGGGAGAAGAGCGTCGAAGCGATGCACGGCCCCGCCCC
>JBBAVU010000197.1:0-1700 GCA_040397565.1 Pirellulales bacterium | reverse complement strand
GGAATCGGCACGAGCCCGAGGCAACCGTGCCCCGACGCCGCGGCGTCGATCGCGAACTTGTAGTTCCCCGTGATCACGGGTCGCTTCAGCTTGAGCGACACGGTCGCCTCGCCGTGGGCCGCGTCGAACGGCCGTGCCGCGAGCAGCATCGTGCCGGCCCTCCAGCCGGCAGGCAGACGACGCTGTCGGGCTTCGATCCGCCGCGCGATCCACGCAAGCAGCTTCGGATGGCGGACCGCTCCGCGCCGGCTGAAGACCCGCAGGCCCATCCGTCGGATCGCCTCGCGGGCGGCGGCGGGCTCCGGCACCACGATCGCCAGCGGCCGCCGCAGCCCGCCGCCGACGACGCACACCTGCGCCACGAGCGGATCCTCGGCGATCGCCCGCTCGACCTCGGCGGGAGGCACTTTCTCGCCGCCGGAGAGCACGATCGCGTCGACGCAGCGGCCCGTGATCCGCACGTGGCCGTCGGGATCGATCGCCGCGAGGTCTCCCGTCGCGAGGAACGAATCGGGGTCGTGCGGGACGTATTCTGCACGCTGCGGATCGGCCGGCTCGGATTCGCAGTCCGACGGCAAGAGCACGCCGAGGCAGCGGCCGGGCGTCCGCACGAGCAACTGCCCGTCGTCGTCGATTCGGAGTTCGACTCCTTCGAGCGGAAGCCCGACCGTCCCCGTTCTCGCCGTCCTCGGGCTCGCGAGGGTCACGACGGGGCCGGCCTCCGCGAGACCGTAGCCCTGCACGAGCGGCACGCCGGCATCGTGGAACGCGCGGATCGTCCGCTCGCGGAGCGGCGCGCCGCCCGACACGCACACTCGCACGCGGCCCCCGAGCGCCGAGGCGAGGTCGCCGATCGCACCGCGGCGGACCGCAGCCTCGAGCCGCTCGAACATCGCCGGCACGCCGAGGATCGCGGCAGGCTTCGCCTCGCGACAGGCGTCGAGCAGCTTTCTGCGATCCTCGACGATCGCGAGGCAGGCTCCCCGCACGATCGCCGTGCAGAGGTCGCCCGTCCTCGGCAGCGCGTGGCTCATGGGCAGCCACGAGAGCCGCACGTCCCGCTCGTCATCCAGGAACACGGCCGACGACGCGACCGCGTTGGACAGCAGCGACCGCTGTGAATGCGCGACGCCGTGCGGGCGACCGCTCGTGCCCGAGGAGAGCAGGATCGTGGCACACGCCTCCGGCCGGCACCGCTCCACCCGCGTCGCCACCTCCTCGGCGAGCCCGTCGGGCATTCCGCGCGAGAGGAGCGGCTCGCCGCGGAAGTCGAACGTGTGAGCGACGGGCGACCGCGAGGCCTTCGATCGCCGCGGCACGACGGTCAGCGACACGGGACCCGTCAGCACGATCGCCTGCGGTTCGAGCCAGCCGATCTGCCGGGCGTGCGCGGCCGGCCCGTCGTCGTGATGCAGGAGCACGTGGACGATCCCCGAGAGCAGGCAGGCGAGATCGACGACGACGGAATCGGCGCCGTGGGGGCCGATCTGCACGAGCCGGTCGCCGGGAGCGAGCCCCGCCGCCTCGAACCGCGCCGCGAGCCTCGCCGCCGACGCGACGAGATCACCCCATGAGAACTCCCCGTCGGCCCGCCCGTGCGGCCCCGGCCACCGGGCTGCCGTAGGGACGACGATCGCCGGCGAGTCGCGGTCGTCGACGACCCGCGCGAGCAGAAGTTCCGAGAGCGAACCAGCCATCGC
>JBBAVU010000196.1:0-5446 GCA_040397565.1 Pirellulales bacterium | reverse complement strand
GTGTATCCTCACCGTAGCGACGAGGCGTCCGCTCCCCCGGCGGCAATGCGGCGTCCATTAAATGCGCTTCTAGAGAGCAGCATTTTCACCGAGTCCGCTCAAGGCTTCTTCGGCGCCTTGTCGTCGAGGTTGGCGGCGAGGTCCTCGGGGCTCACGCTCGAGGCGACGCCCCCCTCGGGAACGTCGAGCCCAGACGTCCAGACGAGCGCGTTGAGCATGAGTTTCCGGAAGTCGTCGTTGCCCCAGTTGGCGTGGAAGTGGGCGCCGGTGCAGCCGAAGCCGCGGCCGCCTTCGGGCCGTTCGTAGGCCCACGCCAGCACCTCGCGTGAGCCCTTGCCAGCGCGCACGGTGGGATTGTTGCTGTGGGGCCCGTCGGGACGCTCGCGGGCCGCGTCGGGCGGCACGGCCGAGAGGATCGGCACGACGGCGGTCGCTGGGTCCCGGAACCGCATGTGGAAGTACCACTCGTCGTTGGTCTCGAACGGCTTCACGCCCCGGCAGATCGGGTGGCCGGCGGCGAGCTCCGTCTTCGCGAGCGTCCAGTGGGGGTTCACCGACCAGTGCATCTCGAAGTAGCCGCCGAGCCAGTCGAGGAACTGCGGGCCGCCCTTTTCCTTCGGCACTTCCACGGCGTAGTGGAGGCAGGCGACGCCGACGCCCCGCTTCGCCAAGGCGTCGATCTGGGCGAGCCGGTTGCTCTGGATGACCGGATGGCCGCCGCCGCCGTCGGCGAAGAAAAAGACCGCGTCGGCGTTGTCGAACGCGGTCGGGTCGGCGGGCCAGCCGCCCGTGTGGACGGCCGTGACCAGGTTCGGCACGTTCGCATCGAGGCACTTCTCGACGAGCATCGATCCCGCGCGAAACTCGTGCGCCCCGGGCGGATGGCTCGGCCGGCCGGCCACGAGCACGAGCTTCTTGCGACCGTCGGCGAGCCGCGTCCGCTTCAGTCGGACGTCGCGAAACTCCGCCTTCATCGGCGGACCGGCGTGGAGCTGCAGCGCGAGCACTCCTTCTGACGACCGCTTGTCTTTCTGCTCGTCGACGGTCTCACTCATGAGCTGGCCGTTGATGAAGTGCTGGAGCTTCGGGCCCCGTGCGACGATGCGGTAGCGGTTCCACTCGCCCGGCTTGATCGCCCGCTGCAGCTCCTCGGGATTCCCGATCGGCTCGCCGACGGCCTTCGTGCCATCGGCAGCGATCGTGACCCGCTCGCCCCGCTGCGTGAGGATGCCCCGGCCCCGCTCCTCGTAGAGGATGCCCGAATACTTCGGCCCCGCCTCGAAGTCGCCCTGGTATCCGCCGACGACGGAGTCGCCGTGGTCCTTGCTGCGGTACTGGATGCCGCTGTTGCCGCCGGTGAGCCGGTACTCGAGCTCGAATTCGAAATCGTCCACGAGCCCGTGACGCCAGACGAGGAACGTGTTGCCCTTGGTCGGGTTGTCCTTCGTCGTCTCGCCGACGATCGAACCGTCCTTCACCGACCAGAACTCGGGCTTCCCCTCCCAGCCGGCGAGCGATTGGCCGTCGAAGATCGACACGAAGCCGTCGGCGGAGGTCCCGCCGCCCCCCGTCGCCTCCTGGGCGGCCGCGGCCGAAGCGGGGGCCGCCAGCGGCGTGCCACGGGACAGAAGCAAGTAGCAGAGCCCGCAGAGAAGTGTGCGTGAAGCGGTCATCCTTCGTGGTCCTCGGGGGAGAGGAGGCGGGCATCTCGCCGACCTCGGAATCCCACGATTGTCGGGAGACGCCGCGGGCCGGTCAACGGCTCGCCGCCGGAGCCGTGGGCGGAATCCGCTCCGATCCCGGCACGACCACCGCCGACGACACGACCGGGCGGTCCGCTCCGAGCCACTCGAGAAATGCGTCGAGCGTCATGATCCGGATGCCGAGCCGCCTCGCCTCGGCGAGTTCCAGGCTTCGCCGCTTCTCCTCTGCCGGCTTGAGACCGCCGCGGCCCTCGCTGCCGCGGGCGTCCGGCTTGCCGGCATCGACCACGATCGTGGTCGCGGAGCCGACTGCCCGCTGGAGCGTTCCCCCGCTGCGGCGGATGATGTCCTCCAGCGGCGTTGGATCCTCCTTGCCGTCCCCGTTGAAATCGACGAACCCCACGACGACCGCCTCGAGCGGACGTCCCGCGCTCCACAGCGGCGTCGACACCGTGTCGCCGGGCAGGATCGGATCCTCGATGGAATCACGGCGGATACGGCCGCGGACGAGCGACCGCCCCTCGACCTCGACGACCTCCACGACGGCCTTCACGGACCTCGCGCTTCCGAGCGGCAACGTGCCGGGATGCACGTTGAACACGAGCCCCGGACGGATCCCGAAGGTCGACTCGCAGCTGATCGTCACCGACTGCTCGCGCTGGTCGACGGAGACGATTCGCCCGTCGATCGCCCCGGAGTCGGCCGGCTGCGGTGGCAAGCGTTTCACGATCGGCTTGAGGGCCTCGATCTCCGCCGCCGTCGCCCCGATCGCTTCAAGCACGTAGTTCTGGACCTGCGGATCCTCGGCTGCTGCCGCGGCGAGCAGTTCCGTTCTCTCCAGCAACTGGATCGTCTTGTCCCGCTCACGGATGCCGCGGACGAGCAACCCGATCCGCGTCACCGGATCCTTCCCCTCGTAGGCCGCCTTTCCGAGCACCGACTCGCCCTTCGCGATCTCGTCGACGAGGACCCGCGTCGCGTCCGCCTTCTTGAGAGCCTCGTCTTTCTCCGCAACGAACTTCTGCTGCTCCTGCTCGAACTTGAGCCGCTGCTTCTCGGCATTCTCCTGGGCGACCTTCACATCCTGCTGCGCCGTCGCGACCTTCTCCGCGGAAGCCTTGACCGCCGCCTCGAGATCCTGCTCGGACTTCCCGCGGGCCGCCTCGGCGACGGCCTGCGCCGCCTGCGCGGCCTTGAGGTCGGCATCCTTCGCAAGCCTCGCGGCCTCGAGCCACTTCGCGAGATCGACCATATTCAGCGACGCGTTGTCCTGTTCCTTGTAGTCGGGAAACATGGCGACGAGTTCCTGTCGCATGTCGTCGACCGACTTGGAGGCGTCGAGGCCGACGAGCTCGGCGAGCTCCTTGACGCGTGCAGCCTCCTCGCCGGCCTTCTGCGTCGCGTCGGCGAGCTCCTTGGCGCTGTTGGCAACCTGCTCCTCGGCCTGAAACTTCTGCCCGAAGAAGAGGTAGGTCGTCACCGTGAGGATGAACGTGAGCATCACGAACACGATCAGCGCGATGCCGAGCGCCTGGTTGATCGTGCCTGTTCGGCCGGTGCTCATCGTGGGTCCTCCGATCGATTCTATCGGCAGCCCGGCTCCAGCCCCTTTCGCGACCCTGCCGGCCCTGCCGGTCAGGCAGTCTCGGAAAGGAACGCCGAGAACCTCTCCGCCGGACGCTCGGCCGCGGAAACCACCGCGGGCGACAGCATCACCGCCCCCGCCCGGCACGCCTCCTGCGAGTCGTTGATCGGCCGGCCGCGACGGATCGATTCGAGAAGGGCGTCCCATGCGGCCGAGAGACCGGATGCGGTGGCCCGCCGCCGCGCCGCCGGCGTCACGAACTCGAAACTGCCGCCCGCGTGACTGCCGCCCGCGGGCCTCGCCACCATGCGGCCGTGCCTCGAAGGCGAGGCATCAAGCACGACGCGGATAACCCGACCGTCGGATGCTCGCAGCGAGAAGCCCCGCGAAGTCGCATGGGCCGACCATTCGTCGCCATGACCGCCGAGGGCCGCAAGCGCCGCGTCGGCGGCGTCGAGGCACCGCTCGGCGACGAGTCCGCCCGAGAGTTCAAACGCCTCGATCTCACGCACGCGGCCGCCGAGGCTCCGCACCCGGTCGATCGCCGCGGCGACGTCGCGGTCGTAGCGGAGCGACAGGCTCGTCACGAACGAAAGGCCCCGGGCGGCCGACGACCTGCCCGACGCGGCCACCTCCGCGAGCCCGCGAGGGTCCACCGCGAGCGGCCGCTCCGCATAGACGTGGAGGCCGCGGGCGACCGCCGCGGCGACGTGATCGGGTCGCACGGCCGCCGATGCCGCCAGGATCACCACGTCGATGCCCGCGTCGCAGACGAGTTCGCAGGCGTCGCGGCCCACGAACCGTCGCTCGGCCGGCGCGTCGAACGCGTCGCCGAGGCGGCGGGTGAGAATCCCTGCAGTCTCGTCCACCGCAGCGGCCGCGAGGTCGCCGATCGCCGCGATGACGACGCCCCGATCGCGACCCGCCGCCTCGATCGCGGCGCCCGTGCCGCGGCCGCCGCAGCCGACGAGGCCGACGCGGATCCGGTCGCTGCCGGCGGCGAAGAAGCCGCCGCGGGCGAAGCTCGGCAACGCGACGCCGGCGGCGACGACCGATGCGGATCCCTGGAGGAACGACCGGCGTTCGAGAAGTCGGACTGCAGGCATGGGTGCGTGGCTCCGGTGTGTCGATGGACGGAGACGAAAGAATACGGCCCGGGCCGCGGTCTTTGCCACTTCACGCTCTAGCGGTCCCGCAGGCGGGCCATGAAACGGAGGAACGCCGGCTCGATCTCGTCCGGCCCCTCGCCGAACGCGGAGTGAAAGTCGTTCCGGCGCAGCTCGGCAGAGTCGTCCGCAAGAGGCTCCTTCTCCCCGAGGATCCGCAGGTACTTCACGAACTCGCCCCGCCGGGTCTGCACGAGAAAAGAGGTCATCGCCCAAGCGGCCGCGTAGGCGTCGGTGCCGGAGTCCGCCCGACGAAACGCCTCGTCATCGGCGACGAGCCTCGCGAAGTCGCCGGACCGGAAGGATTTCCGCCACTGCGCCAGCCGCGGCTCGTTCACGAGGCCGATCGCCCTCCACCCCTGGCTGCTCCCGAGATCGGGAGTCTCGAAATAGATCGCGACGCCCTCGCTCACCCAGAGGGGCACGGGCGCCAGCCGCCGGTGCATGCCGGCATTGAAGGCCATCTGGTGGGTCGCCTCGTGGACGAGCGTCGCGACCAGTCCGCTCGCCGCCGGGCTCGCCAGCGCGGCGAGCTTCGCCCCGCCCCGAACCGCGTCGCCGCGGATGCCATCGCCGCGGACGGCGTCGCTGCCGGTGAGGTCGTAGGTGATCACGCGGTTGCTCATGAGGTCGTAGTAGCCGGCGACGCGGTCGGCGGCCTCGCCGAGCGCCGCCGTCGCGTGGGCCCGGTATCTCTCCCGGCTCGAGAACACGACCACGACCAGCGGCCGCTTGCCGGCCTCGAGCGGAAGCCCCGCCCGCGACCAGTAGTTCGTGAAGGCGTCGTGCAGCCGCTCGAAGAGCGCCCCGCACCACTGCGCGTAGGACCGCGACGTGTCGTGGCAGATGCAGTAGTGCTTCGTGGAGAGCACCTCGAAGCCCGCCGGCAACTCGGCGAGGATCCCGCGGCCGATCTCGGCGGCATCGCGGCCGTCGGCCAACGCGACGCCGTCGGCCAGCGGCTCGCGACCGACGATCACACCGGGATCGAG
>JBBAVU010000195.1:0-5453 GCA_040397565.1 Pirellulales bacterium | reverse complement strand
GACAAGCAGACCGTCGGGCAGCTGGCCAAGGCGGCCGGCCTCGCGGTGAAGCGGATGGAAAACTGGGTGATCGGCGGCTAGTTCCGCCCCGCGCGCCATGGACTCGGGACCCTACCACCGCGTGCTCCTGAAGCTCTCCGGGGAGAGCTTCGCCCGCCAGGGCGAACGGGGCATCTCGATGGAGGAGGTGCTCCACATCGCCCGCCAGACCGTCCGTGCGGCGGCCCGCGGCACGCAACTGGCGGTCGTGATCGGCGGGGGCAACATCCTCCGGGGAGGCTCGTTCACGGCCGGCAACTCCGGCGTGCAGGAGGCTACGGCCCACTACATGGGAATGCTCGCGACGGTCATCAACGGCCTCGCCCTCCAGGACGCCCTCGAAAGCCTCGGCACCCAGACCCGGCTCATGACCGCGATCCGCATGGACGGTGTCGCCGAACCCTACATCCGCAGGCGGGCGAGGCGACACCTCGAGAAGGGCCGGATCGTGATCCTCGCGGCCGGCACCGGCAGCCCCTTCGTGACGACCGACACGGCGGCGGCGCAGCGGGCCCTCGAGCTCGAGGCCGACGTGCTCATGAAGGCGACGCGGGTCGACGGGGTCTACTCCGACGATCCCGAGAAGAACCCGCACGCGATCCTCTACCGCGACCTCACCTACCAGCAGGTGCGGGAGCAGAACCTGCGGGTGATGGACGCCACCGCCATCTCCCAGTGCATGGAGCACGCCATGCCGATCCTGGTGTTCAACTACCGCAAGGAGGGGAACATCGAGCGGGCCGTCGCCGGGGAGAAGATCGGCACGCTCGTCGCGACCCGGCAGACCTGAAACCAGCAGGAGAACATCCCATGGCAGCCGACGACATTCTGCTCGACGCCGAGGACCGCATGGAAAAAGCGGTCGACGTCTTCCGCCACGCGCTCACGGGCATCCGCACCGGCCGAGCGAATCCCGGGCTCGTCGACTCGCTCAAGGTCGAGGTCTACGGATCGCCGACGCCCATCAAGGCGCTCGCGAGCGTGGGAGCCCCGGAGCCCAACCAGATCGTCGTCCGGCCATTCGACCCCGGCACCGCGAAGGACATCGAGAAGGCGATCCAGGCCGCGGACCTCGGGCTCAACCCGCAGAGCGACGGCCGCGTGATCCGGATCACGATTCCCGCCCTCTCCACCGACGTCCGCAAGAAGATGTCGGCCCGCATCAAGGAACTCGCCGAGGAGGCCCGCGTGTCGATCCGCAGCGTCCGTCGCGACGCCAACAAGGCTGCCGACGGCGAGCAGTCGGAGGGCACGCTCACCGAGGACGACTGCGAGAAGGCGAAGGAGGAGGTCCAGGAGCTCACCAAGAAGTTCGAGGCCCGGGTGGGCGATCTGGCGAAGGCGAAGGAAGCGGAAGTGATGGAGGGCTGAGCGGCACCCCCGGGCTGCCGAAGCCGTTCAGGGAGGAACGCATGCCGTCCCGTGTCCACCTGCCGTTCGTGCTCGTCGCGGCAACCCTGGCCGCCTGTCCGGGGTTGTTCGCCGATGAAGCCCCACCTGCGAACCCCGTGCGGGTCGGCGTGTTCGAACTTCCCGGCATGGTCCGGCTCGCGGGGGACGAAGCGACGGGCTTTGCCGCCGACGTCTGGAACGAAGTGGCCCGCAGGCTCGATCTCCAGACCCAATTCGTGCCCGAGAAGGACGTGCGTACGCTGCTCTCCGACACGGCCGCCGCCCGGATCGACATCCTGCTCGGCCCCTTGGCGGTGACGGAGTCGCGGGAGAAGCAAGTCGACTTCACCCACCCGCTCATAACCTCGGGGATGCGGATCGCGGTGCTCGAAAAGGGGCAGGGAGAGTGGTTCGAGCCGCTCCTGGCGCTCCTCTCGAAGGAGATGCTCGCCGTGGTGGCCGGCGTCGTCGGGCTCGTGATCGTCACCGCCCATCTCCTCTGGTTCGTGGAGCGGCTCCGCAACTCGCAGGCCTTTCCGACCGGGTACCGCGAGGGGGTCTGGGAAGCGATCTGGTGGAGCGTCTCGACCGTGATGACGGGCGGATGCGAGGACAAGCCGATCAACACGACTGCTGGCCGGATCATCGCCTCGATCTGGATGGTCGGCGGCATCACGCTCGTGGCGACGCTCACCGGCTCGATCGCCGCCACGCTGACGGCGGAGCGGATCACGGGGACCATCCACGGCCCGCTCGACCTCGCCGGCCGAACGATCGGCGTCATGAGCGAGGCGGTGTCGGCGCAGTCGGTGCGGTCGCGGGGCGGCAGCGTGATCGCCTACCCGAAGCTCTCCGACGCCCTCGACGCAGCGGCCTCGGGCGAGGTGGAGGCCGTGGTCCACGAGAATCACCTGCTCCAGGCGACGATCACCCGTCCGGAGCACTCCGGCTTCCGGCTCGTCGGCCCCGTGTTCGACCCCTACGACTTCTCGATGGCCGTGCCCCCCGGCAGCCCGCTCCGCGAGAGGCTTTCGACGACGATCCTCGCGATGCGGGAGGACGGCACGCTCGACGCCCTCGTGGAAAAGGCGTTCGGGAAGCACGACTGAACGGGCGGGGTGAACGGCCTTACTTCGGCTTCACCGCCCGCTTGCGTCCGCTTTTGACGGCCGCGGCAAGTTCGGGGCAGGCCTCGGCCACGAGTCGCGTCATCGTATTGAGCGACACGCCGAGCATGGCCGCCGCACGTCCCCGGTGGCCACCGGTCGTCGCGAGGCACTGCCGCACGGCCATTCGCCGCAATTCCTCGAGGTTGAAGACCGGGAGGGTCGGCTCGTTCGAGGACACGGTCGGCGGGCACATGTCCGCCGCGACGGCGGCCGAACTCTCCGACCGGTTGCCGGGCGACGTGTCCGTGCCACTGTCCGGCGCAACAGCATCGGCAGCCTCCGTGAACAGCTTTCGCAGCACCTCGCCCGCCCCATCCTCGAAGACGTAGATCCGCTGGACGAACTGGGCGAGCTGCCGGACGTTGCCCGGCCATGGATGCTCCACCAGCCGGGCGAGCACGTCGGGGGAAGGCCACCACTGCGGCCGGTCGTACTTGCCGGCGAAGTGGGCCGAGAAGTGGCTTATGAAAAGGGGGATGTCCTCCTTCCTCTCCCGCAGCGGCGGAACGGCGAGGTGGACCGTGTTGAGCCGGTACAACAGGTCCTCGCGAAACGTTCCATCCGCCACGGCGCCGTCGAGATTCCGATTCGTGGCCGCGATCACCTGCACGTCCACGTGGTGGCTGCGACTCGATCCGACCGGCGTCACCTCCAGCCGCTGCAACACCTGCAGGAGCTTCGGCTGAAGGTCGATCGGCATCTCCCCGATCTCGTCGAGGAACACGACACCGCCCTCGGCGGCCCGAAACGCCCCGAGCGATGGGCCGACCGCCCCGGTGAAGGCCCCCTTCTCGTGGCCGAAGAGCTGGCTTTCCGCGAGCGTCGCGACGAGGCCTCCGCAGTTCACCGAGATGAAAGGCTTCGATACCCGCGGGCCCGCGGCGTGGATCGCGCGGGCGACCTCCTCCTTGCCGCTCCCTGTTTCGCCGGTGAGCAGCACCGGGCAATCGAACTGGGCGACGCGAGCGATCGAGTCCTCAAGACCCGCCACGGCCGCCGAACGCCCCGCCAGACGGGGCCAACGGCCGATCGACACTCCCGAGCCCGACCTCGACGAACGGGCAATCGCCAGGGCAAACGGAGAACTGCCCTGCCCGAGCGTGGCAGAGGAGGGCGACGCCTCCGTGTCGGCAACCGGTGGCGATGTCGCTTCGATGCTCAAGACTCGCTTCCTGCGGGTCGACCAGGACTCAAAAATCCTTGCCGGGACGAAACGCAGCGTACCGGATTTCGCAATAACTGCGAATCGATTCGCAAAAACTCACAATTGAATTCGCTAAAGTGGTGAATTCCGAGCGAATTTTGGGAATGCTCCCAGAAGGGTGAGCAGCAAATTTTCAAGGCGGTGCACCTATGCACAAAGAGCCAAAAACGCGATACTGCACGCTCCGTCGCTGCCCGTCCATGCTCGAAGGTCGTCACCAAGCCTTTTCGCACCGGATTCGCACTCGTGGAACGAGTTGGCGTGCGGTCAAAATGCTCCTTTGAGAAGTGCACCAATGAATCTGAATCGCCGATGTCTCGTTGCTTTCGTGGCCATCTTCGCCCTGACTGCCGCGAGCGTTGCCCATGGCGCGCCGGTCACGAATGTCGTGTTCGGCAACCTGGGGTCATCCGGCACGAACGGCGTTGGGAACTTCAATTCAGACATCGGACCAGGCCCGGGCTTCCAACTCGCGCAGGGTTTCACGGCCTCGTCGCCGAACCTCTCCGTGCAATCCGTGAGCCTGTGGCTGTTCGGGGAATCCACCGCTGGTTCCGTCTCGATTTATGACGCGACGGCCATCATTCCGGCGGGCGGCCCGGGTGATCCCGTCGCCACCTCCGCATCACAGACCATCGGCGCCAAAGGCTTGTATCAGTTCAGTTTCAGCGGTCTTCAACTGACGAATGGCACCAACTACTGGATCGTTCCCAACGGCAACGTGTCGTGGTATCTGGCCGGCGGTGCGCCCACCGCACAAAACGCCTCGGGGTACGCTTTCGCTGGGTCCCTGGAAAAGACGGATGGCGGTTTTTGGCAGACCGCCGGCACGAATCAGATGAGCGTGTCGATCTCGGCCGTTCCCGAACCGTCCACCTACGCCCTCTCGGCAATTGGACTCACGGTCGCGGGTTTTGCCCGCTGGCGGCGCCGGGCGGCCCGCAGCGACCGCTGATTCCGGCCGGCTGACCGATTTCGAGCATTCCTCGCGGGCGATCCGTCGACAGGCGGATCGCCCGGGCTGTTTTCACCGGTCCCTGTGACGGCAGTTTCGGCTCGTTGACTGCCCGCGGAACCGAACGTAGATTCTCACGAGTTTCCCGCGGGAAAACTGTCAAAAACCCCTTTCGAAAGGCTGTCCGCACTCCCCATGGCCACCACGCTCAAGAAGAAGTCCTCCGGCAAGAAGTCGTCCGCAGCCGCCAAGGGGGCGGGAAAGGCCGCGAAGGCGGGGCGGATGATCTACTACTTCGGGGCCAAGAAGTGCGACGGCGACGGCACGATGAAGCCGCTCTTGGGCGGCAAGGGGGCCAACCTCGCCCAGATGACGAAGATCGGGCTGCCCGTGCCCCCTGGCTTCACGATCACGACCCAGGTCTGCATCGACTATTACAAGAACCACAAGAAGTTTCCGAACGGCCTCGAGGAGGAGGTCGCTTCCGCCATGAAGCTCATGGAGAAGGAGACGGGCAAGAAGTTCGGTGAACCGAAGAACGCCCTTCTCGTGAGCGTCCGCTCCGGTGCACGCGACAGCATGCCGGGCATGATGGACACGATTCTCAACCTCGGCCTCAACGACGAGACCGTGAAGGGCCTCGCCGAGGCCACCGGCAACCCTCGCTTCGCCTACGACTCCTACCGCCGCTTCA
>JBBAVU010000194.1:0-5494 GCA_040397565.1 Pirellulales bacterium | reverse complement strand
GCGGCGACTATCTTGCGATCGTCACGCTCGGCTTCGGCGAGGTGGTGAAGGTCACGCTCCGCAATCTCGAGCAGATCACCGGCGGGATGAAGGGGCTCAACCCCGTGCCGCCGCCCGGCGCGAAGGTGAAGTTCGGTGAGATCGACCTCGGCATGGCGTTCGCGGTCGATCCACGGTGGTTCTACTACCTGGCGCTCGTGTCGCTCGCGGCCGTCGTGTTCGCGATGCGGAGGCTCGAGCAGTCCCGGCTCGGCCGGGCGTGGGTCGCCGTGCGGGAGGACGAACTCGCCGCGACGGCGATGGGCATCTCCGCGGCGCGGGTGAAGCTCTCCGCCTTCGGCATCTCTTCGGCCGTAGCGGGACTCGCCGGCTGCCTCTATGCCGCGAGCCTCTCCACGACGGCCGACCCGAACGCCTATGACTTCAACCGGTCGATCATGGTGCTCTGCGCCGTGATCCTCGGCGGCCTGGGGAGCATCCCGGGCACGCTCGTGGGGGTCGTGCTCCTGCTGGGCTTCGACTCCGTGCTCGCCCCGTGGGCCGACGCGTGGATCCAGGAGACGGGCATCAACCCGGGCGGCTCGATCCTGCTCTCCTTCAGCGGCTGGCGGCTGGCGGTCTTCGGCATCGCGCTCATTCTCGTGATGCGATTGAAGCCCGAGGGCCTCGTGCCATCGCGACGGATGGCGGCCGAGCTGCACGCCTCGGAGGAGGGCGGCGGGCCGATGGAGGGCGGGGCATGAGGCGACAACGCAAGCCGATCATCGCGCAAGCGGCGGAAATCCCGCTGCTCAACATCGACCGGCTCACGATCCGGTTCGGCGGGCTCACGGCCGTGAGCGACCTCGACCTCGACATCGCCGAGGGGCAGATCGTCTCCCTCATCGGCCCCAACGGCGCCGGCAAGACGACGGCGTTCAACTGCGTCAGCGGCATCTACGAGCCCTCGTTCGGCACCGTGCGGTTCGAGGGGACGAGGATCGAGAGGGTCTTCACGCCGAGGACGTTCTTCAGGATCCTCGCGGTCGGCCTGCTCACGGGTCTCGTCCTGGCGTCCGCCGCCGTGGACGTCGACCGGCTCTGGCTGGCGGTCGTGAAGCGGGGCATGGCGACGAAGGAGCCCTTCACGCTCTCCACCGCCGCCAGCCGCCTGCGAAGCTATTTCCGCGCCGAGCTGGCGGTCGATCCGATGGCCGGCAAGTGGCGGGTGGTCACGGCCGACGGGTCCGACGTGCTCGCGATCAAGCGGGATCGCGACGAGGCGATGGCCCTTCGCAACGCCCTGCAGGCGGCCGTCACCGCGCGTCGGGCGGGACCGGGCACGGTGCCCGAGAGCAGCGATCTCGACGAGGTGGCGGAGACCGCGCACGCCGTGCCGGAGGAGGTGCTCGACCGGCTCGCGGCGGGCAAGCGGCGGGTTCGCGTCCGCGGCTGGGCGGCGCTCGTGGCGGGATGGATCATCGGCTCGGCCGGCGCCGCGGCGGTCTGGCGGCGGAGCCGTCGCACGCCCGACGTCGTGGCCCGGGCGGGCATCTCCCGGACGTTCCAGAACATCCGTCTCTTTTCCAACATGACGGCGTTGGAGAACGTGCTCGTGGGACTCGATCGCTCGATCCCGGGAGGGACGCTCTCGATCCTCTTCCGCACTCCCGCGGCCGTGCGGGGGGAGGAGGAGGCCCGCCGCCGGGCGGTCGAGGCGCTCGAGTTCGTCGGCCTGAAGTCGGAGGCCAACCGTGTGGCCGGCCAGCTTCCCTACGGCGATCAGCGTCGGTTGGAGATCGCACGGGCCCTTGCGACCGGCTGCCGCCTGATCCTGCTCGACGAGCCCGCCGCCGGCATGAACCCGACGGAGACGGCGGCGCTGGCGGAACTCGTCCGGCGGATCCGCGACCGCGGAGTGACGGTGTTCCTCATCGAGCACCACATGAACGTCGTCATGCGGATCAGCGACAAGGTGGCGGTGCTCGACCATGGCGTCAAGATCGCGGAGGGCGTCCCGGCCGACGTGAAGCGGAATCCGAAGGTGATCGAGGCCTACCTCGGGAGCGAGGCGTGACGCGATGACCCCGATCCTCGAAGTCCATGAGCTGCAGGCTGGCTACGGGCCGATCCGCGCGATCGACGGGGTCTCGATCTCCGTGGAGGAGGGTGAGATCGTCGCGATCATCGGCGCCAACGGCGCCGGCAAGACGACCCTGCTGACCGCGATCTCCGGCGTGGTCCGGCCGCGGGGCGGGACGATCCGGTTCGCCGGATCGCCGATCACGCGGATGCGGCCCCATGCCATCACGCGGCTCGGCATCGCGCACGCGCCCGAGGGGCGGCGGATCTTCCAGCGGCTGACGGTTCGGGAGAACCTCCAACTCGGCGCGTTCGCCCGCAGCGACCGGGCCGCGATCCGCCGCGACATCGACGAGGTCTGCGGCCTGTTCCCCGTGCTCGGCGAGCGTATGGGGCAGCTCGGCGGCACGCTCTCCGGCGGCGAGCAGCAGATGCTCGCGGTCTCCAGGGCGCTCCTGGGGCGGCCGCGGCTGCTGCTCCTCGACGAGCCGTCGCTGGGGCTCGCCCCGCTCGTCGTGTCGCGAATCTTCGAGGTGATTGCCGGACTCCCGGCGAAGGGGATCGCCGTCGTGCTCGTGGAGCAGAACGCCCGCGCGGCGCTGCGGCTCGCGGGCCGCGGCTACGTGCTCGAGACCGGCCGCGTGAGCCTCTCCGGGCCGGCGGGCGACCTCGCGAACGACCCCCGCGTCCGCGACGCCTACCTCGGCGAATGAGCCCTACCTCGGCAAATGAGCCATGCTGCGCCGCGGCTCGCGGGCGATCGCGACGATCGCGGCGTGCATGCGGCTCTTCACCGTGCCAAGCGGGATTCCGAGGAGGCTGGCGACCTCGCGATACTTGAGCCCCTCGTGGTAGATGAGCTTCACGAGCTGCCGCTGGGGCGCCGCGAGATGATCCACGGCCGAACGGACCCAGTCGAGCGTCTCCTCGGAATCGATCTTCTCCTGGCCGTCGTCGGACCGGGCGGCGATCGTATCGCCCAGCGGCCGACCGCCGTCGTCCGGCATCCGGGCGTCGAGCGCCGCCATGCGGTGCCTCCGGTCGCGCCGCTTCGCGTCGATCGCGAGGTTCGTGGCGATCGTGTAGAGCCAGGGGCGGAACCGCCGGCCGGGCTCGAAGGAGTCCCTCTTCAGGTGGATTCGCAGGAACGTCGCCTGGAAGACGTCCTCGGCCGCATCGGGGTCGTGGAGGTACCGCCGAAGATAGAGGAAAAGCTCCCGCTCGTAGCGGTGGATGAGCGTCTCGAACGCGTCCCGGTCGCCGTCGGCCTGGAAGCGGCCGATGAGTTCCTCGTCGGTGGTCTCGGGCTCGAGCGTCGTGTCGGGCCGATCGAGGCAGGCTGTCGTGGTCATGGTCGCGTCTCCGCTGCGGATCGGATGGTCTCGGAATGCCTGCCTTGGTGAAGCAGACGGCGTGCCAAATCGTAAAAATCCGCAGAACAGGACTTTTCCCGGCGATGCCGGGGCTCGCCGGTCCGGTTCCAGCCGGAGGGACGGCGGCGGACCGCCGCATCCTGCAACGCCTTTTTGCAAAAAGAGACGATCGGGGCAAAAAGGGGCGGAGGGAAACGCCCCGTCAGCGGTCGCGGCCGGCCACGATGTCGAGGATATCGGACCCGAACTCGGCAAGCCGCTTGTCGCCGATGCCCTTGATCCGGCGGACCGCCGCCGGCGACATCGGCTTCTCCCGGGCGATCCCCCGCAGGGCGCGGTCGTCGAGGATCGTCCAGGCGGGCTTGCCGCGGGCCTCGGCGAGCCGCCGTCGCCACAGCCGCAGCCGCTCGAAGAGGTCGCGATCGACCCCCCGCCAGTCGTCCACGTCGGCGGAGGATTTCTTCGCCTGCTTCACGCGGGGCTCGAGGAGCACCACCTCGCGGCCGTCCTTGAGCACCTCCCACGACCGCTCGTTGAGCGTCACGACCGGCCGATCGCCCGCCGAACGCGACAGCAGGCCCTGGTCGAGCAGCTGGTGCACGAGGTTCTCGCAGGTCCGCTGGTCGAGCGACGAAAGCAGGCCGAAGGTCGAGAGGGCGTCGTGGCCGTGCCGCTGCACGCCCTCGGTCTTGGCCCCGCGGAGCACCTCGCAGACGTGCCGCACGCCGAAACGCTCCCGCACCCGCGCGACGCAGGAGAGGATCTTCTGGGCGACGACCGTCGAGTCGGCGAAGTTCTCGGTCTCGCCGAGACAGACGTCGCATGCCCCGCACGAGGCCGGCCCGTAGGTCTGCCCGAAGTATTCGGAGAGCGTGGCATGGCGGCAGCGGGCGGCCTGGGCGTACCGCCGCATCGCGTGGAGGTGCTCGACCTGGCCGGCGATGAGCCGCTCGGCCTCCTCCGGCTCGAGCTCGCTCTCCATCGCGCTTTTTCGGACGAGCGATTCCCAGCTGAAGACGTCGGCCGACGAATAGAGCAGCACGCACTCGGCCGCGAGCCCATCCCGCCCGGCGCGGCCCGTCTCCTGTTGGTAGGCCTCGAGGCTCTTCGGCAGCGCCGTATGGAGCACGCACCGCACGTCGGACCGGTCGATCCCCATCCCGAAGGCGACCGTCGCGACGACCACGTCGATCGTCTCCCGGGCGAAGGCCTCCTGGGTGCGGTGACGCTCGTCGGCCGGCAGCCCCGCGTGGTAGGGCCGCGCGAGGATCCCCTCGGCGGCGAGCTTCGCGGCGAGCTGCTCCGTCTCCTTCCGCGAGATGCAGTAGACGATCGAGGCCTCCTTCGCGTGGCGGCCGAGCACGGAGAGCGTCTGCGCGACGCGATCGGTCCGCTGCACCACGCGATAGACGAGGTTGGGGCGGTCGAACGTGCCGACGAGCGCGAGCGGATCCCGCAGGTGCAGCTGCGACGCGATGTCCTCCCGAACCCGCGGCGTCGCGGTGGCGGTGAAGGCGTGGAGGCTCGCGGCCGGGAACCGGTCGCGGAGCGTCGCGAGCTGCCGGTACTCGGGACGGAAGTCGTGGCCCCAGTGGCTGATGCAGTGGGCCTCGTCGATCGCGAACCGCGAGACGCCGACCCGCTCCAAAAGGTCGAGCAGCCCCGTGTTCACGAGCCGCTCCGGAGCGGCGAAGAGCAGCCGGATCTCACCGTTCGCCAGCCGGCCCCGGATCACCGCCCGTTCGGCGTCGGAGATCCCCGAGTAGATTGCCGCGGCCGGGTAGCCGATCGCCTCGAGCGAGTCGACCTGGTCCTTCATGAGCGCCACCAGCGGCGAGATCACGACGTCGGTCGAGTTCGTGGCGAGCGGCGGCACCTGGTAGCAGAGGCTCTTCCCGCCCCCCGTCGGCATCACGACGAGCGAGTCACGCCCCGCGATCGCCGCGTCGATCGCCTCCTGCTGCAGCGGCCGCAACCGCTCGAAGCCCCACCACTTCGAAAGGATTTCGCCGACGCTCGGGCCGGGGGGAGCACGCTCGTGGGCGGGAGCCGTCATGCGG
>JBBAVU010000193.1:0-5499 GCA_040397565.1 Pirellulales bacterium | reverse complement strand
CGTAGCGAGCGTCCGGCGAGCGGCATACGGGCAGCCCCGAACCCAGCACGTTTGACGCGCAAGAGGCCCACCGTCACGGCAGGCAGGTTTCGGCGATCGACCGGAAGGCTTCGACCTGCGACCGCTGCCAGGCTTCGTCGCGGCCGAGTTCGCCGGCCATGATCGACGCGACGACCGGGGCGGCCTCGATCGCGGCCCGGGCGTCCACAACGAGGTCCCGGGTGCGGCGGGAGAGGACGTCGTCGACCGTGCGGGCCATCTCCTCACGGACCGCCCAGACGATCTGCGCCTTGATCGTCGGCAGCGACGCATGGATCGGCGCGGCGAGCCGCGGGTCGGCGGTGGCGAGCTTGCGGATCGACTCGGCGTCGGTGCCGTAGACGGCGAGAGGGTCGTGGGATGGTCGCCAGGCGGAGGTGCCATCGTGAGGACTGCCGTGGATGCGCAGCGAGCGGGTCGTGCAGGGGCGGTGCGGAAGTCCGGCGACCGCCTCGACCCGGTCGACGGCGTCCTCCGCCATCCGGCGGTAGGTGGTCCACTTTCCCCCGGTGATCGTGAGGAGCCCCGATGGTGAAACGAGGATCGCATGATCCCGCGGGAGCGACTTCGTCTCGCGGGACGATCCGGCGGCGACGAGCGGGCGGATGCCGGTGAAGCAGGCGAGGATGTCGGCACGGGTCGGTGGCATGGCGAGTTGCCCCGCGGCGAGTTCGAGGAGGAAGTCGATCTCACCGGCGAGCGGCCTCGGGTCGGGCGTCGGCGACGCAAGCGGTGTGTCGGTCGTGCCGACGACGACGCGGTCCCGCCAGGGAATCGCGAAGACGACGCGTCCATCGGGAGTCTTCGGCACGATGAGGGCCGTGTCGCCGGGCAGGAAACGCGACGGGAGCACGACGTGCACCCCCTGGCTCGCCGCGACAATCGGGCGGGCGTCGGGATCGTCGAGCCGGCGGACGGCGTCGCAGAAGGGGCCGGTCGCGTTCACGACGCCGCGGGCGAGACAGTCGAACGACTCGCCCGTCTCCCGGTCGCGAAGCACGGCGCCGCCGACCCGTCCTCGACGCGACACCAGACCGACCGCGTCGACTCGGTTCGCGGCACAGCCGCCGAGCGAGACGGCCGTCGCCGCGAGGTCGACCGCGAGCCTCGCGTCGTCGAACTGCCCGTCGGCGTAGAGCACGCCGCCGCGCAGTGGACTGCCACCCGGCGACGGTGACAGTCCCGGCAGTCGGCGCAGGATCTCGGCCGACGACACGATCCGCGAACGGCCGAAGCCGCCCGCTGCGTGACGGCTCCCGGAGGAGAGCAGGTCGTAGAGCCTCGTGCCTGCCCCGTAGAACGCCCGCTCGAGGACGCCGTGACAGGGGATCGCGAACGTGATCGGGTGGACGCAGTGCGGGGCGGCCGCCCGGAGGATCGCCCGCTCCCGCAACGCCTCGCGGACGAGCGAAAGACTTCCCTGCCGGACGTACCGCAGGCCACCGTGCACGAGCTTCGTCGAACGGCTCGACGTTCCGCAGCCGAAGTCGCCCCGCTCCACGACGGCGACGGCGTGGCCCCGCAAGGCGGCGTCGACCGCGATCCCGAGCCCCGTCGCACCGCCGCCGATCACGAGGATGTCCCACGGACTTCGCCGCTCGCGCAGGCGGCCGATCGCGTCGTCACGCCTCATCACAACTCGTCCCGCGGCCCGGTCGCACCGCCGAGCCGCCAGAATCCGGCAAGCACACTGCCCATGCAGGAATGAACCACGCTCGAAATCGCGCAGGGCACCGCGACCAGCGGCTCCGAGGGAAAGTGCTTCGTCGCGAGCACGACGCCGAGGCCGGAGTTTTGCATGCCGACCTCGATCGATATCGTTCGCGACACGTGGCGGTCGTAGCCGATGAGCCTCGCGAACGCGTAACCGATGCCAAAACCGATCGCGTGCAGGAGCACGACCGCCACGAGCAACCGCGGGGCCGACTCGCGGATCGTGACGGCGTTGCGGCCGACGATGCTCGCGCAGACCAGTGCGATGAGCACCACGCTCACGAGCGGCGCGACGGGCAGCACGGCCCGCGACAGACGCGGAAGAAACCGGTTCATCGCGGCACCCGCCGCGACCGGCAGCACGACCACCTCGGCCGTGGAGGCAAGCAGTCCCCACGTGTCCACCGCGACGAGGCGGCCCGCGAGCGCCTTGGTCAACAGCGGCGTAAGCACGACGGCGCCGATCGTCGAGCAGGTCGTCATCGCGACCGAGAGTGCGACGTCGGCCCTGGCGATGAACGTGACGACGTTCGAGGCCGTGCCGCCGGGGCAGCAGGCGACGAGGATCAGCCCGACGGCGAATGGCGTTTCGAGCCGCATCGCCGTCGCGACCGTCCAGCCGGCGAGCGGCATGATGACGAACTGCGCCACGAAACCGGCCGCCACGGCCGAGGGCCGCGAGGCCACCCTGGCGAAGTCGTCGAACGAGAGGGTGAGCCCCATCCCCAGCATGATCACGCCGAGTCCGACGACGATCGCCGAGTCACCGAACCAGGTGAACAGTTCCGGCCGCACAAGCGCGAGCGAACAAGCCGCCAGCACCCAAAGGGGGAAGGCGTTGGCGAGGGTTTCGAGGATCCTCGGCATTTCAACGGCCGAGCGAAGCCCGCGCGGTCCGCAGGAAATCGCCGGACGGCGGCAGCAGCCGCTCGACGGCGTCGCCGGAGACCGAGCACGACACCTCGTCGGGGCCGAGCCTCGTGATCCGGAGCGTGCCGCTGGCGGGGCTGCCATCGGCGAGCGTGCCGTCGACGAGGATCACGATCTGATCGCCATCCTGCGACCACGTTCCCTCCGCGAAGCCACCGTCGGAGCAGAAGATCCACGAACGGGTCGACTTCGCAACGGGGTCCCAGCCGATGATCTCGGTGATCTCGCGATCGCCCTCCCGGCCGGCGGGCGTCTCGAAGCTGACGACCCGCTCCGCGCCTGATTCCTCTTCGGAGCCGGTCTGGGAGACGACGTGGCTGCGGACGAGATAGGCATCGCGGGCGCTCCAGAAGCAGTGCGTCGAGGAGACCTCGTTTCCCTTGCCGGCGTTCTCCCATTGGCCGAGCAGCCACTCGAGCCTCGAGAGCGGTTTCACGATCTCCGCATCCGCCGAAGCGGGCATCGCCGCCTCGCGGACACTCTCCAGCAGCCAGCGGCCCTTCTGCTTCACGAGCACCGCCGAAAAGCGGCTGCGGGCCGGCTTCTCCCCGGCGCAGGCGAGCGTCGACACCCCGTCGACGAGCGCCACCTCGTCGCGGATCGGCCGCACGGACGAGACGTCGATGCGGACATCCGCGTCGGCCTCGCGCTCGAAGAGCGACTCGAACACGCGGCCGATCGAGCCCCGCCCCTTCGTGGCTTCGCCGGAATCGAGGTCGATGCTCTCGCCCGACTCGCTCCAGTGGGAGACGAGCGACGCGACGTCCCGCTTCTTCAAGGCGGCCATGTAGCTTTTCATCGTGCCGCGAACCTCTTCGACGGTCGGCGACTCGGCCGAGGGAAACTCGATCGGCTCGACATGCATCGCCTCGAGCGGCGTGAGCCTCGCGACCATCGACGGCGGAAGCTCGAACAGCCGCGGCTTCGAGATCACGTCGGGAATGGGACGGATCGAACGCGCCTCGAGCGGCGTGGCCGACTCGGTCGCCGGCATCGGGGCATCGGAGTGCGAGGCAAGCGTCGCCGAGGCGGCCCGCTTGCCGGACCGGCCGGCGGCCGTGGGCCATGGTTCACTCTTGGCGGAGCATCCTCCGAGGCCGGCGGCGACGAGAAGACCAAGGGCGAGCAGCGGCGACCGTGTCACGAAAATCCCTCCGTGGAACGTGGAATGACGGTTTGATCAGCGGCAAATCCTACCCGCGGGGGTCGGGGAGACACCAGATGGGGGGCTTTCGATCACTCCTTGCCCACCGTGATGCCGGGGAAGTCGTCGGTGCGGAAGGGCGTCAGGGGAAGTCCCGTCGCGGAATACATGTTGCAGACCGGGTTGTCGGCCCAGGCATACCGCACCGCCATGGGGTCGGGGACCGCGGGGTTCGAGACTTCGATCCGGCCGTCGGCGAGGATCTTCGCCTGCGCCGGCACGAACTTCCGATCGGCGCCGGCGATCGTGAATCCGATCGGCGTGGCGACGTCGAACGGCCGCCAGGCGTTGGCGGCGTTGGCGACGTGCTCAAACGAAAGCACGATCGCCGAGCCCTGCTTCTCCATCGACTTGTAGAGGGGGCTCCTGCAGACGATGTCGGGCCGTTTGTAGGTCTCGGCGAGGGCCCAGCGGGCCAGCCGCTTCGCGACGTCCTGCTTGTTCTTGGGGTGGATATCCTTTCCCTCGCCGATGTCGATGATCACGGCCTCGCCGGTCGCGGGCAGGGCCGACATCGTCATCGTCTGCGCCTCGCGGAGTTCCGCCCAATCGCTCTCGGCAGGCTCGGGCTTCTCGTCCCTGAAGTCGGCGAGCTGCACCCAATAAAACGGAAAGTCGCCGAGGCCCCACTCTTCACGCCATGACCTGATCATGAAGGGAAACAGCTCCTGGTACTGGTGGGCCCGGCCCGCGTTGCTTTCCCCCTGGTACCAGATCGCTCCGCGGATGCCGTAGCCGATCGAAGGGGTCAGCACGCCGGCATGGATGTTGCCCGGCCGTTGGTTCCCCTTCATCGCGTTCTCGTCGCGTTTCTCGGCCGACTCCGTCTTCACCCAGCGATCGTGGATCGCCTTGAGTTTTGGATGGGCGGCGATCTTGTCACGTTTCACCCATGCCTCGGCGGCGCTGCCACCCCAGGCGTTGTTGACGAGGCCGACGGGAACGCCGAGCGTCTGGTGCAGCTGCCGGCCGAAGAAGTAGCCGACGGCGGAGAAGTTCCCGACGGTCTGCGGGGAGCAGGTCGCCCACTTCCCGTTGAAGTTCCACTGCGGCTCCTGCGTGCCAACCTGCGGCACGGAGATGAGCCGGATGTTCGGGAAGTTGGCCGCCGCTTTCTCGATGTCGGGATCGTTCGAACTGTTCACGCTCCACTGCATGTTCGACTGCCCGGCGCAGACCCACACCTCACCGATGAGCACGTCCTCGAACTTCACCTCGTTCTTCCCCTTCACCGTAAGCGTGTGGGGACCGCCGTATTCCTGCACGGGCTCGAGGAACAGCTCCCAGGCGCCGTCCGCACCGGCGACGGCCGAGCGGGTCTGGGAACCGAGCGTCACGGTGACGTTCTCGCCCGGATCGGCCTTCCCCCAGACCTTGTTGCGGATCCCCTGCTGGAGAACCATGTGGTCCCCGAACATGTTGTTGAGCGCGACGTCCGCAAACAGCGGCGAGCACGCGAGGGCGAGGGTGGCCGCAGCAGCCGCGCGGACGGCCGACGAAAAAATGGGTGCCATGGACCTTGTTCTCCTGGGAGGCGGTTCGTCGATCGCGAGTCCGGACGAAATCATCCCACTGGGCCCGGTCCATGCAAGACGCCGGGCTGGAGGGGCGAA
>JBBAVU010000192.1:3174-5616 GCA_040397565.1 Pirellulales bacterium | reverse complement strand
TCCAGGACTACACGAGCTTCGACAACCGCACCGTGCTCGACAACGTGGTCTTCGGACTCGAGTGCCGCGGCGTGCCGCGGAAGGCTCGCGAGTCGGAGGGCCTCGACTGGATCGAGCGGGTGGGCCTCGACCCGGTTCGCGACGCCCGGAAGTATCCGCACGAGCTCTCCGGCGGCATGCGGCAGCGGGTGGCGATCGCCCGCACGCTCATCCTCCGCCCGCGGATCATCCTCATGGACGAGCCCTTCGGGGCGCTCGACCCCGCGACGCGGCTCGACATGCAGGACCTGCTCGTGAAGCTCTGGCGGGAGGTGCAGGCGACGGTGCTCTTCGTGACCCACTCGGTGGAAGAGGCGGTGTATCTTGGCGACCGCGTGTTCGTGATGGCCACGACGCCGGGCAGGATCGCCGAGGACATCCCCGTGCCCGCGCCGACGAAGCCGGCCCGCGAGACGCAGCAGGAACAGTGGTTCCACGACACGGTCAACACGATCCACGAGCGGATCGAGCAGATCGAGGCCGAGGCCGAGCGGCGGAACGGAACATGAGCTGAGGTTTCCTAGGAGCGGATTCGTGTTCGAGCGGTTCGGCCGGTATTTCAAGACGGCGTTCACGACGCGGTGGAACCTGCTTTTCTTCGGGGCGGGCATCGCCGCCGGCGTGATCAGCGGTTTTCCGGGGATCGTGCTGCCGCTCGTGGCGGCCGGGGAGCTCTACTACCTTGCGAGCATGCTCGGAAACGAGCGGTTCCGCGCGTCCGTCGACGCGCAGGATGCGAAGAGCCGCCGCGAGGCGGAATCGGTCGGCTCGCGGGAGGCCTACGAGCGGATCCGCGAGTCGCTGCCGCCCGATCTCCTGCGGCGGTTCGACCGGCTTCGCGATCACTGCGAGCGGCTCGTGAACCTCGCCGGGAGCCTTGGCGGCGAAGGGTCGAAGATCGACGACGGTGCCCTCGCCTCGCTCGACCGGCTGCTCTGGGGCTACCTGCGGATGATCCGCGGTGCGACCACGCTCTCGGAATTCCTCGACCACACCGACGACGCCGCGATCCGCAAGCGGATCGGCGAACTGGAGGCCCGGCTCGAGCGGCTGCCGAAGGCCGACGGCGGCCCCGACCCGCTTCGCGCGGCGATCGAGGACAACCTCCGCACGAGCCGCGAGCGGATCTCCAACATCGACGAGGCCCGCAGGAAGCTCGACGTGATCGCCGCCGAGATCGAGCGGCTGGAGTCGAAGATCGCGGCGCTCGCCGAGGGATCGGTCGCGAAGCGGGACGTCGGCGACCTGGCCCGTCGGGTCGACGAGGTGGCCGAGGGTATGCGGCGGACCGACGAGACGATGCGACAGCTCCAGCTTCCGCCGGAGCTCGAAGAGTTGGAGGAGCCCCCGAGCCTCCTTCGCGAGCACGCCTGACCATGTTTCGTTCAGAGTGAACGGCTGGCGGCAGGGCTACTGTTCGTCAAGCAGAAACTCGTTGTTGATCGCCTTGAAGCTGATCGAGCCGCAGAGGCTTCGCACGACGATGCCCTCCCGATTCTGCGCCTCCTTGGCGCCGGGAAAGTGATCGCGGTAGCGGCCCTTGGCCTTCTCCAGGAGATCGGCCATCGAATAGGAGAACGAGTCGCCGCGTTCCAGCACCGGCACGAAGGGCACGCCGAGCGCGGTGGCGGCCGCCAAGGCCTCGTCGAGCGGGAGCCGCGTGCGGGTGGCCGTGTTCACGATGGTGAACACGTGAAAATCCACCTCCTTCAGGCCGAGCCTGTTGCACTGGATGCCCGGCCCCACGATCTCGCCTTGGAGGGCGAGCGTGCCGCCCAGCGACTCGAGCCCCGCCTTGATTCGATAGCGATCGTTCACCTTCCAGAAGGCATGCGCGGGAGTCTGCTTGTAGCTGTAGTTCCGGCCGCATGCATGAAACTCGCCGTCTTTGGGGTCGATGATGAACGTGCAGCTGGTGCCGTCGAGCTTGAGGCTGATGTAGTAGGGCTTTCCCGAGAGAGCTTCGAGGAAACGGTGCTCGTCATCCTGCTGTACGCGGATCTCGTCGGTCTTGGGGATCGACCAGCGGAAGGTCCGGGTGTCGCCGGCGATGTAGGTCGGGATCGGCGGCTCGTACTGCTCGACACCGAGGAGTGCGGTGAGGTCGGAGCCGACGGGCAGTCCGGTCGCTTCGGGAAACAGGCCGACGGGCAGGGCGAGGCCCTGGCTCAACTGCTTCCGGAGCCTGACGGTGCGGAGCTTGAATTTCCCCAGATCGGGCTTGAACGAGGATTTCCGCAGAAACTCGTACCGGCACTCTTCCGGGAGGAGGCTGTCGATCTCGAAGTAGACGCAGGGGTCGCCCTCCCGGAACTCTCCCTTCTTCGCGACGCACTCCCAGCCGAGCACGCCGACGGCCTCGATGTTGTCCGCGCCGGCGATCGGGCGGACGTGCTTCACGGT
>JBBAVU010000192.1:0-3074 GCA_040397565.1 Pirellulales bacterium | reverse complement strand
GCGTCGCGGAGCATCTCCGGGAGGTTGTGCTGCGACCAGCCGTCGAAGCAGACGCGGCGGGCGAACCGCAGGAGCGTCCAGGGCATGCCGACGGCCGAGAAGAACGGCGGGCCGGCCGAGGGCCAGGGGCCGCCGTGCTGCATCGGCGGCGTGACGGCGAGGCCCGTGGGCATCCGGTTCTCGATGATTCGGCCGGATCGTTCGACGAGGAGCGGAGCGATCGTGGCGAACGCCGATGCATCGCGGCCGTCTTTTGCCGCGTAGAGGCTCGCTCCGAGCGACCCGCTCGCGCACGCGACGGCACTGGCCATCTCGTCGACCGACCGGCACCGCACGAGGAGCGTCGCGTTGCCGAAGGCCTCCACGAGCAGGCGATCCGGCCGCTCGAGCACCTCGGACGCCGCCACGGCAAGGAGCGTCGGCGGGTGACCGCACCGGCCGGCTTCGGCACCGTTGCCCTGGGCGACGAGCCTCGCGCCGGCCTGCGAGAGCCGCTCGATCGCCGCGACGAGCCGATCGCGTCCTGCGGGTCCGAGGAGCACCTGCGATCCCATGGCCGCAAACCGCGAGGCGATCGCCCTGACGAAGGCTTCCCCCGCCGCGTCGTCGACGAGGAACACCGCGCCGGGCTTCGTGCAGAACTGTCCGGCCGATCCGGTCACGCTCGCCGTGAGTTCGCCGGCGATCTCGTCGCCGCGTTCCGCGAGAGCTCCCGGCAGGAGCACGACCGGGTTGATGCTCCCCATCTCGACCCAGATCACGCGGCCGGCCGCCGAAGCGGCCGCAAAGAGCCGCTTGCCCGCCTCCTGGCTGCCAGTGAAGCCTGTGGCCCCGACCCTGGCGTCGGCCACGAGCCGCTCGCCGTCGGCGGCCGCGATTCCATGGAGGAGCTGCACCGTCGCAAGCGGAAGGCCGACGTCTTGGAGGGCGGCGAGGGCCTCCTCGGCCGCCAGCCGCGACACCAGAGGATGGCCGGGATGGGCCTTCGCGATCACGGGGTTGCCCGCCGCGATCGCCGCCGCGAAGTCGCCCCCCGTCACGCTGCCATAAGCAAACGGAAAGTTTGCCGGAGGGAACACGACCACCGGCCCGAGGCCCGTCGCCATGGAGCGAATGTTGCGACTGGAGTCGATCATCGCCATTCGCCAGGTCTGCTCCCGTGCCGCGGCGGCCGCCTGCCGCAACTGGTCGAGCATCCGCGGAAGCTCGACCTCCGCGAGCCGCGGCTTCACCGCGAGGCCGGTCTCGGCATGGGCGGCGGCGACGAGCTTCTCGGCGATCGACGCGAGGCGGTCGGCGTAGCGGTCGAGGAACTCGCCGAATCGCTCCGGGGGCGTCGCTCGCAGTTCGCTCGCCGCAGCCACGGCGGCATCGAGCGCCGCCTCGACGTCGCTCCAACCGCTCACCGGCCAGACAGCCTCGCGGGCCGAGCCCGTCGAGGGATCGACGGCCCGGTACGAGTCGATTGTTTCAGCGGCCCGCCACGAGCCGGCGACGAGGATGGGTTCCATGAGAGTCGGTCAGTCGAGCCAGTCGCCCTCGTCGATCCGCTCGGGGGTGTAGACCTCGGTGACGTAGCTGATGTCCTTCGAGATGAGCGACTCGACCTCGAGCTTGAAGCCGTTGGTGAGCATCGTCTCGATCTCCTTCTGCCAGCCCTTCTTCCCCGCGAACCACGGGTAGGCGGCGATCTGCTTCGCCCGCTTGATGTCGGTGTCGGCGAGCTGGATCTGGACGCTCGGGGAGAGCTTGCAGCGGCCGAAGTCGCGGCTCCGCAATCCGAGGAACCTCGCCTCGGGGATCGCCATCCGCTTCGACTCGTAGGCGAGGTTGATCGAGCCCTGCTTGAGCACGGAGTAGATGTAGTAGCCCCAGGGGTCGTTGTCGAGGAGGCAGTAGACCGGCAGCTTCAGCTCGTTGTGGAGCCGGTAGAGCATTCGCCGCACGCCGCGGGGAGGCTGGCCGCCGCCGTGCGTGAGGAGGCAGCCGTGCTTCTTCCAGTACTTGTCCTCGTTGAACCGCCGCCAGACCGTGTCCTTCTCGACGTGGAGGATGTACTTCGCGTCACACTTCTTGAACTGGATGACGTCCGCCTCGACGATCGAGGGGATGCTGTATCCGCCCGATCCCATCCTCGCGCAGTCGATCTCGTCGCCGGAGTCGATGAGCGTGATCGGGCCCACCATGCCGCCGCGGTTGCTCGCGTAGACGTGGAGTTCCTCCCGGAGGCTCTCGAGCGTCACCTCGAGATCCTCGATCATCGGGTCGCACTCCTCCTGAGTGGCGAACGTCTCCTCGCGGGTTCCCTCGATCGTGTGCTTCAGCAGGTAGTAGAGACCTCGGATGCTGGTCGTCTTCTGCTGGTCGATCAGCTGCTTGCAGCCGGTGGCCACGAGGAGCGTCTGCATGTAGCTCTTCGCCTGGGAGAGGTTGAAGAGCTGGCGGCAGTTGGTCTGCGAGCCCATCTCGATGATCCGCCGCGACTTGTTCCACTTCGTGTTGGAGAGGCTGCGGGCCGGGATGTCGAGGTGGGGATCCCGCTTCTTCTCGGCGGCGGCAACCACCTTGTCGGCGAGGCCGACGATGAGCCCCCGCGTCTTCTGGTCGACGGGCGGCAGCTTCGGGGACGACTTCGAGGCGGGCTTCGACTTGGTCTTGGCGGCCATGCGGGTTAGGCTCTGCGGGAGTGTGGGACCGGATCGGCTGTCACAGCGTAGCGTTCGCCCGCGGTCTTTTCACCCGCCGAGCCAGTCACCCGCCCCGGAAAGCCGCCGCCGTGAAGTACTTCGTCGCCTACGCCCTCTTCGGCCTGCTTGCCGGCCTCGGCACGTTCATCGTCTGCCGACCGAGCCGCCGCGGCTGATTGCTGGGGTTCGGGGCTGCCCGTATGCCGCTCGCCGGACGTTCGCTACGGCCCTCCAGGCCTTCGCTCACTCGGACCTGACTGGCGCTTCGGCATCCTGCCTTCGCTGGTCAGCTACGCCGTCTCGGGCACACGGGCAGCCCCGAACCGGTCAAGCGTGCCGCTGAATGAGTCACATCAGCAGCGGACTTCGTCGGCGCGGCCGACGGCG
>JBBAVU010000191.1:0-5624 GCA_040397565.1 Pirellulales bacterium | reverse complement strand
CGTCGTGCTCGACGAGCCGATCTCCGCGCTCGACGTGTCGATCCAGGCGCAGGTGATCAACCTTCTTGCCGACCTGCGTCGCGACCTCGGGCTCACGTATCTCTTCATCTCGCACGATCTTTCCGTCGTGGAATACCTCTCCGACCGCGTGGCCGTCATGTATCTCGGAAGGATCGTGGAGACCGCGACGGCGAGGCAGCTCTACGCGGCGCCGCTCCACCCCTACACGATCGCGCTCTTCTCGGCGGTGCCGACGGTCGATCCGGCGAAGCGGCGGTCGCGGATCGTGCTTCCGGGCGACGTGCCGAGCCCGGCCCGCCCGCCCTCCGGCTGCCGGTTCCACCCGCGGTGCCCGATCGCCGAGGCGGCCTGCCGCGAGGTCGATCCACCGGAAGTGTCGCTCGACGGCCACCGCGTCCACTGCCACGTGGCGGCCCGCGAACTCGCCGCGTGCGGCGGCGACGAACGACAGGCCTCCGCCCGCCTGACGACCCTCGTCGCGGCCACTTCTTGAGCAGCCCCGAACCCAGCACGTTTGACGAACCGCAAAAGATGTTGCAGCAGGGCAGACCGTGAGGTGTTCGCCGGGCTCTGGAAACAACCGTAAGCATTTGAAACAATGCTGAAGAAGGAGCCGCCAGGCATGCGAACGACCTCGTTGGAGTGGATTGCCATCGCGTCCGTGGCGATCGTATGCGCGACGGCCTTGACAATGGCCGCGGAGGGGGACGCGGCGGTCGGCCCCTCGCGAGCGGAGCTCGTGTACAGCTGGGACCTCAACAAGGACGGCACGATCGACGAGGCGGAGGCGGAGGTGGCCCGCGCGAAGATGCGGCGGGCGAAGGCCGAACTCTTGAACAAGTCGTCGGCCGAGAAGCCGCTCGTTCCGGGCGTCCGCGATGGAAATCCGATGGCGGACCCTGCCGCAGACGACGGGCCGGCGAGGCCCGAGGGGGATCCGCTCGGCGATGCATTCCGCCCGGCGGAGCCACCGAAGAAGGGCGGCCCCGATGCCGACCGCGAACCACCGAAGCGGGACCGCGACCTCAACGCCGGCCGGGCGAGAGACGGCGGGCTCTCGCCGCCCAATGCTCCGGAGAAGCGAGCCGCCAACGGCAGCGGCATCGTCCAGCCGAATGACGGACGGAGCAGGGGCGCGGTCACCGGCGGCGTGCGGGCGGGAGCGCCGGCGGTTCGTCCTGGATACGGCGCCGGCGGGCCGAAGGTCGATCTCAACGCCGGGCGTCTTCCCGCGGGACTGCCGCCGGCCCAGGGGATGCGTCCGCAGGTCGGCTCCGCCCCGTTCCGCACGGGCCTGCCGGGCGTCGGGCAGGCCCGTGGCAGCAACGTGCGTGGAACCGTCACGCGGCCGGGCGCGGCCGAGCCGCCGAGGCCCCCGCTCGTGCCGTCTTCGCCGACTCGCATCACGGCGGAGGACATCGGCCTGCCATGATGCCCGGCGGCGACCGGCTCTTTGACGTCGAACCGACGAGCCGGTAGCGTCAGTCTCTTTCGCTCCCGCCGACTGGGGGCGGATCGCCCAGGGAGTGGAGCCATGGTTGGACGTTCAGGCCGTTCGTCATTCATCCTCGCGTCGATCGCGCTAGCATCGATCGTCCTGGCCGCCGCGAGGCCCGCGATCGCCGACGAGCCGCCCGCGGCAGTGTCCGCGCCGATCGTCTCGCCGTCGGATGCCGGACGCGTGTTCGTGTCGGGCGTCGGCGGCACGTTCCAAAAGGTCCGCGAGGCCGTGGCGAAGGCGAAGCAGGAGACCGGCCGAGACTACAGGGTGTTCGTGCTCGGAACCGCCGGCAGCGATCCAGACGCCGCGGAGCGGGCCCTCGACACGATCCTCGATCGTTGGCGAGCCTCCGACACATCCGGCTTCGACCCGTCCAACGACATCACGATCCTGCTCGACGTCGGCGGCCGCTCACTCGCGTATCGCGCTCCGTGGGGAGTCGAGGTCGCCGCGGGGCTCGACAAGGACACCATCAAGAAGCAGCTGCTCGATCGAGTGTTCGTGCCGAAGGCGAGGGACGGACTCTACGACGAGGGGCTCGCCGATCTCGTGACCGCGACCGAGGCCTGGGTCAAGGAACGCAAGGACCGCGAAGTCGCACGGGCCGAGGCGGCGAAGGTGTTCCGAACCCGCACGCTGCCGGTGGGAGCCGCGGCGCTCGCCGGCTTCGGATCGCTCGCCCTGTTCTTCCTCCAGCGGGCGAGGCACGACCGGGCGATGCATGCGGCCCGCAGGAAGCTCGACGAGTTCAAAGGGGAGGTCGTCGCCCTCTCCGACCTGCTCGATTCCCAGCAGGAGCGGCACCGCATGCTGCCCCATGCCGACCCCGACTTCAAGACGCCGATGGTGGGGCTCACCCGCGTGGCCTACGACGGCGTGCAGCAGTCGGTGAGAGGCTACCGCGAGCGGTGGCTCTCGCTCATGGACATCTGGGAGAAGGCGCAGGCCCAGATCGACTCGGAATGGTTCCTCGGCACCGCCTCGGCGGAGAAGGCCCTCGCGATGCTCGACGGCGCCGATGCACGCCCGCCGCTCGACGAGGTGTCGGCCGCCTGCCGGGTTCCCCTCGACACGCTCGAGTCGGCCCATGAGTCGGCCCGCGAGGCTGCCTCGCGGCTCGAGGCTGCCATCGCCGCGGCCAAGGACCGTGCGACGGCGATCGCGAAGCGAGGACGCTCCGCGGCCGTCTTCCAGCAGCCGCTGGCGGCGACGGATCGGGCGCTCGGGGTCGCACGGGCCGAACTCGAGGCCGACCCGGTCGCCGCCCGGGGACGGCTCGAAGGGTCGGAGGCGTCGCTCGCCGAAATGGTCGGCCGCATTGAACGGCTCGAGGGAATCGACGACCGATCGAATCGGGCACAGGAAGAGATCGACCGCATTGCGGGCAAGATCGCGGCCCGTCGCGCCGAGGGCTGGCTGCTCTCCGAGCCGGGCGCCGATCCCGACGAGCCCCTGTCGCAGGCGCGTTCGCAGCTCGAGACGGCCGACGGACTGCTCGATGCCGGCGAGCTCGACTCGGCGGAGCGGCACGTCGTCCGGGCGGAGCAACTCGCCGCGGAGGCCGATGCGCTCCTCGAGAGCGTCGTGGCGGCGAAGGCGCGGGTGGAGGACCTTCTGCCAGGCTGCGAGACCCGGCTCGAATCGCTCCGCTCCCGGCACGGACAGGCGGAGCGGGCGCTCGAGCACCTCGCGGCCGGATTCGCCGAGGCCTCCTGGAGCGATGTCGCCGGAAACCTCGGCAAGGCCTCAGAGGGCCTGTCGCGGGCGCGGGAGCTGGTCGCGGCGGCGAGGGCGGCGATCGCGGTCGATCTGCAGCACTACTTCCGGGGCGTGGCCCTCACGGAAGAGGCCGTGAGACAGGCGGACTGGGTCGATGGCTGCTACACCGCGGTCACCGACCGCCGCGCGGAACTCGACGCACTACGGGCGTCGCTTCCCGGCCGAACGGAGGCGGTGGCGAGGAAGGCCGCCGAGCTGCTCGCTGGCCTCGAGCGGCAACGGACCGACCGCATCCGCGCCAACGAGCGGGCCCGCGAGTCGAAGGAGCTCTTGCGGGTGGCCGCGGAGGGCTTCTCGCGGACGAGGCCGAATCTCCGGGAGGTGTCGGCGATGGTCGACGCGGCCGACCAATCGGTCGACCGGGCGAAGGAACTCGCCGCCGAGGACGAGCGGCTCGCGCGGCAGGCGATCCACGAGATCGAGGAGACGGAAAACCAGATCCGACGCATCGCCTCGTGGTACGAGGAGGGCGTGTCGGTCGACGTACATGCCGCCACCGGCTTGTGCGAGCAGGCGAAAGGGCTGCTCGGGCGGCAGCGATACGAAGAGGCGATCAAGCTGGCCGCCGAATCGGCCGTCCAGGCGAGGCAGGCCTACGGGTCCGCCACGGCCGAGGCCGCGAGAAGGAGGCAGCAGCGACTCGCGGAAATCCGCCGCAGGCAGCTCGAGGACTCGTTCTCCCGTATGAGCCGGGGCGCCGGACCGTGGGTGATCCAGCTCCCGGGCGGACGGTTCGCCGGCCCCGATCCGTGGCGATCGCTGCGGGCCCCCGGGTTCGGCGGGAGCGGCGGCGGCTCGTCGGGCGCCCGAACCACGTCTTCGAACTGGTCGAGCGACACCGTACAGGTCCACTGGTAGCGCGGGTTCGTTCGTCGTCTCGGGCGAACAGCGGCGCGGCAGGATCGGCAAGCCGCACAGCCTGCGCGAGCTGCCGCCGAAGGGATGGGAAGCCCGCGTCGCGACGGTAGCGCCGCGAACATGCGGCAAAGCGGCGGTGTCGGCGACGATGAAACCGTTTCTTCCAGTGAAACGGTTCGTGACGACGATGATCTTCTGCGCGGTGGCCGACGTCGGCGCGGCCGCGGGTGTTCGTGCGGACAGGGAGGGGATCATGGCTCGCTACGGCATATTGCTTCGTTGGGACGCGGCCCTGGGGACGCTCGGACTCCTTCTCGCGATGGCGTGCGTGAACGCCGACGAGCCCGCTACACTCCCGCTCTCGAGGTCCGCCGTCGCACAGTCGCCGATCCGGCTCGCCGCCCAGAGCAACGGCCCGAGCCAGACCAACGGCTCCGGCCGGAGGATGGCCTCGCGGATGCCGACGCGGAACGGCGTTTCCGCGACGAAGCCGCCTGCGCCGGCGGCCACAGCGGAGCCGGCGCCGAAGAAGCCGGTGCTCATTCCGGGCACAGGAACGGCCGCCAAGAACGCCGGCGACGACTTCGAGGACGAGAACTGGAAGTGGAACTACCGCCATCCGAAGAGCTCCGAGGAGCAGGACGAACGGGTCCGCGGGCCGATCGGCACGAGCGTCAATCGCAAGTGGTTCGAGGGGATGAAGCGCGGCACCCCCGACCTCGTAAAGCGGATCGAACTGCCGAGCCCCGGCGTCGAGGGAAGCACCCACGGCCTCCTGCTCGCGACGCAGCACGCCGGCATCCCCGGCAAGATCACCTACCAGATGATGCAGGACGACTTCGTCTTCGACAGCGGCCGCTTCATCGGCGGATCCGGCATGTCGGTGGCCGACAGCCCGAGCATCGTTACGCGGGTCTACCTGCCTCCGTTCGAGCAGTGGGAGAAGCGGACGGGCCCCTCCTTCGGCTTCCGCGCCGGCTGCTACACGCATGCGATCATCACGGGCGAGGACCACCCCGACAAGGGAGAGTTCGGCGTCGAGGAGTACTGGCCAGGCATGTTCATCTGCTTCGAGAAGGGTGACGGCGGCGAGAAGCCCGATTCCGCCCACATCCGCGTCCGTGGCAACCGCAACGGCCGCGAGATCCGCGGCCCCGAGATGACGGAGCTCGGCTGGTGGACGCTCGGCATGTCGTTCACGCCGGACGGGCAGATTCACTACTTCGCGAGCCCCGGCGTCGACGAGCTCACGATGGACGACCACATCACCTCGCAGTTCCCCTACGGCTACAAGACGGAACGCGTGAAGACGTTCTTCTACAACGTCTGCACCCGCGACGACGGCAAGACCTGGAGCACTCCGTGGGTCATCGACGACCCGCAGATGCACTTCGTGAAGCGTCCGCAGGTGGCCGGCTCGAAGAGCGGCACGAACCGCTGAAGCCGATGGCATTCTGACGCCACG
>JBBAVU010000190.1:0-5649 GCA_040397565.1 Pirellulales bacterium | reverse complement strand
GGGTGATGGCGAATGGCGACAGAAGGAAGTAGATCGGGTCAACGAGGTAGTCCCAGGCATTCTCCGACTCGAGCACGTCGAGCTGCCACAGGAGGCCAGCGACGAGCAGCACGTAGCCGAACCGGTTGCCCCGGGCGATGAGCACCGCGGCGACCGCGGCCGCGCCAAGCATCACCAGAGGCGACGTCCAGCCGAGCACGTAGGGATCGATTCCGCCGAGGCCGAGCGCCGCCGGGTAGAGCGCGAGGCCGCAGGCGAGGCCGAACCATCCTGCCGCGGCCCTCGCGGGCCGATCCAGGAGCGGCCTTGCCCGCCAGGTCTCGACGGCCCGGTCGAAGAGAGCGGCGAGAAACGGGATCGAGAGGCCGCCGTCGATGCCGTGGAGCCACCGGCCGAGCGGCATCCCCTCGACCGGGATGAAGACGGCCGCCGCGGCCGCGGCGAGGATCCACTTCGCGGCCGGCCGACCAGCAAGGGCTCGGGGGAGGATCGCGGCCACGACGGCAGCGAATACGGTCGCCCACGCGACGAGCGGAAAGCACCAGTCGATCATCGCCTCGATCGCAGGCCAGGCTCCGCTCATGCCGCGGCCTCGCCTTCGGCGCGGCCCGCGGCGATCGGCTCCCCGGGCTGGGCGTCGATCCATGCCTCGTTGAAGACCGCATGGCGGATCCGTCGCATCTTCCAGGAGTAGGCGAGGTGGAGCCGCCCGCCTCGGTCGCGGGCAAGGTAGGGGTAGGCGAACCGCTCGCCCGGATCCGACTCGAGCGTCGCGATCCGTTTCCAGCCGCCGATCCCTTTCGTGGGCCCATCGGCCGCATCCGACACCGCGAGGGCGAGGTTGTCGCGGTCCTTCGTCGAGTCGTTGAACGCGACGAGCAGTCTGCCGCCCGCGAGCCGCACCACCGCCACGCTCGCGTCGGGATTGGGAAGCGGCGTCGGCTCGGGGTCGCTCCAACTGCGGCCGGCGTCGGAGGTGTGCTGGATCGCCACGCGGTGCGTCCCGGAGTGGTTCCGCAGGAGCGCGACGGCACGCATCGCGTCGAGCGGCACGACCGCCGGCTGGATGAGCGAGCGGCCCCCGGCCATCCGCGACTTCGTGGCCACGAGCCGGTTTCCCTCGGGACGCAGCCAGAGCATCTCCGGAAACTTCCCAAGACACTCGTGGTAGACCGGCAGGCCGATCCGGTCGCCGTCGAGCGAGACCGGCGCCGCCCGCACCAACTCGCTCACGTTGAGGAAGGGGCTCAAGGAAAGCCTGTGGGCCGGCTCCCAGGTGCGGCCGCCGTCGTTCGAGCAGCAGGCATTGAGCGAGCTGCCCGACCAGCCGCCCACGGCGATCGAGACGAACACGATCCATGGGCGGCCCGCCGCGTCGGCGAAGATCACCGAGTTGCCGACCTTCGCGACGAAGCGGTCGAGATCGCGGGCGGCAGACCGTCGGTCGACGACGGCGACGGGCTCGCTCCAGGCGATCCTCCCGGCCGCGACGTCCGCGGCCGACGTCTCGGCCCACCAGATCGCGACGTCCCTTCCTCCCTCGCGGCTTCCGGCATACCACGCGCACGCAAGACGGCCGTCGGGCAGTTGGACGAGCGACGGGCAGTGGGCGAAGGGGGGCTCGGCGGAGTGCTCGACGAAGCCCGTCGCGAAGAGCGGCCGATCGTCCGCGACCGGCGGAGCGGGCAACTCGAACCGCCCCCCCGCCTCCGGCAGCGTCGCGCGATCGCCGCGGGGCCACGCCCATGCCGCCGCCGCCGCCGCGGCGAAGAGCCCCCTGCGGGTGAGTTCATCCATGAACCGGTTTCCTCCAGGCAACTTTTCGCCCACTCTAAGGACCGTCCACGCGATTCCGCAATCCTGAACGCGATGCGACGGCCGACTCGTAATGCCGTTCGAGCGCCTCGAGGTGGGTTTCCGGGGCGTACCGCTCCCGCACGATCCGCCTGCCCGCCTCCCCCATCCGCTCGCGGGCGGCCGGATCGGCAAGCAGGCCGTCGATCGCCGCCGCGAGGGCCGCAGGGTCGCGTGGCGGCACGAGCAGGCCCGCCCCACCGGCGATGACCTCGGCCACGCCGCCGGCATCAGCGGCGACCACCGGCACGCCACAGGCCATCGCCTCCGCCGCCACGAGGCCGAAGGCCTCCCGTCGCGACGGCACCACCACGATCGTCGCGTGCGGCAGCAGCTCGGAGAGGTCGTCGCGATACCCGAGCGGGTGCACGCCTTCCCCCTCGTGGTGTCGCTTCAACCGGCCTCGGCCGGCGACCACGAGCACGGCCGATGGGTGCGTCCGCCGCACGATCGCCAGGGCCTTCACCGCGAGGTCCTGCCCCTTCGTCGGGCAGATCTGACCGGCGACGATGAGCACGGGGGTCGCGGCGGGCACGCCGAGCAGCTCCCGGAGCCGGTCGCCGCCGGTCGCAGGCCGCCACTCCGCGGCATCGACGAAGTTCGGCAAGACGACGCCCCGGCCGTCGAGCCCCACGAGCCACCGGCGATGGCGGGCGAGCGTGTGGTGCGATACGGCGATGAGCAGCGAGTGGAAGTAGACGTGGGCCTGAAACGTGCCCGAGTGGAGGTGGGCCACGCTCGGGACGCCATGCACGGCCTGGAGCAGGGCCCCGAAATGGCTCGCCCTCGTCGAGTGCGAATGGAAGAGGTCGATCCGCTCGCGGCGGCAGAATTCGGCGACGCGGCCGACCTCGCCGAGCGGCCACCGCCTCAGATCGGTCGGCAGGAGCGGCGCCTCGCCGGCCGTCTGGGCGGCCAGCCACGAATCGGGCGGCGCCGCGAGCCAGACGCGATGGCCGCGTGCCACGAGCCGGGGCAGGATCCGGCGGGCGTAGACGACCGCGCCGTTCACCTTCCACTTCGAGGTGGCGATCACGATGTTCATCGAGGGATTCCGACACCGCCTGGCGTGCGAGTCTGACAGCTTCGAACCGGATGGGAAAGACCGCCCCGCATCCGATATGATGCCGCCATCGCGGACGATTCAGAGCCGCGGCAAAAGCCCCTGGAGCCCCGAGCGTTCATGAAGGCCGACGATCTCCGCGAAGCGTATCTCGCATTCTTCGAATCGAAGGGCTGCGTCCGCCGCCCGAGCGACGTGCTCGTGCCGCGGTGGGACCCGTCGGTGCTCTTCACGCCGGCCGGCATGAACCAGTTCAAGGACCACTTTCTCGGCAAGTGCAAGCTCGAGTTCACCCGGGCCACCACCTGCCAGAAGTGCCTGCGGACGGGCGACATCGACAACGTCGGCCGCACGCCGCGGCACCACACCTTCTTCGAGATGCTCGGCAACTTCAGCTTCGGCGACTACTTCAAGCGGGAGGCGATCCAGTGGGCCTGGGAGTTTCTCACGAGCCGGCAGTGGCTCGGCATCGCGCCGGAGAAGCTCTCGATCTCCGTCTACCAGGACGACAACGAGGCCTACGCGATCTGGTCGGACGAGATCGGCGTGCCGGCCGCGAAGATCACGCGGATGGGCGAGGACGACAACTTCTGGCCCGCGAGCGCCCCGAGCCAGGGCCCAGACGGCGTCTGCGGCCCGTGTAGCGAGATCTTCTACCGGATGCCCGACGGGAGCGACGTCGAGATCTGGAATCTCGTCTTCACGCAGTTCAACCGGGTCGGCTCGCCGCCCGACAACCTCCGCCCGCTGCCGAGCCGCAACATCGACACCGGCATGGGGCTCGAGCGGACCGCCGCCATGCTCCAGGGCGTGGACAGCAACTTCCACATCGACATTCTCCGGCCGCTCGTGGAGACGGTGGGCGAGGTCTGCCGGAAGCGGTACGCCCCGGCCGACGACGACGGCCGCCGGATGCGGCGAATCGCCGACCACGTGCGTGCCTGCACGTTCGCGATCCACGAGAACGTCATGCCGGGCAACGACAAGGAGAAGTACGTCGTGAAGCGGCTCCTGCGCAGGGCCGTGCTCGACGGCCGCCAGCTCGGCATGCGGGAGCCGTTCCTCCACAAGCTTCCGCCGAAGGTCGCCGAGATGATGCGAAAGCCCTACCCGGAGCTGTCGGAGACGACCTCGCGGGTGGCCGAGGTGATCAAGCGGGAGGAGGAGGCCTTCCTCGCCACGCTCGACGGTGGGCTCGACCGGATCGAGCGGCTCTTCGCGTCGATCGCGAAGTCAGGCACGGGGCTCGTGAAGGGGTCGGACGCGGCCGAGCTCTACACCACCTACGGGTTTCCCCCGGAGCTCCTCGAGACGATCGCGGCCGAGCGGAACTGCGCGTTCGACTGGAACGGCTTCCGCGAGTCGATGGACGAGCACGGCCGCCAGTCGGGGGCGGGCATGCGGGTGGAGGTGTTCGCCTCCGGGCCGCTCGACAGCCTCCGCAAGGCGATGCACGGCTGCGAGTTCCTCGGCTACGACACGCTCGCGGCCGACGCGAGGGTGATCGGCATCATCGCGCAGAATCGTCTCTGCGACTCGCTCGACGAGATCGGCCACGCCGAGCCCGTCACCGTCGTCCTCGACCGCACGCCCTTCTACGGCGAGTCGGGCGGGCAGGTGGGCGACACCGGCCGCCTCTCCTGGAAGCTCGCCGCGGGCGAGGGCGTCTTCGAGGTGATCGACACGAAGCGGGAGGCGGGCTTCATGCTCCACCTCGGGCATCTCAAGCGGGGGTCGCTCGCGCTCGGCCACGTCGTCCACGCCGCGGTCGATCCCGATCGGCGGGCGGCGCTCCGGCGGGCCCACTCGGCGACGCACCTGCTCCATGCCGCGCTCCAGCACTTCCTCGGCAGCCACGCCGTCCAGCAGGGCTCGAAGGTCGATGCCGACCTGCTGCGGTTCGACTTCCAGCACGGCGCGGCCGTCGGCGCGGAGACGCTGCGGGAGATCGAGTCGATGGTGAACCGCAACGTGCTCGCGGCCGTGCCGGTCGGCGCGACCCTGCTGCCGCTCGCCGAGGCACGGCATGCCGGCGCCATGATGCTCTTCGGCGAGAAGTATCCCGACGTCGTGCGGATGGTCTCGATGGAGGGAGTGAGCAGGGAACTCTGCGGCGGAACGCACGTGTCGAACACCGGGGAGATCGGCCTCGTGCGGGTGGTCGGCGAGGAGAGCGTGTCGGCCGGAACCCGCCGCGTGACGGCCATGACGGGCCTGAAGGCGCTCGAGCGGTTCCGCGACGCGGAGAACTCGCTCGCCGAGGCCGCCTCGACGCTCAAGGTGCCGGCGGCGGAGCTTCCCACGCGGCTCGCCGCGGTCATGAAGGAGGTCCGCGAGCTCAAGAAGGCGAAGGCTCCCGCGACACAGGCCGCCTCGGTCGACGACCTGCTCGCCTCGGCCGTCGACATGGGCGGCACACGGGTGGTCGTCGCGAACATGGGGGCCGCCGACGCCGCGGCGATGCGGCAGGCGATCGACCTGCTCCGCCGCAAGGCAAGCCCGATCGCCGTCTTGCTCGCGGCCGCGGAGGGGGACAAGGTCACGCTCGTCGCCGGGATCTCACGTGAGCTCGAAGCCCGCGGCATCTCGGCCGGCAACTGGATCAAGGGGGCGGCGACGGCCGTCGGCGGCAAGGGGGGCGGCAGGCCCGATCTCGCCCAGGCCGGCGGCAAGCTCGTCGCCAAGCTCGCCGACGCGCTCGACACCGCCCGACGAGACATCCAGTCGATGCT
>JBBAVU010000189.1:0-5686 GCA_040397565.1 Pirellulales bacterium | reverse complement strand
GCCTTCACGCAGCCCGCGCTCTACCGGGTGATCGAGCGGCGGCCGAGCGTGCACGAAAGCTACCTCGAAAGGCTGCTCGCGCTCGGCGGGATCACCCGCAAGGAGGCGGAGGAGATCGCCGAGGAGCACCGTGCGGGCCTCGACCGCGAGCTGTCGGTCGCGAAGCGGGATGATTTCGTCTACCGCAGCGATCTCGGCGGCGTCTGGGCGTTCTACATCGGCGGCCGTGAGCGGGAGGCCGCGGACGTCGACACGGGCGTCCGGCAGGAAGTGCTGTGTCAATTACTCAAGCGGCTCGTCGAGCTGCCGGAGGGTTTTCAGCCGCATCCGAAGATCGCGAAGCTGCTCGAGACGCGAAAGCAGATGATCGACGGCAGCCAGCCGATCGACTGGTCGGCCGGCGAGGCGCTCGCGATGGCGAGCCTTGCGGTGCAGGGGCTGCGGATTCGGCTCTCCGGCCAGGACAGCCAGCGCGGCACCTTCAGCCATCGCCACGCGGTGATCCACGACGTCGTGACCGACGAGACCTACTGTCCGCTCGAGCACCTCTCCGAGGATCAGGCCTCGGTCGAGATCTACAACAGTCCGCTCTCCGAGGCGGGCGTGCTCGGCTTCGAATACGGCTACAGCCTCGACTGCCCGGACGGCCTCGTCATGTGGGAGGCGCAGTTCGGCGACTTCGTGAACGCCGCGCAGGTCGTGATCGACCAGTTCATCGTGAGCGCCGAGGACAAGTGGAACCGTCTCTCCGGCATCGTGATGCTCCTGCCGCACGGCTTCGAGGGAATGGGGCCCGAGCACTCGAGCGCCAGGCTCGAGCGGTTCCTCTCGCTTGCCGCGAAGGACAACATCCAGGTCGTGCAGCCGACGACGCCGGCGCAGATCTTCCACTGCCTCCGCAGGCAGGTGCTTCGCGTGTGGCGCAAGCCGCTCGTCGTGATGACGCCGAAGAGCCTGCTTCGGCACCCCGGCTGCGTTTCGACGATGGACGACCTCGTGCGGGGCTCGTTCCAGCGGGTGATCCGCGACCGCGGTCCGGCCAACCCCAAGGAGATCCGCCGGATTCTCCTCTGCTCGGGGAAGGTCGCCTACGAGCTCGAGAAGCGGCGGGAGGAGACCGGACGTCACGACGTCGCGATCGTCCGCGTCGAGCAGCTCTATCCGCTGCCCCGCCGGGCGCTCGAGGAGGCGCTCGCCCACTACACCGTCGGCACGCCGGCCATCTGGGTGCAGGAGGAGCCGGAAAACATGGGGGCCTGGCGGTTCGTGCGAATCCACTTCGGGGAGAGGCTGCTCGAGCGGTTCCCGTTCTCGGGGGTCTGCCGCCAGAGCGCCGCGAGCCCCGCGACGGGATCGAAGAAGAGCCACGATCTCGAGCAGAACGAGCTGCTCACCGCCGCCTTCCAAAGCTGACAACCACACCCCACGAGCCCCGAAAGCCATGCCGCTTGAATTGAAGGTTCCCGAAGTCGGTGAGTCGATCACCGAGGTCATGATCGGCGCCTGGAAGAAGAAGGAAGGCGAGGCCGTCCGCACCGACGAGCCGGTCGTCGAAATCGAGAGCGACAAGGCGACGGTCGAGCTTCCCGCGCCCGGCGCGGGCACCGTCACAAAGATCCTCAAGGGTCAGGGGGAGAAGGCGACCGTGGGCGAGGTGATCGGGTACATGGAGGCTGGCGCCGCCGTCCCAGCGTCCGCAACTCCAGCGGCTCCGCCGCAGGCTCCCGTCGCCGCTCCTGCCACGGGCCCGGCCCGCGTGATGCCCTCGGCCGCTCGGATTTTCGGAGAGTCGGGCGTTCCGGCATCGGCCGCCGTGGCGACCGGTCCGGGAGGCCGGATCACGAAGCAGGACGCGGTCGCGGCCGTGGCGGCGAAGCCTCTGGCGGCGGCCCCGACGCCTTCGGCGGCGGCTTCGAAGCCGCTCGCCTCGACGCTCGCTCCGACGGGCCCGGCCCATCGTGCCGAGCGGGCCGTGATCATCAACCCGATCCGCCGACGGATCGCCGAGAGGCTCGTCGAGGCACAGCAGGAGGCGGCGCTCCTGACGACGTTCAACGAGGTCGACATGTCGAGCGTGATGGCGCTTCGATCGAAGTTCAAGGACGCCTTCATCGAGCGTCACGGCGTGAAGCTCGGCTTCATGTCGTTCTTCGTGCGGGCGGCCGTCGAGGCGCTCCGGGCCGTGCCCCAGGTGAACGCCGAGTACCGGGATCCCCACATCGTCTACCGGGACTACTGCGACATCGGGATCGCGGTGGGGGGCGGCAAGGGCCTCGTCGTGCCGGTGCTCCGCAACGCGGAAACCATGAGCTTCTCCCAGATCGAGGCGGCGATCGTCGACTTCGCAAAGCGTGCCGCGGAGAACAAGATCAAGCTCGAGGAACTGCAGGGGGGGACGTTCACGATCTCCAACGGCGGCGTCTACGGCTCGATGCTCTCGACGCCGATCATCAACCCGCCCCAGAGCGGCATCCTCGGGCTTCACTCCATCCAGGACAGGCCGGTGGCCCTGAACGGGCAGGTCGTGATCCGGCCGATGATGTACCTGGCACTCACCTACGACCACCGACTCGTCGACGGACGCGAGGCGGTCACGTTCCTCAAGCGGATCAAGGAGACGATCGAGGATCCGACCCGCCTGATGCTGGAGGTTTGACGTGTTCGACCTGATCGTGATCGGTGGCGGGCCCGGCGGCTACGTCGCCGCGATCCGTGCGGCCCAGAGGGGCTGGAAGGCGGCGGTGATCGAGAGGGAGCCTCAGCTCGGCGGCACCTGCCTGCGGGTCGGCTGCATCCCGTCGAAGGCCCTCCTGGAATCGAGCCACAAGTACGAGTTGGCCCACGGTGAGCTCGCCGTCCACGGCGTCCGCGTGGGCGGCGTCTCGCTCGACCTGCCGGCGATGATGAAACGGAAGACGGACGTCGTTTCGACGCTCGCAAAGGGGATCGAGGCGCTGCTCGCGAAGAACAAGGTCGCGAGGCTCTCCGGCACGGGCCGCCTCGCGGGGCCGGGCAGGGTGGAGGTAACGGCCGCCGACGGCAGCGTCGCCGTCCATGAGTCGCCGCGGATCGTGGTCGCGGTCGGCAGCCGGAGCGTCGTGCTGCCGGGCGTCGAGGTCGACGGGAAGTTCGTCGGCACGAGCACGGAGGCGCTCTCGTTCGATTCGGTCCCCGCGCACCTGGTCGTGATCGGCGGCGGCTACATCGGCCTCGAACTCGGCAGCGTCTGGCGACGATTGGGGTCGAAGGTCACGGTGCTCGAGTTTGCCGACCGGGTGCTGCTCGGGATCGACGGCGAGATCGCGGCGGAGGCGCTGTCGCTCTTCCGCAAGCAGGGGCTCGAGATCCATCTCGGGGCGAAGGTGAAGGCGGCGAGGGCGGATGGGGACGGCTGCCTGGTCGAGGTGGAGGGGCTGCCGCCGATCCGCTGCGACCGGGTGCTCGCCGCGACAGGCCGACGGCCAGCGACCGACGGGATCGGGCTGGAGACGGTCGGGATCGCGGTCGACCCGAAGGGATTCATCCCGGTAGACGATCGGTTCCGCACGGCGGCCCAGGGTGTCTTCGCGATCGGCGACTGCGTGCCCGGGCCGATGCTCGCCCACCGGGCCGAGGAGGATGGCGTCGCGTGCATCGACGGCATGGATGGGGGCTGGTGCCACGTCGACTACGACCTCGTGCCGGCCGTGGTCTTCACGCATCCGGAGATTGCCGCCGTCGGCCGGACGGAGGAGCAGCTCGTCGCGTCGGGCGTCGCGTTCAAGAAGGGCGTATTCCCTTTCCGCGCCAACGGCCGGGCCCGCACGATCAACGACACGACGGGGAAGGTGAAAGTGCTCGCCGACGCCGCCAGCGACCGGGTGCTCGGCGTGCACATCATCGGGCCCGCGGCCGGCGACCTCATCGGCGAGGCGGCGGCGGCGATGAATTTCGGCGCGACGGCCGAGGACATCGCCAGGGTCTGCCACGCGCACCCCACGTTGCCGGAGGCCCTCAAGGAGGCTGCGATGGCGGTTTCCGGATCCGCCATCCACATGTGACGCCGGTCAATACTTCCACGCGCAGCCGGCGTCGGAGAAGAAGTTGGCGGCTTCGCGGTTCAGCCCCCAGCCGACGCGGAGGCCGATCTCGAACCGCTGCGTGAGCACGTAGTGGAAGCCGGGGCTGAAGAAGGGCCGGCTCGTGTTCCTGGCGAGTCCGTCGGAGAACGTTCCGAACCACTCCGCATGGGTCTCGAACCGGTCGGTGACCGGCATGCGGAGCACCGCCGACGGGCCCCAGCGGCTGAACCACGCCTCCTTCCCCTCCACGTACGAATATCGGAGGGCGGTGTCGAGCCGCCAGGGAAGACCCTCCGCCGAGGGAAGCGCGAGCGGCAGCTCCCAGCCGGCAACGGCCGTCGCGATCGGCACCGTTCCGTAGTGCTCGCCCTGCATCGGCGTATCCCCCTCCATGATGAAGCAGGCCTGCGGGACGAGGCCGTCCTGTTCGAGGATCGACGCCTTGAGTCCGTAGAGCACGCTCGATTCATGCGAGCCCCTGCCGGGCTCGTCGACCTCGCCCGCCTCGACGCTCGTGACGACGTTGCCCTGCGAGTTGACGTCGTAGTTGACGCCGAACCGCCATTCCAGCCAGTCGGTCATCCCTCGCCGCACGAGAAGCTCCGGGTAGCTGTTGGTCGGCAAGCCGCTGCGGTTCTGGATGTAGACGTGCGAGGCCTCGGCGAGGACGTGGCCTGCATCGACGCAGAAGGTCGACGGCGTGAACGCGTCGCGGTCGGTGTTCAACTCGGGCCAGGCTTCGGCGCGGCACGCGCGCGACGGCGCGAATTCGCCGGCCGCAAGGCCTGCGATCAACCCGATGAGCCCCATCCCCCTCGCGATCGTCGTCACGACGCTCTCAATCGGCACGATCGGCCTGCCCGTCGGGTCTTTCGACGACGAGCCGTGCAGCTTGCCTGCCTTGCCGGGCCGATGCTACCAGTCGACCCCCGGGGCATCCTCCATGCAGCCGGCGACCTCGTCCTCGTCGGGGTCGCTCACAAGCGCCAGCAGCGAATTCTTCTCGCTCTCGCTGATCTCCCCCTGGCGATAGCTCTGGACGATGTCCCAGACCGGCGGTCGATCGTCCCCCTGGGCTTCGAGCCGGCGGCGGACGAACCGATTGCACAGCACGATCAAGTCTTCGCGATCCATGCCACCCTCCTCTCGCAGACCGGCCCGCGCGGCGGCTGCCGCTTCCACGAGCCGGAAGTCAAGTCTGTGCTCCCCATGTTCGAATCGTGTTCAGCGGCAACCGACGACAGCCGGAATCGCCTCGGCGACCGTCGCCTGGCCCCCGAGGCCAACCTCCATTCCGGCGTCGGCTTGCGCGACGTCCGCATGGTCGTCATTGAAACCGTACACGTCCTGCATGCCGCACACCGCGGCCAGATATTCCCTGAAATGAGGGTCCATGATGATGCCTCCGTGCCTGGTCTTGGCTGCCCACTTCCTGACGGGCATCCGTTGGAAATAGTACGCACGTCGCCAAGGCGTGTTCACGGTCCCCCGAAAAATCGAATACGCCCGGCTGGACTCGAACCAGCGACCCTGGGATTAGAAATCCCATGCTCTATCCACCTGAGCTACGGGCGCGACTCCCGCTTTTATAGGTCGTTTGGAGCGTCTTGTTCACCCCTCCCCGG
>JBBAVU010000188.1:0-5771 GCA_040397565.1 Pirellulales bacterium | reverse complement strand
GTCGTGCCGATCGCCTCGCCGCCGGAGACGCTGCCGTCGAGCACCTTGTCCTCGAGCATGTGCCAGGGGAAGACGACGTGGGCCCGGTCGCTGAGTTTCAGCTTCGAACCGATCCGCACCCCCCGTGACTCGAGGCCGTCAAGCTCCTTCAGGACGTTCGCCGGGTCGAGGACGACGCCGCCGGTCACGACGCAGGTCACCCCGTCCCGAAGGATGCCGCTCGGGATGAGCGACAGCTTCCAGGTCTGCCCGCCGGAGACGACCGTGTGGCCGGCGTTGGCCCCGCCTTGGTATCGCACGACGATCTCGTGCCGCTCGGTGAGGATGTCGACCAGTTTGCCCTTGGCCTCATCCCCCCATTGCAGACCGACCACGCATGTCCCGGGCACGAAATCTCCTCGTAAGATGCAGGTTGGAGTGTAAAACGGAGGGGGCCGCGGTCAAGGATCGCGGCCGTGCACCGGCGGTTCGTGGTGAACCGACTCGTCCGGGTGCTTGTCGACCGTCCTCCGCCTGCCAGCCGATGCCATCCGAAGAAGACCCCGTGAAAGATCGCCGTGCCGGAGAGGGCAAGGCTGGTCGCCCGCTCAAGGCCGACGGGCCGCAGGGGAAGGTTTTCCACGTGCCCGGGGCGGCCGCGGGGCGTACCGTGGCGACGTTCCTCAGGCAGATCCAGCCCGGGATGGCATGGTCCCGGGTGAGGGGGCTTCTGCGTGGAAGGCTCGTGATGATCGACGGCAACATCTGCACCGACGAGGCCCGTCGTCTCAAGGGCCGCGAGGTCGTCAAGCTGCTCTCCACGCCCGCCGCCGCGCCGCCGGATCCCTCCGACCTCCGCATCGTGCATCTCGACGACCACGTCGTCGTGGTGGAGAAGCCGAGTGGCGTGACGACCGTGCGGCACCACGAGGAGAAGTCCTGGCCCGCCCGCCGCCGGCAGCTGCAGCCGACGCTCGACGAGATGCTGCCTGCGGCGATCGCGAAGCACCTGCAGGCGTCGAGACCGAAGGGGAAGGCCCGTCAGCCCCCGTCCGCCAAGCCGCGCCGGCCGGGGCCGGTGCTCGCCGTCCACAGGATCGACCGCGAGACGAGCGGCCTTGTGGTCTTCGCGCGGAACGTGCCGGCCGCGCGGATCCTCGCCGAGCAGTTCCGCCAGCATACGACCCACCGCCGCTACCTCGCGGTCGTCCGCGGCCGCGCGAAGCAGGCCACCATCCGCTCGCACCTGCTCCGAGATCGCGGCGACGGCCGCCGCGGGAGCGCCGAGGCGGCGTCGCGGCGCCGGGGAGCGGATTCCGGGGACGGGGACGGACACGAAGATGGGAAGCCGGCGGTCACGCACGTGCTGGTGATCGAGCGTTACGGCCGCGAGCACACGCTCGTCGAGTGCACGCTCGAGACCGGCCGCACCCACCAGATCCGCATCCACCTCGCGGAGGCCGGCCACCCGCTCTGCGGTGAGCGGGTCTACGGGCCGCGTCGCACTGCCGACGCCGACGCGTCGGGTGCGGCCCGTGTCGCCCTCCACGCGGCGGAACTCGGCTTCGTGCACCCGGTCACCGGGGAGGAGCTCCGGTTCACGAGCCCTCTTCCTCGCGATCTCCGCGACCTCGTGGCCACGCTCCGGCGGCGGGCCGCGGCGAAGGATGGTGAACAACAGCGACTGAAAAACGCCGCGATCGACGAGTCTGCTCTTCCTCCAGCTCCAGGGAGTCATCAATGACATCGCCTATCAGGATCCTCGTCGTCGGCTGCGGCCACATGGGAAAGTCGCACGCGAAGGCCTACCACGCGCTGCCCGACTTCGAGATCGTCGGCGTGGTGGCCCGCAACGAGGCGTCGCGGCGCGACCTGCTCGCCGCCCTCGGGGCCGACTATCCGCAGTTCGCCGACTACGAGCAGGCGCTCGCCGCGACGCGTCCCGATGCCGTCTCGATCAACACCTATCCCGACACCCACGCCGCGTACGCGCGGAAGGCGTTCGGCGCCGGCTGCCACGTCTTCCTCGAGAAGCCGCTGGCCGTCACGGTCGCCGAGGCCGAGGAGGTGGTGGCCGCCGCGAAGCAGGCCGGCAGGAAACTCGTGATCGGCTACATCCTCCGGGTGCATCCCACGTGGAAGCGGTTCATCGAAGTCTCGCGAACGCTCGGCAAGCCCCTCGTCATGCGGATGAACCTCAACCAGCAGTCGTCGGGAGCGATGTGGCACACGCACCAGTCGCTCATGAAATCGATGTCGCCGATCGTCGACTGCGGCGTGCACTACGTCGACGTCATGTGCCAGATGACCAGGGCGCGACCGGTTCGCGTCGGCGCCATCGGGGCACGGCTCACCGACGACCTCGTGCCCGGCATGTACAACTACGGGCAGCTCCAGGTCACCTTCGCGGACGGATCCGTCGGCTGGTACGAGGCCGGCTGGGGACCGATGATGAGCGACGTGGCCTACTTCGTGAAGGACGTCGTCGGCCCGAAGGGTTGCGTGAGCATCGTGGGAGTCAAGGAGGGAGCCACGGAGAGCGACGACGTCGAGGGGCACACGAAAGCCTCGCTGTTGCGGCTCCATCATGCCGATCTGCGGCCCGACGGGAGCTTCGCCAAGCAAGACGAGTTGATCGACTGCTCGGGCGAGCCGGATCACGACGGGCTCTGCCTGCTCGAGCAGCAGTTCTTCCTCGATGCGATCCGGCACGATCGCGACCTCAGCCACCATGTCGCCGACGCGGTCAACAGCCTGCGGATCGTGCTGGCCGCCGACGAGGCCTTCCGCACCGGCCGCACGGTCGAGCTTCCGGGCTGACGGCCCGCACGTGCCGGGCCTTCTGCGAATCGATAAGGGCTCACTCGGCCGCGGTTTTCGCCACGTAGGGGAGGTCGCCCCTTTTCGCCGCGGAAAGTTCGACGAGCACCTCGGCGATTCCGCGGGTGACGGCCTCGAAGTATTCGGCCCCCTTCCGGGCGGTCGCCCCCGCAGGGTTGCCGCTGCCGGTGTCAGGATGAACCGCGGACCACGGCCGGGGCGTCCAGACGCCGGACTGCCGCAGCGACTCGATCGCCCAAGCATTCGCCGTTCCCTCTCCGGCCTGAGACATGACGACGAGTTCGGGACGCAGGTGGAGCAGCAGCGAGGTCTCCATCTCACCTGCATGATCCCCAGGCTCGGTGAAGATCCGCGTTAAGGCGTCGGCCTGCATCCGCCAGAAGTCGACGACCACGATCAGCGAGCCGGATTCCAGGGCCACGTCGCGCACCATCGGCTTGAAGTCGTTGCCGCCGTGCGCGTTGAGCACCACCAGCCGGTCGATGCCCTGCCGTTTCAGGCTCGTTGTCACGTCGCGGAGGATGCCGAGGGCGGTGGCGGTCGAGAGGTGGATCGTGGCCACCTGGTCCTGCTGCTGGGCGTTGTTGCCGAATGGAATGACGGGCAGGACGATCGGACGGCTCCCGCGGGCGGCGGCGATGTCTGCCGCCGCCTCCGCGATGGCGGCCGCCTCGACGACATCCGTGCCGTGTGGGAGATGGAAGTTATGGGCCTCGGTCGCTCCCCACGGGAGCACGGCGACGTTCGGCCGCCGATCGAGCAGTTGGCGGTAGTTCGCCTCCAGGAGGACGTGCGGTCGTGGCCCCGCGGTGGTCGCCATGATGGTTGAACGGCCCTTGAAAAGAGGAAGCGAGGCTGCTTGACGGCCGCTGGAGGCCCTCTATACTCCATCTGTTTTCCGAATGATGCAGCTCTAGAGTATTTGTTTTTCTCATCCGGCGTCTAGTCCGGTCCTCAGCTCATGAACCTGAAATCGCTGAAAGTGTTCTGCGATATCGCGGCCCGGCGGAGCTTTTCGAGGGCCGCGGAGGACAACGGCATCTCGCAGTCGGCGGCCAGCCAGGTCGTGAGCCACCTCGAGCAGCGGCTCGGCGTGCAGCTCATCGAGCGGTCGAAGCGGCCGCTCGTGCTCACCCGGGAGGGACAGGTCTTCTGCGACGGTTGCCGCAAGCTGATCGCCCGGTACGAGGCGCTCGAGGACGAGGTGCGGAGCCTCCACGAGGAGGTGGCGGGCCGCGTTCGCGTGGCGGCCATCTACTCCGTCGGCCTCCACGGCATGAGCCGCTACGTGCAGGAATTCATGAGCCGCCATCCCCGGGCGAACATCCGCCTGGAATACCTTCACCCCGAGCGGGTGCTCGAGTCGGTCGAGACCGGACAGGCCGACATCGGCCTCGTCAGCTACGCCCGCAGCACGCGGTCGATCGAGGCCGAGCCCTGGCGGGACGAGCCGATCGTGCTCGTCTGCGCCCCTGGCAATCCGTTCGCCGGCCGGGTGGAGGTCGCGCTCGAAGAGCTGGACGGCGTCCCGATGGTCTCGTTCGACCAGGACCTGATGATTCGCCACGAGATCGATCGGAAGCTCTCCGCCCACAACGCCTCGCCCGACGTCGTGATGGAGTTCGACAACGTCGAGACGATCAAGCGGGCGGTGGAGATCGACGCCGGTATCTCGCTGCTTCCGGAGCCGACGATCGGCCGCGAACTCGCGAGCGGCACGCTCGCGAGCGTCCGGATCGCCGGCGAGGAGCTCGTCCGCCCGCTCGGCGTGATCCACGCCAGGGGCAAGCCGCTTTCCGCGACCGCGAGGCGATTCGTCGAGCTGCTTCGCGGGCACGTCGATGCCGCCGCGACGGCGAGGGAAACGTTCGTGAAGCCCGCCCGTACACCCGAAAAAAATTCCGCCCCCACGCCAGAGCCAACGCCATGACGCGCCTCCCCGGACTTCCCCCCGCCACCGGCCTCTACGACCCCGCCAACGAGCACGACGCCTGCGGCGTCGGCTTCGTGGTCAACATGCACGGCCGCCGGAGCCACCGCATCATCCGGCAGGGGCTGGAGGTGCTCGAGAACCTCACGCATCGCGGCGCCTGCGGCTGCGACCCGCTCACCGGCGACGGAGCCGGCATCCTCATCCAGATGCCGCAGGATTTTTTCGCGGCCGTCGCGCCGAAGGCGGGCATCAGGCTGCCCGCTCCCGGCGACTGGTCGGTCGGGAACGTCTTCCTGCCCCCGTCCGACGGAGACCGCGAGGCGGCGGAGGCGTTCTTCGAAAGAATCGTCCGCGAGGAGGGGCAGGAGTTCCTCGGGTGGCGGGACGTGCCGACCGACAACAGCACGATCGGCGGCACCGCGCGGGACGTCGAGCCCGTCGTCCGACAGGCGTTCATCGGCCGCGGTGGTTCGACCCCCCGCGACGTCTTCGAATGGAAGCTGTTCGTGATCCGCAAGCGGTTCGGTGTGGAGCTCGGATCGCTCGGCCTCACGGAGCAGACCTTCTGCTACGTCTGCTCGCTCTCGTCGCGGACGCTCGTGTACAAGGGGCTTCTTCTCGCCGACCAGGTCGCGAAGTACTACCCCGACCTCTCCGACGAGAGGATGACTTCGGCCCTCGCGCTCGTGCACCAGCGGTACAGCACGAACACGTTCCCGACGTGGGACCTCGCCCATCCCTTCCGCTACATCGCCCACAACGGCGAGATCAACACCGTCCGCGGCAACATCAACTGGATGCACGCGCGGGAGAGCATGCTCGCCCATCCGGTGTTCGGCCCCGACCTCGACAAGATCAAGCCCGTGATCCGCGAGGGGGGCAGCGACTCGGCCACGCTCGACAACGTGCTGGAACTGCTCGTGCTCGCCGGCCGGCCGCTCGAGGAGGCGGTGAGCATGCTCATCCCCGAGCCGTGGAGCGGCCACGAGAGCATGGCCGACGACCTCAAGGCCTACTA
>JBBAVU010000187.1:0-5945 GCA_040397565.1 Pirellulales bacterium | reverse complement strand
GGCAGGGCTACGAGGGCTACTACAGCCGGGCGCTCGACTACGGCAGGCCCGAGGTCCGTGATCACTCCATGAAGCTGATCGACGAGACGCTCGATCGCTACGACATCGACGGTCTCGAACTCGACTTCATGCGGGAGCCGTATCTGTTCAGCCGTGGCAAGGAGGACGAGGGCCGGGCGATCCTCACGGCCTGGCTGGCGGAGGTGCGGCAGCGAACCCGCAAGGCCGCGGTGCGGCGCGGGCATCCGATTCGCCTCGGCGTCCGCACGTCCTCTCGGCCGGAAGTGGCGCTGAAGTGCGGGCTCGAACCGGTCGAGTGGGCCCGCCGGGGGCTCGTCGACCTGATCGTGGTCGCGCCCCGCTGGGCGTCGACCGAGTTTGCGATGCCGATCCGAGAGTGGCGGCGGCTACTCGACGGCACAGGCGTCATGCTGCTCGGGGGCCTCGAGGTCCTCATCCGCCCCTACCGCGCGGCAGATCAGCGGGGCGTGGCGCCGGAGGAGGCGATCGCCGCAGCCGCGCAGGTCCTGCACGACGGCGCGGACGGGGTCTATCTCTTCAACTACTTTCCAAACGGCAGCGCGACCGGCGACGCCTCGCGATGGTGGTCGAAGGACGTCTATCACCGGACGTTGCGGGCTATGGCCGCGCCTGCCGAGCTCGTGAAACAGCCGCGCCGCCACGTCGTGACCTTCAGCGACGTCAACCATCCCGATGGCAATGAAGGTTGGGGCAAGGCGGCCAAGACGCAGCTGCCGGCGGTCGGTCCGGAGGTCGTGCTCACGCTGCCCACCGGCCCGCGGCCGCCCGCCGACTGGCAGGCGGAACTGACGCTGCGGCTCGAGGCCGCGCCGGCCAAGCCGCCGGTGGTGCGGGTGAACGGCTCGGCTGCGGTGTCGACCGCGGTTGCCGACCCGCGCGGCGAGCCCGGCGGCATCTGCTACGCCGTGCCGGTCGCGGCGCTCCGTGACGATGCCGCCAACGAGATTACGGTGGCCTCGGCCGACGGCACGCCGGTGCGGGTTGTGTGGACCGACATCCGCGTAGCGCCGAGAGCTCGCTAGAGATCCGGCGTCCGGTTGCGAGGACGCCCGTGGCACAAGCGGGGGAATCCGCCCAGCCCGCGTTATTCCCCCCAAAACCCAGTGTTTTCAGCCCGCGTACTGTCGCTTACGACAATAGCCTCGGAAGCTGGACATGTTCAGAATTCAGGCATGAGAATCCACCGGCTGCACCTCTGGGTTGGCTTCTGCGTCGGCGTCATCGCGCTCCCCGCGGCTGCCCGTGGGGCCGAGGCGATCGATCCCGATCGCACGGCGGCCCACCGGTTCTTCGAGGAGAAGGTGCGGCCCGTCCTCGTCGCCCGCTGCCTCTCCTGCCACGGCGACACGAAACAGAAGGCCGGCCTGCGGCTCGACAGCCTCGTCGGCATGCTCCGCGGCGGTGAATCGGGCGCGGCGATCGAGCCGGGTGACGCGGAGGCGAGCAACGTCGTGGCCGCGATTCGCCACGAGTCGTGGGAGATGCCCCCCGACGGCAAGCTCACCGACGACGAGATCGCCGCGATCGAAGCGTGGGTGCGGAATGGGGCCCATTGGCCCGGCGTGAAGACCGCCGCCGAACTGCTCGCCGCCGGCCTGCCGGCCGCCGACGAGTCCGACGCCGAGCCCGCGCCCCTCTTCGGCCCGCCGCAGCGGAAGCAGAAGGGAGTCGTCACCGACACCGACCGTGCGTATTGGGCCTATCGGCCGGTTCGCCGTCCGCCCGTGCCGCCGCGGCCGGCGGGAGAGGGCATCCCCGACGGCCTCCTGCGGGCCGAGGCTCGCAACCCCATCGATCTCTTCATCCTCGCGAAGCTCGCAGCGCAGGCGAAACTCACAAAGCAGGGAATCGAGCCCCTCGCCGAGGCCGGCCGGGCCACGCTCGCGCGGCGGCTCTTCTTCGATCTCCTTGGTGTGCCGCCGGAGCCCGCCGACATCGCATCGTTCGTCGCCGATCCAAGCTCCGATGCCTACGACCGTCTTGTCGATCGGCTACTCGCCGACCCGCGCTACGGCGAGCGGCAGGCGCGGAGGTGGCTCGATCTCGCCCGGTTTGCCGAGAGCGACGGCTTCCGGCAGGACGCCTTCCGTCCCACCGCGTGGCGGTATCGCGACTGGTGCATCACGGCCTTCAATGCCGACATGCCGTTCGACCGGTTCGTGATGATGCAACTGGCTGCTGATGAACTCTTTTCCGGCGACACCGACGCCCTCGTCGCCACTGGCTTCCTGCGGCAGACGCCCTACGAATACAACCAGGTTGATGTCGAGGCGCAGCGCCGCGAGATCCTGAACGAGGTCACCGACGTGACGGCCGACGTCTTCCTCGCGATGGGCATGGGCTGCGCCCGCTGCCACGACCACAAGTACGACCCGATCCTCCAGCGGGACTATTTCGCGCTCCAGGCCTTCTTCTCGCCGCTCGTCTGGAAAGACGATGTGCCGCTTGCCGCCGCCCCGCCGCCGGCCGACGCATCCCGCCGGACCGCCGCCGACCGCGCCGCCGAACTGCGCAGGGCGATGCGGGCGATCGAGGAGTCACACGCCGATGCCGAAGCCTGGAAAGGCTTCAAGCGATTTCCACCGGAAACGCAGTCGCTCATGCAAAAGCCACGGGCCGACCGCACGCCGCACGAGGAGCAGATCGTGCAGATCGCCCGCCGTCAGCTGACGTTCGACAAGAAAAAACTGCTCGAGGCGGACCGCGAGCCCTACGACGCGATCGAAAAGGAACTCGACTCGCTTAAGGCGCAGGGCCTGTTGCCGCCACCGATCCCGACCACGCTCACCGTCTGCGATGTGGGCCCCGTCTCGCCACCGACGACGATCCCCGGCAAGCAGTCGCTCGGCGAGATCGAGCCGCGGGTGCCGACGGTGCTCGGCGGCGAGACGATCACGGCCGCGCCGCTCGTGGGCGAGGATGGAAGGCCCGTCTCCACGGGCCGCCGGGCGGCGCTCGCGAAGTGGCTCGCCTCGCCCGAGAACCCGCTCACGGCCCGCGTCTTCGCCAACCGGCTCTGGCAGTGGCACTTCGGCCGCGGCCTCGTGGGCACGGCGAGCGATTTCGGCGTGCTCGGCGAGCAGGCCACGCATCCGGAGTTGCTCGACTGGCTCGCCGCCGAATTCGTGGAGAGCGGCTGGAGCGTGAAGCACCTCCACCGGCTCGTCGTCACGACCGCCGCCTACCGCCGCTCTTCGCGGGCGGCGCTTGCCAGCACGTCGAGCGGTCCCACGGCCGATCCCGCAAACCGGCTGCTCTGGCGTCAAAACCCGCGTCGGCTCGAGGCCGAGCAGGTGCGGGATGCGGCGCTCGCGATCTCGGGCGAGCTCGACTGGCAGGCCGGGGGCCCGAGCGTGCCGCCGAGCAAGCCTCGCCGCGCGGTCTACACGACCGTCATCCGCAACACCCGCGACGACCTCTGCGACCTCTTCGACGGCGCCGACCCGTATGCGAGCTGCGCCCGCCGCAACGCCACCACGACGCCGCTGCAGGCGCTCTACCTCGTCAACGGCGAGTGGATGCTCGCGCGGGCGCGGGCGGTCGCGCTCGCGATCGACAGGCTCGGCATCGCCGACGACCGGCTGGCCGCCGCGGAGGCGATGCGGCGGGTGACCGGCCAAGAGCCGGAGGCGGCCCGGCTCGCCGAGTGTGCCGCGTTCCTCACCGAGCAGCAGCGGCGGCTCGCCGATGACCCCTCCACGCAGTCGATCACGCTCGCCCAGCGGATGCCGCAGCGGGCCGGGCAGGCGGCCGTGATCGACCCGGCCAATCCCGAGGCCGTCCTCCGCACGACGAGCGACGGGCTGCCGACCGCCGACTTCACGATCGAAGCCCACGTGATCCTGCAGTCGCTCTTTCCCGACGCGACGGTGCGGACGATCGCGTCGCAGTGGACGGGCGACCCCTCCCAGCCCGGCTGGTCGTTCGGCGTGACGAGCGAGCAATCGAAGTACAAGCCGCGAAACCTCATCCTGCAGCTCGCGGGAAATCCAAAGGCGGGGGGCAGCCCGTATGCCGTCATTCCCTCCGACATCCAGCTTCAGCTCCAGCGGCCCTACTACGTGGCGGCGAGCGTGCGGACGCAGGGCGACGAGAAGACCGTCACGTTCTTCGTGAAGGACCTGTCGGACAACGACGCCCCCCTCGTCGTGAAGCCCGTGGCTCATCCATTCGCCGGCAGCCACGCCTCGCCGAATCGCTTCGCGATCGGCGGCCGCGACGTGGCCGATCAGCGGTCGCGGGCGACGAGCGTGTGGGACGGGCTCATCGACGACGTGCGGATCTCGAACCGGCCGCTCGTCCGCGAGGAGCTGCTCTGGGAAGACGGCGACCCGGGCGACGCGGTCATGGGCCACTGGACGTTCGAGGAGACGCCCGGCTTCGCGGCCGATTCGTCCGGCCGGGGCCGCAGCCTCGCCCGCACGACTCCGCGGCCCGACGTGAAGGATCTCAAGCGATACGAGGCCCTGGTCGATCTCTGCCACGTGCTCTTCAACTCGAGCGAGTTCTTGTATGTCGAATGACGCCGCGAACACCCCTGGGCACGCAGAGGCCGTGTCGCGCCGCGAGTGGCTCCTCTCGGCGGGCGCGGGCTTCGGCGCCGTCGCGCTCGCCGGGCTCACGCAGGGCCCGAGGGCGGCCCGTGCCGCGGTGCTGCCGCCCCACCACGCCCCGACGGCGAAGAGCGTGATCTTCCTTTTCATGGAAGGGGGCCCGAGCCACATCGACCTCTTCGATCCAAAGCCGGCGCTGAAAACACTCGCGGGCAAGCCGTTGCCCGAGAGCTTCGGCACGGTGATCACGGCGATGGGCGAGGCCCGTTCGCCGGTGCTCGCCGATCAACGCAGCTGGAAGCAGCATGGCCAAAGCGGCGTCTGGGTGAGCGACTGGCTCCCGCACATCGCGACGCATGCCGACGAGCTCGCGGTGATCCGCTCCTGCGTTTCCGACGGCATCAATCATTCCGGCGGCATCTGCCAGATGAACACCGGCAGCCTGCTCGGCGGCCGCCCCAGCCTCGGTGCCTGGGCCACCTACGGCCTGGGCAGCGAGTCGGACGACCTGCCCGCCTTCGTCGTCATGCAGGACAGCGACGCGCAGGTGGTCAACGGCCCTCGCAACTGGGGCGCCGGATTCATGCCGGCGGTCTATCAGGGCACGAAGCTCTCCGGCGGCGAACCGCCGATCGCGAATCTCCGCACGCCGAAGGGGATCACGCCGGGCCGGCAGCAGGCGAAGCTCAACCTGCTCGCGCGGCTCAACCGCGACTACGCCGCCGCGCTCCCTGAGGAGACGGAGCTCGACGCCCGGATCCGCAACTACGAGTTGGCCTTCCGGATGCAGGCCGAGGCGCCCGCGGCGGTCGATCTCGCCCAGGAAACCGAGGAGACGCAATCGCTCTATGGCCTCGACGAGAAGCCCACGGCCGCGTTTGGCCGCACCTGCCTGCTCGCGCGGCGGCTCGTGGAGCGGGGCGTTCGGTTCGTGCAGCTCTACCACGGCGCGGGCAACAAGTGGGACGCGCATTCGGGAATCGAGAAGAACCACGCCGACCTCTGCAAGCAGATGGACAAGCCGGTGGCCGGCCTGCTCGCCGACCTCCGCCGCCGCGGCCTGCTGGATACGACCCTCGTGGTTTGGGGGGGCGAGTTCGGCCGCACGCCGATGAGCGAGCAGGGCAACGGCCGCGACCACAACCCGACGGGCTTCACGATGTGGATGGCCGGTGGCGGCGTGCCCGGGGGCACGGTGATCGGGGCGACGGACGACGCGGGGCTGCGGGCGGTGGAGGGGCGGATGCACGTCCACGACATCCACGCCACGATCCTCCACCTCATGGGCCTCGATCACATGCGGCTCGTCTACACCAACAACGGCCGCCCGGAGCGGCCCACGCTCAACGA
>JBBAVU010000186.1:0-5950 GCA_040397565.1 Pirellulales bacterium | reverse complement strand
AGCAAGGATTGCGGAGCGAAGTCTGCATCCGAGCGAGCGGAAGGCAGGATGCCTGCAGCGAGCGTCCGGCGAGGGCATACGGGCAGTCCCGAACCTTCAGCACGTTTGACCAGCACGAAAACCTGCATGAACAACGCACAAACGTAAGGGGTTGCATCGAACTGCTGTGACGGCCCGCGGCGGTTTCTTTACAATCGGGTGCTCCGCATCGCCCCCGACACCCGAGCGAGCCCACGGATGACCGCTCAGTCCTTCGTCCACCTCCACTGCCACAGCCACTACAGCCTGCTCGACGGCGCGAGCCCGATCGACCGGCTCGTGTCGCGAACGGTGGAGCTCGGGATGAACAGCCTGGCGATCACCGACCACGGCAACCTGCACGGCGCGCTCGAGTTCTACCAGGCCGCCAAGGCCGCGGGCATCAACCCGATCATCGGCTACGAGGCCTACATCGCGCCCGGAACCCGCTTCCAGAAGGATGCCGGCAGCCAGAAGGACTCGAGCTACCACCTCACGCTGCTGGCGAAGGACCGCACCGGCTTCGCCAACCTCCTGCAGCTGGCCACGAAGGCCTACCTCGAGGGCTTCTACTTCAAGCCGCGAATCGACCGCGAGCTGCTCGAGCAGTTCGGGGAGGGGATCATCTGCCTCTCCGGCTGCCTCTCGAGCGAGTTCAACCGGTCGCTCATCGGATCGTCGCGGGAGCAGCGGGAGTCGCTCGCCCAGGCGAAGGAGGTGGCGGGATGGTTTCAGAAGACCTTCGGCGACCGCTACTACATCGAGATCCAGGACAACGGCCTCGACGTGCAGCGGCAGGTGACGGAAGCCGCTCTCGAGATCTCGAGTGAGCTCGGCATCCCGCCCGTGGCGACCTGCGACTGCCACTACATCAATCGCGAGGACGCCGAGGCGCAGGACATCCTCCTTTGCGTCAACACCGGCCGGTTCCGCAACGACGCCAGCCGGATGAAGATGGATTCGAGCGAGTTCTACCTCAAGAGCCCGGCGGAGATGCACGCCGGCTTCGTCGGCATCGACCGGTCGCTCGTCGGCGAGGCCGTGGGCCGCAGCCAGCGGATCGCCGACGCGGTGTCGATCGAGCTCGACCTCGGCAAGCGGCACTTTCCCGGCTTCGAAGTGCCGGGGGGCCGCACGGCCAGCGAGGAATTGCGGCGGCTCTGCCTCGAGGGATTGCGGGAGCGGTATGCCCAGGTGCCGAAGCGGTGGGTGGACGGTGCGGCGGGCGGCGAGCTGGCGGCCGACGTGATGGAGCGGCTCGACCGGGAGCTCGGCGTGATCGACACGCTCGGGTTCGCGAGTTACTTCCTCATCGTATGGGACTTCGTGCGTCATGCCCGCGAGAAGGGCATCCCGGCGGCGGCGAGGGGCTCAGGCGTGGGCGCTCTCGTTGCCTATTCGCTCTACCTCTCCCATGTCTGCCCCCTCGAGTACGACCTGCTCTTCGAGCGGTTCCTCGACACGAACCGCCGCGAGGCGCCCGATATCGACATCGACTTCTGCAAGGAGCGGCGGGGCGAGGTCATCGACTACGTCAAGAAGAAGTACGGCGAGGCCAACGTCGCCCAGATCGGCACGTTCGGCACGCTCGCCGCCCGGGCCGCGATCCGCGACGTCGGACGGGCGCTCGGCATGCCGCTCCAGCGAGTGGACCAGATCGTCGCGCTCGTGCCCGACCAGCTCGGCATCTCGCTGGAGGAGGCCGCGGCCCCCGGCTCGCAGCTGGCCGAAGCCTGCGAGTCCGACGCCGAGGTGCGGGAGCTGGTGAGCCTCGCCCAGCGGATCGAGGGGCTCGCCCGCAACGTGGGCACCCACGCCGCGGCCGTCGTGATCGCCGACCGGCCTCTCGTGGAGTACGTGCCGCTCCAGCGGGTGACAGGAAAGGAGGAGGTGATCACGCAGTGGGCCATGGGCGACGTCGAGCGGGCCGGCCTGATGAAGATGGACTTCCTCGGGCTCCGCTACCTCACCGTCGTGGCCAAGACGCTCGACATCATCGAGGCCACCAGCGGCCATCGGCCCGATCCGTTCGCCTTCCCACTCGACGACGATGCGACGTTCGCCACGCTCTGCCGCGGCGAGACGAAGGGCATCTTCCAGCTCGAGAGCGGCGGGATCCGCGACCTGCTCCAGCGGATGAAGCCCGACCAGTTCCTCGACATCGTGGCCGTCAACGCGCTCTACCGGCCGGGGCCGCTCGAAGGGGGCATGGTCGACGAGTACGTCAACGTGAAGCACGGGAGGAAGCGGGCGGAGTTCCTTCATCCCGTGATGAAGGAAGTGCTCGCCGAGACGCACGGCGTCATGGTCTACCAGGAACAGGTGATGCGGATCCTGGAGCGGCTCGGAGGCATCGAGCTCTCCAGCGCCTACACCTGCATCAAGGCGATCAGCAAGAAGAAGCTCGAGACGATCGCCGCCTTCCGCGAGCAGTTCGTGAAGGGGGCGCAGGCCCAGGGGCTCTCGAAGCAGCAGGCGGAGGAGGTCTTCGCGCTCATCGAGAAGTTCGCCGGCTACGGCTTCAACAAGAGCCACTCCACGGCCTACGCCCTTCTCGCGTGGCAGACGGCCTACCTCAAGACCCACCACGCCACCGAGTTCATGGCGGCGCTCCTGTCCGGCGACATCAACGGCCGCAACTTCAAGAAGAAGGACTCGCTCGTCGAGCACATCGAGGACTGCCGTCGGATGGGGATCGACGTGGCCGCCCCGGACGTGAACGCCTCGATGTCCGACTTCGCGGTGGCCGACGGCCGGATTCTCTTCGGACTCGCGGCGATCAAGGGATGTGGCGGGCAGGCCGCCGACGCGATCGTGGCCGAACGCGGCAAGGGAGGGGCTTTCCGCGATCTCCACGAGTTCTGCGGCCGGCTCGATCCGTCGGTCGTCAACAAGACGGCGATCGAGAGCCTCGCGAAGGCCGGCGCGCTCGACTCGCTCGCCCATGGCTCCCACCGCGGCGGCCTTCTCGCAGGCATCGAAAAGGCGATGGCCGCGGGCGCCTCGCAGCTCGCCGACCGCAAGAGCGGCCAGAAGAGCCTCTTCGACTCGCCCGAAGAGCCGGAGGCCGCCGACTCGCAGGCCATCGGGCTTCCGGACGTGCCGCCACTGTCCGACAACGATATGCGGTCGATGGAGAAGGAAGTCCTCGGATACTACGTCCACAGCCATCCGCTCGAGGAGCACCTGCCGCTGCTCGCCGCGGTGAGGACGCACGGCACCGCCGATCTTGCCTCCGCCAAGCCGAAGAGCGAGGTGATCGTCGGGGGCGTCGTCGCGGCGTTGAAGCTCTCGAACGTGAAGCAGCCGAGGCCGGGCTCGACGAACACCCGCTACTGCATGTTCGACCTCGAGGACGTGGACGGGCTCGTGCGGAGCATCTGCTGGCCCGAGGACTACGCCCGGCTCGGCGAGCTGATCCAGCCCGACGCGATTCTGCTTGTGGCCGGGTCGATCGACCGCCGGGCCGGCAGCGAGGAGACGAACCTGATCGTCAACGAGGTCGTTCCGATCGGCGGCGTCTGGCAGCGGACCCCGCGGGCGATCACGCTTCGGATCGACGAGGCCGAGCACGACGCCTCGACGCTCGACCGATTGCTCACGATCGTGAGGCGGTTTCCCGGGCCGACGCCGCTTCGGCTCGTGGTGAGGCTCAGCGACGGGCGGAAGGCCCTGCTCGACGTCGATCGCGAGACGATTCTATGGTCGCCGGAGTCGCACGCGGCGCTCGTGGAACTGCTCGGGGCCGGCGGCGTCCGGGCGTCGATCCCGCTCGCGTCTCCCCGCGAGCGGCCGAAGCCTCGGGCTCCGGCGTTCACCGGTTGACCGCCGATCCCGGGCCGACGGGCTGCCTTGGCGGCAGGATGCGCGATCCGGGGACCATCGGGAACGGACGTTCTTTGGGGTTGCCCTCGATTCCTGGAAACCGTACCGTCCGGGGCGAAACCGTCGGAGAGGAGACCATGCGCCGCCCGCCAGCCTGCCCACGTTCCTCGATCGTGAGATCGGCCACCCCGAGGCCCTCCTGCCTCCTGGCCGCGATCGGCCGAGCGGCCATCGTGGTCGCTTTGTCGACGCTGCCCGGGGGAGTGGCGATCGCACAGTTCGGCGCCGGCGGCGGCGCCGGCGTCGTGATCGATCCGCAGGGCGTCTTGCGGCTCGAGACCGCGCAGGACGAGGGCGGAAGGCTGGCGGCCGAGCGTCGGAAGGCGGCCGTGGCGGCGCTGCCGGGTGAGCTCAAGGCAAAGTCGCCGCTGAGGAAGGTAGCTCTCGGGCGACTCGAGCGGGAACTCGCCGCGGCTGCCAAATCGGGCCATGGCGTTCCGGAGGCGATGCGGATGCTCGCCGGGCTGACGCGGGTGCGGTACGTGTTCATCTACCCGGCCGAAGGCGACCGCCAGGGCGAGGTCGTGATCGCGGGACCCGCGGAGGGCTGGGCCACCGACGGCTTCGGCAGGACGACCGGTATCGAAAGCGGCAGCCCGACGGTGCTCCTCGAGGATCTCGCCGCGGCGATCCGCGTCTTCCCTCCCGGACAGCCGACCGATCGGCTGCTCGGCTGTTCGATCGATCCGACCGAACAGGGCCTCGCGGCGATGCAGCGGTTCGTGAACGACACGGGCCGCGTGAACCCGGGCATCGGCCCAGAGCAGATCGTCGCCGGCCTGCGGGAATCGCTCGGCCCGCAGGTGGTGAGCGTGCAGGGAGTGTCGCCCGCAACCCACTTCGCGCGGGTGCTCGTCGAGGCCGACTACCGGATGAAGCTCATCGCGATCGGCCTCGAGCCGCCGCCGGTGAAGATGGCCACTTTCATCGACCTCGCCGCCGCCTCGTCGGTCGCCGCCAACGCGCTCAAGCGGTGGTATTTCGTGCCGGAATTGAAGTGCGTGCGGCCGAGCGGCGACGACCTCGCGATCGAGCTGGTCGGCCGAGGCGTCAAACTCTGCGGGGCCGACGAGGTGGTGCTCGCCGGGGGCAAGCGCATGGGGGCCGACAGGCCCGACAAAGCGAGCGAGAGCTACACGCAGGCCTTCACGAAGAAATACCCCGACATCGCCGCCCGCAACCCCGTGTTCGCGCAGCTCCGAAACCTCATCGACCTTTCCGTCGCCGCTGCCTACCTCCAGGAGCAGGACGCCTACGGCCGAACGCGGTGGGACGCCGCGACGCTCCGCGACGAGGCCGCCTACCCGATCGAGACGCTTCCGGCGCCGAAGCAGGTGGAGCCGGCGATCAACGCCGTCTGGCGGGGCGCGAGGCTGCTCACGCCGATCGGCGGCGGCGTTGTGATCCACCCGCGGTTGTCGCTCGACCCGCCCAATCTCCTCGCCGACGAGGGGGCCGCGGTGGAGAAGGCGCGGGTGACGGGAGCGGACCTCCCGGCCGACCGATGGTGGTGGGACTGACGTCGGCCGGCGATCCCCGGGGCCGCCGGCTCAGGCCTTCACTCGCTCGAGGTATTCACCGGTCCGCGTGTCGATCTTGAGCAGGTCGCCCTGTTCGATGAACGCCGGCACGATGACCTCGGCGCCCGTCTCGAGCTTCACCGGCTTCGAGAGGTTGGTCGCGGTGTTGCCCCGCACGGCCGGCTCCGCGTACTCGACCTTGAGCACCATGTGGTTCGGCGGCTCCATCGAGATCGGGTTGCCGTTGTAGAGCAGCATCGAGCAGACCGTCCCCTCCTTGATCCACTTCCAGGCCTCGTCGACCTGCTCCTTCGAGAGCTCGTACTGCTCGTAGCTGGCGTTGTCCATGAAGACGAACTGCTCCCCCTGCTTGTAGAGGAACTGGGCGTCGATCGTGCTGATGTCGGCCGCCTCGAGTGAATCGCCGCTCTTGTAGGTGCGGTCGAGGACGGTGCCCCGCAGGAGGTTGCGGAGCTTGCACTTGTAGAGCGCCTGCCCCTTGCCCGGCTTCACGAAGTTGCACTCGA
>JBBAVU010000185.1:0-5951 GCA_040397565.1 Pirellulales bacterium | reverse complement strand
AGCGGACGTTGAGGAGCATCAGGTGTATCCTCACCGTAGCGACGATGCGTCCGCTTACCCGGCGGCAATCCGGTATCCAGCAGGCGGGCTCAAGACAGCCCACCCATGCGGTTCCGTCGAGTCCTACCCGCGGATCCGCTGCCGGAAGTATTTCAGGCCCGGCACGAAGAAGCAGGCGCCGCTGATCAAGCCGAAGAGGACGTGCTGCACGTCGGGCAGCGCGCACATGAGGAAGCTCGTCGCGAAGAGCACGGCCGCTTGGATGTAGAACGCTCCCGAGAGGATCCCCGCCTTCGCGAAGAAGACGACCCCCGCGATGAGCGCGAGCACGGGCGAGAGCTTGAGCGGCTCGAGGCCGAGCGCGGCCTCGACGGCGAAAAGGAGCGTGCTTGCGATCACGGAGCCGGCCCAGACGTGCGCGATCTGCCGCTCGACCGCGGTGACCGGCCCCGTGCGATGCCGGAGCGCCCAGAAGATTGGCGCCCAGAGCGCGAGCCCTCCGGCCCAGAGCACGACGTACGGCCACCGCGTGGCCACGCCCTGCCAGGCGAGCACGTCGGTCGTCACGCACAACGCGAGCACCACGACCGAGTGCCACATCCAGAGCAGCCCCCAGTTTTCGAGGACGACCGCGTGGTGCGTCTCGCGGAACAGCCTCGCGGCGACGTCGGCGAGCCCGCCCCGCCTCGCGGCGACCGGCTCGCCCGCCACGAAGGCCCTCAGGTCGCTTCCGAGATCGGCCGCCGACTGGTAGCGGAGTTCCTGCGGCTTCTGCAGGCTCTTCAGCGCGATCATCTCGAGATCGCGGTCGACGTCGGGGCGGATCGACCTCGGCACGGGCGGATCCGACTCGAGCACGGCCAGGAGCGTGTCCATGGGGCTTGCGGCCTGGAACGGAGGCCGGCCGGTGAGCATCTGATAGAGGATCGCCCCGAGGCTCCAGACGTCGCTGGCGGCCGTGACATCTCCGCGGCTGCCCGCCGCCTGCTCGGGCGACATGTAGCAGGGCGTGCCGAGGATGGCGCCGGTGTGCGTGACGGAGTCGCCGGTCTCGAGCCGCTTCGCGAGCCCGAAGTCGGTGACGTGCGGCTCGCCAACGCCGTCGATCAGGATGTTGGAGGGCTTCAGGTCGCGGTGGAGCACGTCGCCGTCGTGGGCCGCCTGGACCGCGTCGGCCACCTTCGCAAGCAGCCTCGCCGCATCCCGCCCCGGGATCGGGCCGTCGGCAAGCCGCTTCGCGAGGGTCGTGCCCTCGACGAACTGCATCGAGTAGAACGGATGGCCGTGCCGCTCGCCGACCTCGTAGATCGAGACGATGCCCGGGTGGTCGAGCCGCGCCGCCGCCTCCGCCTCGCTGCGGAATCGCAGGTGGTCGGCGGCCGTCGCCAGGTCGCTCCGCAGGAGCATCTTCACCGCGACGGTGCGGCCGAGGCTCCGCTGCGTCGCCCGGTACACGACACCCATGCCACCCCGGCCGAGCTCCTCGAGGAGTTCGTAGTCGCCGAAGGTGGCCGGCAGCGGCGAGATGCCGGGGTTGAATCCGGCGTCCTCCCCGTCGTCGAGGGACTTGCGGAAGATGACCGCGGGTCCGCCGTCGCCGCCGCGGAACTGCCCCGACGATCGCATGACGGTCGACTGCATGATCGTCGACTGCTCGGCCACCGCGTCGGTGATGAGCATCGCCGCCCAGAGCTCCTTCAGCGGCGCCGCGAGGTCGGGATTGTCGGCGATCGCCCGCTCGAGCGGGCCGCGGTCGCCGGCGTCGCGGCAGTCGGAGAGCGCTTCCACGATCAGCGAAAGACGCTCCTCCTGCTCGGGGGAGAGTGCCGTTTCGACGCCGCCGGAGGCTTGGCTCTGAAAGATTCCCATGACGTCATGATAGCCCCCGAGAAAAAGGCGTCCGCGGACCGTCGCGGAAGCCGGAGCGGCACCTGGACCGGGGCGTTGACGCGGCCTTCCTGCGGCTGCCGCCCGGAGTGGGCGAAGGCAGGCTGGAGAACTCGTAGAATTCGATCTGCGTAACGGGAAGACAAGATCGGAGAGAACCAGGAGCGACCGGATGGCGGCAGGCGACAGGCTCGTGACGAGGCGGTGGCTGGCGGGAACGGTGCTTCCCTACATGCACCATGGCATCGACGTCGGTGACGGCACGGTCGTCCACGCCCGGCCCGACGACCCGAAGCGGATCTTCGGCGGCGGCCGCGTCGTCCGCACGAGCCTCGAGGAGTTCGCCGACGGCTCGCCCGTGGGCGTCGAGGACGACCCACCGGCCGCATTCCCGCCGGAGGAGATCGTCCGCCGGGCGATCGAGCACGTGGGCCGCGAGGGCTACAGCCCGGTCGTCGACAACTGCGAGCACTTCGCGACCTGGTGCGCGACCGGCCGCCGCGAGAGCCGCCAGATCGACCGGCTCGTCGCGGTCTCGGCACAGGTGCTGTCGCTCGCCCTTGGCGTCGTCGTCTCACGGGCGGGCCTGCGGATCGCCGGCCGCACGCCCCGGGCGTGAGGCTGTGCCGCGTCAGTCGCACCGGTTTAAGTCAGTCGCCGTAGTCGGAGAGCGACCCGGGATTCCGGGCGACGCGGAGCGCGTTGACGACCGCCACGACGTCGATCACTTCCTGGAGCATGGCCCCCGCCGCCGGCGGCAACAGTCCGGCCGCCGCGAAGCCCATGCCGACGATGCTCGCCGCCATTCCGCCGACGGCGCTCTGCAGCGCGATCGCCCTCAGCCGGCCGCCGATGTGAAAGAGCTCGTCCACGCGGGCGAGCGACTGCTCCATGACGACGGCGCCCGCCGCCTCGCTCGTCACGTCGCTGCCGGCGCCCATCGCGATGCCGACCGTGGCGGCGGCGAGGGCCGGGGCGTCGTTGATCCCGTCGCCGACGAACACGGTCGGCGCAGCCTCCATCTCGCGGCGGACGATCTCGAGCTTCCCTTCCGGCTGGATGCCCGCGTGCACCTCGCGGATGCCGACCAGGTCCGCAAGCCACCGCACCTCGCTCTCGCGGTCGCCGCTGACGAGCATCACGCGGGTGAGCCCGTGGCGGGGGCCGAGGTGGCCGACGAACGGCTTGCCGTCGGCCCGCGGCGCATCGCGAAACCGCAGCACCGCCTCCGCCCGGCCATCGACGACGACGACGCACTCGAGCCCGCCGGCCGACTCCGGCAACGCTGATGCGGCGGCCGGATCGGTGGCGGCGAGCTTGCCGCGGCTCGTGATCGCGACGTCGCGGACGGCGGCCGCGCCGTCGCCGCCGACCTTTCCGGTAAGGCCACGGCCCGGCTTCTCCGAGACCTCCTGCACCTCGAGCCTCGGGAGCGATTCCGCGTCGGCCGCCTCGACGACCGCCTGCGCGAGCGGGTGTTTCGAGTACCGCTCGAGCGCGGCGGCGATCGCGAGCGTCTCGTCGCGGTTCATGCCGGAAACCGTCACGACCTCCGTGAGCTTCGGGCTGCCGTAGGTGAGCGTGCCGGTCTTGTCGAAGATCGCGGTGCGGCAGGTGTCGAGCCGCTCGAGCAGGGCCGGGTCCCGGATCACGATCCCCCGCTTCGCCGCGAGCGACACGGCGCCGATGATCGCCACGGGGATCGCGATCAGGAGCGGGCACGGCGTCGCGACCACGAGCACCGCGAGGAAGCGGACGGGGTCGCCGCTCGCCCACCAGGCGGCCGCCGCGATCGCCACCGCCAGCGGCGTGTAGAACGCGCCGAGCGCGTCGCCGAGCCGCCGCAGCCGCGGCCGGTCCTGCTGGCTCGCCGCGAGCACGTCCATGATCTTCGAGTAGCGGCTGTCGGCCGCGACCCGCTCGGACCGGACGTCGAGGGCGCTCGTGCCGTTGATCGCGCCCGAGAGCACCTGTGAGCCCGGTGCCTTTTCCATCCGGTAGGGCTCGCCCGTGAGGTAGCTTTCGTCCATCGCGCCGCGGCCGGCGACGACGGTGCCGTCCACCGGGCAGATCTCGTGCGGCAAGACGACGACGAGGTCGCCGACGGCCACCTCCGCAAGCGGCACGTCGGTTATGTGTCCCTCCCGCTTGCGGTGGGCCACCGTCGGCATCCGGCGGGCAAGCGCCCCGAGCACGTCGCCCGCGCGGCTCACCGCGCGGCTCTCGAGGGCCTCACCGCCGGAGAGCATGAGCACGACGAGCACGCCGGCGAGGTATTCGCCGAGCACGACCGAGGTCACGATCGAGAGACCCGCAAGCAGGTCCGACCCGAACGTGCCGGCGGCCAGCTTCGCAAGCAGGTCCCAGACGAGCGGCACGCCTCCGATCACGAGTGCCGCGACGAGCGGCAACTCCGCGACCGAGACCGGCCCGGTGAACGACGTCGCAAACGCCGTCGTGCCGCCGAAGCCGGCAAGCACGAGGCCGCCCCACGCGGCGATCGCAAGAATCGCGAGCACCGCGATCGCGGTTTCACGGATTCCGGCGGGTGGTATCCTGTGATTCATGATCGCCCTCAACCATACCGATTCCGAGAAAGGTTCGTCCGAGGCCGGACGGAACGTGCTCGGCGGACGCCTCTCCCCCTGCTCGTTTTCGCCGATGACGGGCTTCTTCCGCGACGGCTGCTGCCGCACGCGGCAGGACGACGCGGGCGTCCATACCGTCTGTGCCGTCATGACGGCGGACTTCCTCGTGTTCACGGTGGAGGCGGGCAACGATCTCGTGACGCCGCATCCGGAATGGAATTTCCCCGGGCTCGTGGAGGGGGATCGGTGGTGCCTCTGCGCGGCCCGGTGGCTCGAGGCCTACGAGGCCGGACACGCCCCGCCCGTCGTGCTCGAGGCCACGCACGAGAAGACGCTCTCGATCGTGCCGCTCGAACTCCTGCAGCGACACGCCCACGGGCGGCCGTAGACGGTGGTCGCCGTGGCCATGGAGACGCTCGCTCCTGCAGCGCTCGCGGGGGCGGTGTTCGTGATCGCCCTGCTCTACGCATCGGTGGGGCATGCCGGGGCGACGGGCTACATCGCGGCGATGGCGGTCGCGGGCCTGCCGCCGGACGTGATCCGGCCAACGGCGCTTTCGCTCAACGTGGTCGTGGCGACGATCGCGACCGTGCAGTTCGCCCGTGCCGGGCTGTTTCGCGGCGGGCTCTTCTGGCCACTTGCGATCGCGAGCGTGCCGTGTGCCGCGATCGGCGGCGCGATCCGGCTGCCGACGCAGGCCTTCGAGATGCTGCTCGGGGCAGTGCTTTTGGTGTCGGCCGCGAGACTCGTGCGGGAGGCGGTCGCCACGCGGAGCGTCGAGGATGACGCAGCGCCGGCTTCGTCGGCCCCTTCGCCGCCCGGCGCGACGGGGCTTTTGCTGCTCGGCGGAGCGACCGGGATGCTCTCCGGCCTCACCGGCGTCGGGGGCGGCGTCTTTCTCACGCCAGTGCTCGCGTGGCTCCGGGCCGCACCCATCCGGCAGATCGCCGCGGTGACAGCCCCCTTCATCCTCGCAAACTCGCTTGCGGGAATCGCGGGCGGCCTCGTGGCGGGGAGGCCGTTTCCGCTTGCGAGCGGATGGCTTGTGGCAGCCGCCGCAGTTGGCGGTCTCGTCGGCTCGCAGCTTGGAGCGTTCCGACTGCCGGCCGTCGCGATCCGGCTCCTGATGGCGGCCGTGCTCCTCGTCGCGACGGCGAAGCTGCTCGTGCTTCCGTAAGCGAGACCGCGATGGGCTGGCTGGTCGGTCGTCCGGCCGCTTGCACGTCAACTCTGCTGGGTTCGGGGCTGCCCGTGCCCATCGCCGGACGCTCACTGCAGGCATCCTGCCTTCCGCTCGCTCGGATGCAGACTTCGCTCCGCAATCCTTGCTTCGCTTGTCTGCATACGCCGGCTCCTGGGCACGGGCAGCCCCGAATCGGTCAAACGTCGTGCTGAATGACTCACACAGGCACATTGAAGCTGAACGCTCCCGGGGGGGCGTGGTCGGGGGGGTAGGCAACGTTGAGGAGCATCAGG
>JBBAVU010000184.1:0-5965 GCA_040397565.1 Pirellulales bacterium | reverse complement strand
GATGCCGCGGCTCGAGCCGGTGATGAGGGCCACTTTTCCGGTGAGATCGATCATGTCAAACGCTCCTTGCTTGGTGTGCTGTGGTCGTGGATGCGGCATCAAGGCCGACGCGCGTAAATCAGCCAGTGCCGCGAGAACACGTCGGGGGCCTGCTGGAAACAGTGCGTCTGGAAGCCCTGTTCGACGAGCAGCCGGTTCATCCGCTCGCAGGCTTCTTCTCCCTCGTGAACCTCGATGATGGCCTGCCGAACGAGTGGCCAGTGGCGCGGCTCGATGCCTGCGATGCAGTCGAACTCCGCGCCCTCGACATCGATCTTCAAGAGGTCGATCCGTGTCACTTGCTCCCGGTCGATCACTTCGGAAAGCCGGACGAGCCGGCACTTCACCCGCTCGGCCTGCTGATAGCGGCGGCGGATCGACTCTGCCCACGCCTCCGCCAAGCGGCCGGGCACGAGGCTGAAAAGCGGGCCGATTCTGCGTCGCAGGTCGGCGCGGATGAAGCGGTTGGAATCCGCATGCGCTTCCGGCGAGTCGTCGGGATACATCGACGAACTGGTCGACGTGAGCGGGTAGAAGGTGAAATCCGCCTCCCCGTCGTGATCCGACGCGCCCGCGGCATGCAGGCGGACATCGAGATGGTTGTGGCGGCCGACGTTGTGCTCGAGCGCGGCGAACGTCGCGGGGATCGGCTCGAAAGTATGAACGAGGCCCCGCGCGAGCCGGTCGTTGCACCACATCACGCAGAGGCCGATGTTGGCGCCCACGTCGAAGATCGTGTCGCCGTCGGCGATCACGATCCCAAACATCTCGTAGATCCGGTCGGTGAAGATCTCGCCGTAGGCGATCTCCGTGTTTTCGCGGCAGTGCGTGGCGACGCACCGCCCGTCGGGCAGCTGCATCTCGAGGACGGCGGCCGTCGTGTTGTCAGCGGGTTGCATGATCATGCTGCGTCCTCATCACCAAGCCTCATCCGCTCGAGCAGCCAGCTCTGGAAATGCGTGATCCGCTCCTCTCGGCGGGAGATCAGGCCGGGGCCCGGGTGCCGCGGCGACTCGACGCCGGCCTGGACCTGCGGCAGGATCGCCACGTCTTCAGCAATGATCCGTTGCCACACCCGCAGCGAACTGCGAACCATCGACCGGGCGCAGGCATCGGCGAGCGGCCGCGGCCGCCGGGATTGCCAGGCCAGGCTGCGGAACGATACGCGGCAGCTCGCGGGACCAGTCGGCACGACCGACTGACAGCCCACGCCGAGATCTGTCTCGACCCACATGAACGACGGATGGATATGGCTGTGCACATAGCCGCCATCCGCCGGGCGGCCAATGCTCCGCGCGAGTAATCGCTTCGCGTTGCCCCACCAGGTCGGGTCGCCAGGCGCCTCGAACCGCGAGCGACCGGCCGCCAGTTCGTGGGTGCAGGCCTGTTCGGCGGGCGACGCTCCGAGCGTCGCGGCGTGCACAGTGCCGACGTGGTAGCTCTCGAGATTATTTTCGATGAGCAGTTTCCAGTTGAACGGCAGATCGTAATCGGCCCGCCAGACCATGCGGGTGGCCGCGTCAAAGCGATCCTCGATCAACGCGGCATCGGATCCCAGCCATTCGCGAGCCGAGGGCGCCGCGGGATCGAACGTGAGAAACACGATCGCCCCGATTGTCTCCACCCGCAGCGTGCCGAGCCCGAGCTGCCCCTTCTCCAGCGGCCGAAAACTCGGGGCGTCGGGGATGCGTTGCGTCGCTCCCGATTCGGCGTATTCCCAGCCGTGGTATTCGCAGCGGAGCACGTCGCAGTGGCCGCGGGCCTTGCCCGTCAGCTTCGCGAGCCGGTGGGCGCAGACATTGCGATAGCCGTGGATGCGGCCGCCGGACCGCCGCAGGATCACCGGCCCATCCACGTGATCGAAGGTGATGAAGTCGCCGTCGCGTGGGAATTCTTCCACGAGCGCTACCGCCCACCAGGCCGGCCGCAAGACGCGATCCAGTTCCCGCTCATGCCATGCGCGGTCGTAATACGCCTCCGGTGGCAGCAACTGGGGCAGGTGGGTGTCGCTCACGAACATGCGACCGCCTCCGCGGGGCACGATGCCGATGGAAATTCCGCGACGTCAAGGCGGTCGGCCGCCACGGCGATGGCCACGAGGTGCATGCCGGCGAACGTGAAGACGCCCTGCCCGCACACCGGCCCATGATCACCACGCACGCTCCAACGAAAGCCGGAGCGACCGAGATCCTCGATCTCGACGGAGCACGGGCGGAATCCATCGTCGAGCCGTGCGGCCTTGAACGCGGCCTCCTTGGCGCCCCAGAGCCTCGCTCGCAGCAAGCCGTCTTCGTCAGGAAGCAGCGCGAGCTCGTCGGGCGTGAACCAGACATCGAGCGAACGGCCAGCCTCCGCGGGATCGACGATATCGAGGCCGACGCCGGCCGCGGCGCAGACCGCGGCTCCGAAGAGCCCGCCGATATGCGACACCGACACGGAGATGGCAGCCGCCCTTCCTCGCACCATCGCCACCGGGCGGCCCGATGGCATCAGCGCCGCGACGCGAACCAGCCGCCTTTCGCATCCGATCCAAGCGGCGACGAGATCCTCGGCGAGCCGGGCGGCATCGGCTGAAGCGACGGCGCCCTCCGCCACCTCATCGATGGAAAGATCGATGTGGCAGCCAGCGACCTCGAGGCCGCGGCGGATGCGGTAGCGGGGAACGCTCGTCCGCGAAGAGCAGCCGATCATGCACGTCCTTTCTCGGCGCCCATGACGGCCAGATGCAATCCGTCGAGCGCGAGGATCGCACGGCCATCGTCGCCGAACAGCACCAGGTCGTAGACGCTCTCCCGCACGTCGCTCGAGCGGAAGAGGAGCCTCGCGATGCAGGTCTCACCGCTACGCGGCTTGCCCGTGATTCGCAGCCGCTCGAACTTCACCGGCACCTCCACCCGCAGCCCACAGAGGATGTAGGAGTAAACGGCGCAGGCGACGATGCAGCCATCGAGCAACGCGGCCGGCACGGTCCAGCCGTCGGCACCGCGCGGTGCCGCGACGACGTCGGCTGCCGGGGCGACGAGGCGGCCCCAGCCGCCGCTGCGGTCGAGGAACAGCCCCGTCAGCGTGCGGAAGGAAGCACCGTGCCGCAGCGGCGCATCGTCGGCATAGACCATGGGGTTGAACGGCAGCGGCGGCTCGGACTTCTTTTCAAGAACCGGCGCGGCCGCTTCCGTCGAGACCATGCCGCGAACGGCAATGCGTTCCTCGGCAGCCGGTTGACCTTCGGCCGTGCCTGCGGCGGCCCAGCCCGTCGCTTCCACGGCCCCTTCGCCCGCGGCGGCAACCTCGACCCGCACCTGCCGCGGATGGTCGGTCGGGAACGCGATCGGCCGCTCGACGGTGAAGTCGCAAATCTCCTGCACCTGGCCGCACGCCCCGGAGGCGATCGCCGCCTGGGCGAGAAGCTCCGCTCCCATCACCGCCGGCAGTAGTGGCCGACCAAACTGCAGATGGTCGAGCAAGAACCGATCAGCAGTCGGATCAAGTCGAAACGTAACGTCCGTCGCCGTGGCGCCGGCGTTCACTCGTTCGACAAGGCTGCCTTGCTCGCCTGCCGCAGCGGTCGAGACCGCCTCCGGAACGCACGCCGGCTCGGTGACCAGCACCTCGGCCTCGGGCAATCCCGCCTCGATCTCGTCCATGAAGCGGCGGATGCCTTCGGCGAGCGGCATGAACTTCAGGCCGAACTGCTCCAGCACGAACCGGCTCTCCGGCCGGCTCGCCATGCCAACTTCGTCCCAGGCATGCCAGTGAAACACGGTCGTCCGCAGGCCGCTCCGCCGGCGGTCGCCGAGGATCTTGGCGAGCATGTCATTGGCCAGTGAATAATCGGCCTGGCCGTGGCCGCCGAGCCGACCGCTCGTCGAACCGAAGCCGACGACCGCCTCGAGCGCCGCGGGGTCGAGCGCCGACAGCAGATGCTCGATCCCGACGCACTTCGGTCCGAGCGTGGCGGCGAGCCCCTCGAGCGTCTTTTTCTCGAATCGGCAGGCTGACTCGAATCCGGCACCGTGCAGCACACCCCGCACCGGCCCCATCTCCCGCGCGACCCGCTGCACGAGCGAGCGCACGGCGGCCTCGTCGGCGAGATCGCAGGCGAAATACCGGGCGTTGACTCCAGCCTCACGGAACCGGGCCAGCGACTTCTCAATCTCGATCGACTTCTCGACCTTGCGCCAGGCAGAACGCGGATCGGTGCCCTGGCCGCGGGCGTCGAGCATCACGCGGCCTTTGAGCTCCTTGAGCCCCGCCTCGTCGAGCGCGAGCCACGAACGTTCGACGGCGACGGGATTCGTCGATCCGACGAGCGCGAGTACGAGGCCTTTCCGACGGCCGAGTTCGCGGGCACACTCCGCCGTCACGCCCCGCGCGCCTCCGGTCACGACCCACACGCTGCCGCGGGCGAGCGACACGAGCGGCTTTCCAGCTTGACGACGCTTCTCGCAGGGGACGACGGTCACGCGGGCGCCATTCACGATGCCGACCTCGACCGGGCCGGCGGCATCCTGCATCTCGTCGACGACCGCCGTTGCCAGTTGCGACGGGGTGATCGCTTTCGGCGCATCGACCACGCGCACATGGAGCGCGGGAAACTCGCGGGCAATGCCCTTGAACAGACCGGCGAGCGCGCCCCCCTCGACGGCGCCAACGGCCCCCGAGATTCCGAAGTCACCGCCGAGATCGACCACCGCAGTGAGCGTGGCCGAGGCGATGTCGCCCGCCTTGCCCCGCATCGTGATCCAACGCTGGCAGGCGAAGAACGGCGCGGCGATGGATGCGTTGCGACGGCCAGTCCATTTGCCGCCAGCCTGCTGCGGCCGGGCAGCCACGATCATGTGGTGCACCGGTCCGTCTTCTTCGGCGCGTTCGATGACCGCGATCGCTTCTTCGGCCGATCCGCAGTTGACGGGCACCGCGATGGCGCCCTTCGCTTCGACCGCCCGCGCGAGCGACTCGGTGAGCCCACCATCTGCCAGGATCATCACCCGCTCGCCGGCCAGGCTGCGCACGCCCCGCACCGAGCCGATTGCGCGAGTGGCGAGGCCATAGCGCCGCGTGATCTCTCCCGCAACGGCTTGATGCTCGGCCGGGGATTGATGGGCCTGCGAGGCGGCCAGCCAGGCCGCGCCGGTGACGGCCGCATCGTTTCCGAGCCATTCGCCGGCGAACGGACCGCCCGAGACGGCGCCGGCGGCGGACTCCGAAGCACCGCAGGCGAACCAGGCGGATGTTGCCGAGAGAGCCTCGCGGGCAGCGGTGTTATTCCGGTTCAGCAGGGCCGCGAGCGCCTGAGGCGCATCGACGGCGCCGTCGGCCAGGGCCACTCGCTGGAGCGGCGACCTCGGATCGCAATGCGAGAAAGCCTGCGACGAGTTGCCGGAAACATGCGCGAACACGAGCCCCTGCGGCGGACGCGAGAGTCCGTCGATCAGCCGCTCTGCATCCTCGGTTGAACGGCAGGACGTGGCGATCTCTTCCACGATGGCCGTCGCTGCCATGCCGTCACTGCCAGTCACACCAGCCGCGAACACGATCAGGCCGGCGTCATTCCAGCCCACGAGCGCGCCCGGCAATCCCTTTGCGCCGACGAGCGTTACTCGGAGCCCATGTGAATCGATGCGCCGCACCGCGGGCGAGGCATGCCGGCCAAAGCACGCGATCAGCCCGCGCGGGGCTGCGGCGTCGGCCGGCGCGACGAGCAGAGCGTCGAAGCCTCCGAGCGCGGCGGCCAGATCGACGGCCGCAGGCTCTTCCCTCACCGGCTGTTGATGGACCGGCTGCTGGGCGGGCTGTTGCTTGACCGATTCCGACTTCGCTGCCGGGGCCACAACCGAACCTGCGCCCACGCGGGGAAGCATGTAATCGAGGAGGTGCCGCAGCGTGGGGAACTCATCGAGCGAGACGCTGTCGTCGGCCTTGAGCG
>JBBAVU010000183.1:0-6012 GCA_040397565.1 Pirellulales bacterium | reverse complement strand
ACACGGTCATGAAGCCGGTCTACGAGACCTGCACCAAGGAGATCCCCTACACGGTCTGCAAGCCGGTCTACGAGGAGCGGCAGGAGACCTACACGGTCTGCAAGCCGGTCTACGAGACCTGCACGAAGGAGATCCCCTACACGGTCTGCAAGCCCGTCTACGAGATGCGGGAGCGTGAGATCTGCCGCACGGTCTGCAAGCCGGTCCACTTCCAGAAGACGATCAAGGTCTGCAGCGGCCGCTGGGAGACGGAAGTCTGCGAGATCCCCGGTCCGACGATCGTCCGCTGCGTGCGGGAGCCGGGCTGCTGGGAGTGCGATCCGTGCACGGGTCGGAAGTGCTACCGGCCGGGCCCGGTCCACCGCGTCGAGGAGCAGTGCCCGCCGCGGAAGATCTGCAAGAAGGTCTGGGTGCCCGAGGTCTGTGAGAAGCAGATCGACTGCGTCCGCTACGAGCAGGAGACGATCGTCGAGAAGCAGCCCTACAAGGTCTGCCGCATGGTCTCCGAGCAGCGGGTGAAGACCTGCCAGTACCAGGTCTGCAAGATGGTGCCCGAGCAGAAGGTTCGCACCTACCAGGTCTGCCGGATGGTGCCCGAGCAGCGGGTCCGCACCTGCAGCTACCAGGTCTGCAAGATGGTGCCCGAGCAGAAGGTCCGCACCTACCAGGTCTGCCGGATGGTGCCCGAGCACCGGGTCAAGACCTGCCAGTATCAGGTCTGCCGGATGGTCCCCGAGCAGAAAGTCAGGACTTACCAGGTCTGCAAGATGGTGCCCGAGCACCACGTGAAGACCTGCCAGTACCAGGTCTGCCGGATGGTCCCTGAGCAGAAGGTCCGCACCTACCAGGTCTGCAGGATGGTGGCCGAGCAGCGGGTCAAGACCTGCCAGTACCAGGTCTGCAAGATGGTGCCCGAGCATCACGTGAAGACCTGCCAGTACCAGGTCTGCAAGATGGTGCCCGAGCAGAAGGTCCGCACCTACCAGGTCTGCAAGATGGTCCCCGAGCATCGCGTGAAGACCTGCGAGTACAAGGTCTGCCGGATGGTGCCCGAGGAGCGGGTCCACACCTGCGAGTACAAGGTCTGCAAGATGGTGCCCGAGCAGCGGGTCCGGACCTGCGAGTACAAGCAGTGCAAGATGGTCCGCGAGGAGTGCAGCAAGGAGGTCTGCTACAAGGTCTGCACGATGGTGAAGGAGACCTGCACCAAGCAGGTGCCCGTCTGCACGACCAAGGCGGTGCACTACAAGAAGACCATCGACGTGGTCCGCATGGTGCCGAAGCAGGTCGCCTACACGGTGACCCGCTGCGTGCCCCGCGTGGTCTGCCGCGAGGAAGTCTGCGAGTGACGTCGCCCCCGCGGCACGCCCGCGGCTGACGAAGGAAGCAACGGAGCGGCCCGGTCGAAAGACCGGGCCGCTTTTTTGCGCTCTGATGGCATCCGCCTGAACGACGCCGCATTGCCGCCGGGGGAGCGGACGCCTCGTCGCTACGGTGAGGATACACCTGATGCTCCTCAACGTCCGCTCCCCCGGCGTTCAGCATCAATGTGCCTGTGTGAGTCATTCAGCGCAACGTTTGACCGTTCGGGGCTGCCCGTGTGCCCGAGACGGCGTATGCAGACAAGCGAAGCAAGGATTGCGGAGCGCCGTCTGCATCCGAGCGAGCGGAAGGCGGGCACCGATCCGCCAAAGGCGGATTGGTCGCCTGCAGCGAGCGTCCGGCGATGGGCACGGGCAGCCCCGAACCCCAGCACGCTTGACGCTCAGGAAACCCGCTTCGCGAGGCCGCGGCCGATGCGGTCGAGCGTGGTCGAATGGTCGTCGAGGCCGATGTGGACGCGGATGACGCTCATGCCGGAGGTGTCGGCGAGCGCCTTCGCGATCGCCTCGTCGAATTCGCCCTCCGTCCGCACCTCGTATCCCGTGCCGCCGCCGAGCAGCTTCGGCAGGAGCTGGTACTCCCAGGGGTTGATGTCGTTGAAGCTCCCCTCGTGGATGACCCGCTCGGTGCCGTAGCCCTTGTTGTCGAGCACGATCACGGTGACGGCGAGGCCCCGACGCACGATCGTCGAGAGCTCCATGCCGGTCATCTGGAAGGCGCCGTCGCCCACGAGCGCCACGACCTTCAGGTCGGGCCTCGCCATCTTCGCGCCGAGCGCCGCCGGCACGGCGAATCCCATCGACGTGTAGTAGGCCGGCGCGATGAACTCCGTCTGGCCCCGGACGACGAGCTCGCTCGACGCGAAGAGCGCGTCGCCCACGTCGGCGATGACGATCGTCTTGTCGTCGAGCGACTCGTCGAGGCGGCGGACGAGCCGCGTGGTCGTGATCGCCGCGTCGGCGTCGAGCACGTAGGGGCCGGCCGCCTCGGCCGGCCCCGGCGGAAGCTTCCGCTTCGCCGCCTTCGGCTTCGCGGCGGCGAGGGCGCGGATGAAGTCCTCGAGCCTGACGCCGTGGAAGTGGTGGTGGCTGATCCGCAGTTCGGAGCTCGTCGCGAAGATCGTCTTCGCGGCGTCGAGCTTGGCGGTGAAGATGCCGAGGTCGATGTCGGTCAGGAGCGTGCCCAGGAGGATCAGGCAGTCGCTCTCCTCGACGAACCGGGTCACCTCCTCCCGGCCGAGCGCCCCCTCGTAGAGCCCGACGTAGAGCGGATGGACCTCGCTCACGACGCTCTTGGCGAGCATGCTCGCCGCGACGGCGATGCCGGAGGCCTCGGCGAGGGCGAGTGTTTCGGACTGGAGTCCCCAGCGGTGGAGCTCCACGCCCGCGACGATCACCGGCCGCTTCGCCGCCTCGATCCGCGCGACGGCCTCCTTCACGGCCTCGGCGAGCGCGTCGGGGTCGCTCTCCTGGGGCGGCGCGTGGTAGGGACGGATCTGGTCCGGCACGACCTGCACCATGTCGCGGGGCAGCTCGAGATAGACCGGCCGCTTCGTGCGGTGCGCGAGGTCGAGCAGCATGTCGACGTCGCGGAAGGCAGTCGCTGGATCGGTCAATTCGACGCTCGCAGCGCAGATCTTGTCGAACACCTCCAGTTGAGTCCGCCACTCACGCACCCGGTGGTGAAGCAGCGGATTGCTCGCCCGCTCCCGGAGGCCGGGCGCCCCGGAGATCAGGACGACCGGACTCATCTCGGCGTAGGCGCCCGCGATCGAGTTGGCGAGGCTCAGGCCTCCGACGCCATAGGTCACACAGACGGCCCCCATGCCGTTCACCCTCGCATAACAGTCGGCCGCGAACCCGGCGCAGTCCTCGCGGGTGCAGTTGACGAGTTCCAGCGGGCTCTTTTCGAGCATGCTGTAGAACCCGAGCACGTAGTCGCCGGGAAGCCCGAAGACGTGGCGGATTCCGTAGTCGGAGAGCCTGCGGATGACGTACTGGCCGATCGACAAGCCGGTCACGCTCACGGCCCGTTGAATCGGGGGCCGCTGCGAGATCGCCGGCAGGCCGTTGTCCAGGCTCGTTACGAGCGAGATCGACATCATTCACCTCCGCTTTCCAGGATGGCTTTCCGATCGACGATTCCGCGGCCCAGCCGGCGTCGCCGGGCGGAGAGCATCGCGAGCCAGAAACCGAGGAACGCCGCCACGCAGGCGAGCACGACGAGCGGGCGGCGGGCGTCGTGGTTGAGCGTCCAGGCGCCGACGGCATGGATCGCTCCCCAGGCGAGGATGCCGATCATGATCAGCCGCAGGAGCCGCTCGGCGCCGGCGGGTTCGGAAGCGCGTCCCATGACGACATTCTATGTCTCGCGCAAAAAAAAGGCCCCCGGAACGGTCCAGGTCCCAGGGGGGCGGAGAACCTGAACCGTTTCCGGGAGCGATTGGACTGCTGCCGGGCCGGGGCGAACGCCGCTGGCGTCTCCCCGACGACGACGCGGACAGTAGGGAAGCGTTTTTCGCGGGTCAAGGCCGGTTCACGTGCCGATTTTCGAGGACTTTTTCGGCGTCGCCCGGCGGCTATCATGCGGCCCTGAGACCCTGAGACGCTCCGCGACTTTCCCCGACCTCCCAAGGAGCCCCGCCATGAACATCGCCCCGCTTCCCTCGTCGCCGCACGCGTCGGCCGGCGGCCCCCCGTCGCTCGACGCCTGGCGGGAGGCCTTCGAGTCGGCGAGTGGGTATGCCGACTACCTCGCGAAGCATGCTACGGCCGAGCAGCGGGCGAGGTGGGACGCTTCGCACGCCCGCATCCGGCTCACCGAGGAGCAGAGAAAACTCTGCGGTTCGTTCGTCCGACGCATGCCCGTGCTCGTGCTCTCCGGCACCTGGTGCGGAGACTGCGTGAACCAGTGCCCCATCTTCGACCACTTCGCGTCGACCTCGGAGGTGATCGACGTGCGGTTCCTCGATCGCGACGCCCGGCCGGACATCGCGGCGCACCTGAAGGTCTGCGGCGGGCAGCGTGTGCCGGTGGCGATGTTCCTCTCCGAAGACTGGCATCCGGTCGTGTACTACGGCGACCGCACGCTCGCCGCCTACCGGGCCGCCGCGGCCGCCGAGTCGGGGCAGTCTTGCGCCAGCGGCGTCGCCGGCCCCGCGGCGGACCTGCTCACCGCCGTCGTCGCCGACTGGCTCCGTGAGTTCGAACGGGTGCAGCTCATCCTGCGACTCTCCGGCCGCCTGCGGCAGCTGCACGGCGACTGAGGGAAGACACCCGGGGAACAAGCCATGAGCGACCGCGAACGCTGGACGGTCTACCCGCTGCTCTTCCTGGCGATCGGCCTGGCGATGCGAGCCGTGCTCGTGCCGCCGGCCGCGATGGGCGACATCGACGCCGTTCGGCTCGTCTGCCGCGAGATCGTGGTGGAGGACGAGGACGGCACCGTCGTGCTCCACCTCGGTCGCATCGCCGGGGGTGGTGGGCGGCTGGAGATCAACGATCGCAAGGGCAACGCCCTGATGGCGGTCGGCAGCCGGCCGGCCGGGACGCCCGACAACGAGAAGGACGGCGAGAAAGACGGAATGGGGGAAGACGTCGGGCGGCCAATGGCCGCGATCGAGTTCGCGGGACCAGATGGCGAGGTCGTCCGCCGGCTCACGCCCGAGTCGGACGACTCGCCCTGACCACCGCTCACCATTCAATACGCCCGGCAGGACTCGAACCTGCAACCCTCGGTTCCGAAGACCGATGCTCTATCCAATTGAGCCACGGGCGCGCGTTATCCAGGGAACGATTGTAGCGACGATTTCGGCAGGGACGGCCGCCGCCGCAAAACTCGACGCCTGCCACGCAACGGCAGTATATCTTTGACGGATGGGGCGAGCCCCGCCCCCTCGGAATCGCGTTCGGCTCCGGCCGTCGCGATCAGGACAGAGCCCCATGCGCACCGTCACCCTTCGCGTTCTCCACGGCGCCGACCGCGGCCGCGTGTTCGACCGGCTGCCGGTGCCGGTGACCATCGGCCGCGAGGAGGGCAACTCGATCCAACTCAACGACGAGCGGATCAGCCGATACCACCTCAAGCTGCAGGAGGACAACGACAAGATCGTCCTCACCGACCTCGAGAGCACCAACGGCACCCGCGTCAACGGCGAGGACATCCAGGTCAGGATCATTCGCGACGGCGACATGATCGCCGTCGGACGCTCCCTCCTGCTCTTCGGCTCCCGCAGCGACATCGACCGTCGCATCGCGGAGATCGCCGAGCGCGTGCCGGCTCTCGGCGGCGCGGGCGGCAAGCAGCTGGGAGAACGCATCGAGAAGATGGCGAGACAGTCGGACGTGATCGAGGACGTGGGGGAGGTCCGGTCTCCCCTGTTGCCCTCGGCCCCCCCTCCCCTGCCCGACCGTCTCAGCCCGTCGCAGGCGGCGGAGCTCGCCGAGATGCTCGACTACGTCCAGGCGGTGCTGCGGGCCGCGACGGAATCCGCCGTCATGCGACCCGGCGGAGAGACCGTCGAGATTGACTTCATCCACTGGCAGTCGGTGCTCGAACTCCAGGCCACCCTCGCCGCCCTCCTCCGCCGCATCGGCGAGCCGCGCGAGTAGCAGCGGGCCGCATTGCCGC
>JBBAVU010000182.1:0-6015 GCA_040397565.1 Pirellulales bacterium | reverse complement strand
GCCTACATGGCCCGCCACGTGGCGAAGAACATCGTGGCCGCCGGCCTCGCCGACCGCTGCGAGGTCCAACTCGCCTACGCCATCGGCGTGAGCGAGCCGGTGAGCGTTCACGTCGACACCGAGGGCACGGGCAAGGTTGAGGACGAGCGGCTCTGCGAGATCGTGCGGGAGTTCTTCCCGCTCACGCCCCGGGGCATCATCGACTACCTCGACCTGAGGCGGCCGATCTATCGTCGTACGGCGGCGGGTGGCCACTTCGGCCGCGACGGCTTCTCGTGGGAGAAGACCGACCGTGCAGCCGCCCTCGCCGAGGCCGCCAACGCGGCAGCGGCGGTCGGCTGAACCTCGTGATTCATGGATGCCTCGATCGCGAGTGACAGCGACCCGTCGTCACCCCTGAAGGCCCTGGCCCTCGCGGTAGGAGGCGTCGCGGCTGTCGCGTTGGTGGCGGCCGCCGCCATCCTCGTTCTCCGCTGGGTCTCCGGGGCGATCGATCCGCGGACTGCGGGCGGCTTTGCGGCCGTCACGGTCTCGACGGTCGTCCTGGCCGGCGCCACCGCCGCGGGCCTGCGGCCCTTCCGCCGGCGGTTCCCGAGACGTGCGACGCCTGAAGGGAAGGTCGAGCGACCGGCGGCGGCCGATCGGGCCGCCGCATCGCCCCCCTGGCCCGCGTCGTCGCCGTGGCCCGGGGCGAGGCCCTGGCCCGAGGCGAGACTCGTCCAACGGATCGAGCGTTACGAGCGACAGACGGCGGACGGCTCGGTCGTCGAAGCCGCGATCGGCCGTGTCGTCGTCCGTTTCACCGAGGGCTCACGGACCGCGGTCGCCCACGTGGGGTTCTGCCCGCCATTCGCGGCGACGCCGCGGGTCTCCGCTTCGAACGCCTGCGACGGCGTCGAGGTGGACGTCGCCGCGGCGGAGGTGCTCCCCTGGGGCGTGCGGATCGAATGCCGGCTCGAGGAGCCCTCGGAGGAACCACTCGACGTGGACGTCGAGATCGTCGCCGAACCCCTGGAATCTCGATAGGCGCGATTGAAAGCCCGTTGGAGGATTTGACGATGGCCCGCTGGCCGGAACAGCTGTGGACGACGCTCTTCACGTACGGCGTGATATTCATCGGTTTCCCGCTCCTCTGCCTGCTATTGTGGATGTGGGTCCGGGGCGGGCTCTGACACTCTTCGCCGAGCGAAGCCAACGACTGCGTGAATCCAACGAATCGTGCAACCACCCAGCCACATCGTCGAATCGCTCGAGCGGACCGGCCAGGCCGGCGTGCTACGGTTCTGGAACGACCTCGACGACGATGGTCGCCGGCGGCTCGTTCGGCAGCTCGAGGAGATCGACTGGGCCGTCTTCGACGAACTGCGGCGGGCGGCGGCGACGGCTGCGGAGGGCTTCGATCCCGCGTTCCTCTCCGTCGCGGCCACCCCCGCGGGCCCGCAGCTCTCGCCCGAGGATTGCTCGGCGGCCGCATGGCGGCCCGCGGGCGAGGAGGCGCTGGCGATCGGGCAGGTCGGCGCGATCCTCGTGGCCGGCGGGCAGGGATCTCGGCTGGGCTGCGATGGCCCCAAGGGCGTCTATCCGATAGGACCGGTGTCGCGATCGACGCTCTTCGAGATCCTCCTCGGAAGGCTCGCCGCGATCGGCCAGCGGTATGGACGCGGCGTGCCGCTGGCGATCATGACGAGTTCCGCCACCGATGCCGAGACGCGGGCCTACCTGGATTCCCATCGCTTTTTCGGCCTCGACCCCGACGAGGTGCTCGTCTTCCGACAGGCCGACCTTCCGGCCCTCTCGATCGACTCTCGCACGATGCTGCTGGAGTCGCCCGACCGCGTCGCGATGGCCCCCGACGGGCATGGGGGCATGCTCCGCGCGCTTTCCGCCGCGGGCGGGCTCGAATGGTTCGCCCGCCGCGGGATCGAACACGTCTCAAGCTTCCAGGTGGACAATCCGCTCGCTGCCCCTCTCGATCCGGCATTCCTCGGGATCCACAGCGTCTTCGACTCCGACATCACGACCCAGGTCGTCGAGAAGCAGGCCCCGGGCGAGCGGGTCGGCGTGGTCGTCGAGTCCGGGGGCGTCTGCCGCATCGTGGAGTACAGCGATCTGCCGGAGCGACTCGCCCGCGAGCGGCTCCCGGACGGTCGGCTGCGATTTCGGTCCGGCAGCATCGCCGTGCACTGTTTCCGGCTCGCGTTCCTCGCCGAGGCTGCGGCCGGCACGGCGTCGCTCCCGCTCCACCTCGCCCGCAAGTCCGTCGCCTTCATCGACGACTCCGGCGCCCGTGTCCTGCCGAAGGAGCCCAACGCCTACAAGTTCGAACGGTTCATCTTCGACCTTTTCCCGCTCGCCCGCCGGGTCACCGCCGTGACGATCGATCCGGCCGAGGGATTCGCTCCGCTGAAGAACCCGTCGGGCAGCGCGTCCGACTCCCCCGAGCACGTCCGGAGGGCGATGGTGACGCAGGCGCGGAGAATGCTCGAGCGGGTGGGGGTCGCCGTCGCGGAGGGGATCGACGTCGAACTCGCCCCCGCGATCATCGACGAGTTCGACCTGCGGCACATGGCTTCCGGCAGCCGGATCGAACGCCCGTGCGTCGTGGGTGGTGAGGCGGTAGTCTCTGGGGAAGACGGGACGCCTGGCGTCCCCACCTGAAAACCGCGAGTGCCCCATGCTTCACGCGATCGTCATGGCCGGAGGTTCCGGCACCCGATTCTGGCCCGCCAGCCGGACCGCACTGCCGAAGCAGCTCCTGCCACTCGCCGGCAGCCGCACGCTCCTCGAGGACACGGTGCTGCGGCTCGACGGCCTCGTGCCGCTCCCGCGGATCATGATCGTCACGTCGCGGCGGCTTCTTCCCGTCGTGAGGCGACAGCTGCCGGGCATCCCCGAGTCGTCACTCGTGGGAGAGCCCTGCAAGCGGGACACGGCCCCCTGCGTCGGCCTGGCGGCCCTGCTCGTCAGCCGCCACGATCCCGACGCGACGATGGCCGTGATGCCTTCCGACCACGTGATCAGCCCGCCGGAGAAGTTCCGCGACGCGATCCGGCAGGCGGCGGCGCTCGTCGACGAACGGCCGGGCCGGCTGGTCACCTTCGGCGTTTCGCCGACCTATCCGGCGGAAAGCTTCGGCTACATCGAGCGGGGAGAGCCGATTCATCCGGCACATGGCGAGGCGGAGGTGCACGAAGTGCGTCGGTTTCGCGAAAAGCCCCCCGCGAGCGTCGCGGCGGAGTACCTCGCGGCCGGCACTTTTCTCTGGAATGCCGGCATCTTCGTCTGGAAGGCGGCGACGATCCTCGCGGCGCTCCGGCGGACCCAGCCGGAACTCGTCGAGCGGCTCGAGCGGATCGCCGCGGCATGGGACACGCCGGACCGCGACCGGGTGTTCGACGAGGAGTTCGCGGCGACCAAGGGAATCTCGGTCGACTACGCCGTGCTCGAACACGCGCAGGAGGTGGTCGCGGTCTCCGCTCCGTTCGCCTGGGACGATCTCGGCGGCTGGTCCGCGGTCGCCCGGCAGCGGGGCGTCGACGCGCAGGGCAACACCGTGGTCGGCCGGCACGTCGGAATCGACAGCGTGCGTACGATCGTGCATGCCGACGGCAACCACCTCGTGGTCACGCTCGGGGTGGCCGATATGCTTGTGGTGTGCACCCCCGACGCGACCCTCGTCGCCGACCGCTCCCGCGAGGAAGCGGTCAGGAAGGTCGTCGCCGAACTCGAAAACCGCGGCTGGACCGACGTCCTCTGACCAACACTGCATGAACCGGCGCACCATCGCGACCATCGTCGCCCTCTGCGGTTGCCTCACCGGGTCGTTCCCGGCCCGCGGGTCAGACCGCCCCCAGCCCGCCGTCGAGGGACAGGAGTGGCTCGCGGGATTCCGCGCCGCCGCCGACGCCATCGAGTGGTCCGACCAGCGGGTCGAGCACGACTGGCGGCTCCAGCGTCGGGCCAAGAGCGACGACTGGCGACTGCTCGACCCCCGTGACCGCGTCGTCGCGTCCGGCTCGGGCGAAGAGTGCCTCGCGGCCCTCGAGAGCCGGCGGAAGGCCGGTGAGATCCCGGCGGTCGGCCGCGAGGCCGTGCTCGTGCTCCACGGCCTCGGCGAAGGCCGACACTCCATGCAGCCCCTCGTCGATCACCTCCGCGATGCCGTCGAGGGGACGGTCATGGCAGTCGGATACGCGAGCCCCCGCGCGGGGATCGACGACCATGCCCGCAGCCTCGCCGCGGTCGTCGGCTCGCTCCCGAAGGAGAGCCTCGTGAGCTTCGTCGGCCACAGCCTCGGCGGGATCGTGATCCGGCGATGGATCGCGATGGCCGATCGTGACGCGGTCGCGAGGATCGGGCGGGTCGTGATGCTCGGCTCGCCCAATCGCGGCTCCGACCTCGCGAAGATGGCCTCCCGCATCTGGATCGTCTCGCTCGTCGCCGATGGGGCCGCGAGGGAACTGGCCGTCGACTGGGACCGCGTCGAGGGCTCGCTCGCCGTTCCCCCCTGCCCTTTCGGAATCGTCGCCGGCGGCCGCGGAGACGATCGCGGGTACAGCGACCTACTCGAAGGGGACGACGACGCCGTGGTGCGGGTCGAGGAGACGCGGCTCGAGGGGGCCGACGACTTCCTGCTGCTGCCGGTGCGGCACGCGGCGATGATGAAGAGCGACACCGTGCAGCGGGCGACCGCCGAGTTTCTCCGGTCGGGCCGCTTCACACCGGCCGAGCGGCCATGACCGCCGCCCCCTCCATCCCGCCGGGCCGCGTGGCCGGCATCGACTTCGGCCTCAAGCGGATCGGCATCGCGATCTGCGACGCGTCGCGAATCCTCGCGAGCCCCTTTTCCGTGCACGAGCCGAGCGGCGACGTCGAACGAGAGGCTGCCTTCTACAAGTCGCTCGCGGCCGACGAGGGTGTAGTCGGTTTCGTGGTCGGCCTGCCGCTCAACGCCGACGGCACGCCGAGCCGGATGTCGAACGAGGCCGAGAAGTTCGGCGGCTGGCTCGCGGCGTCGACCGGCCTGCCGGTCGAGTTCCAGGACGAGCGGTACACGTCGGCGGAGGCCGCCGGGAGGCTCGCAGGCAGCGGCCTCACCCGCGGCCGCAAGAAGCAGGTCAGCGACGCGATCGCCGCGCAGATCCTGCTTGCCGACTGGATGGACCGCGCGGGGAGGAAGCCGGAATGAGCGTCGCAGGCATGCCGGCACGCAGACGCCTGGTCGTCGGCTGCGGATACCTCGGCAGCCGGGTCGCGGCCAGGTGGCTCGAGGCGGGCGACCTAGTCTTCGCGACGACGCGATCGCGGGCGGCGGCGATTTCGGCGACCGGCGCCGAGCCGATCATCGGCGACGTCGCCGACGAGAACTCGCTCCGCGGACTGCCCGAGGTCGACACCGTCTTCTGGGCGGTCGGATTCGACCGCGCCGCCGGCCCGAGTTCGCGTCAGGTCCACGTCGAAGGGCTCCGGCGTCTGCTCGACCGACTTCCCGGCTCGCCTCGAGTGATCCTCTCGAGCTCCACCGGGGTCTGGGGGGAAACCGGCGGCGACGTCGTCGACGAGGAGACGCCTGCGGCCCCCTCCCGGGAGGCCGGCCGCGTGCTCGTCGAGGCGGAGGCGATGCTTGCGGCGCATCGGCTCGGCCCCGGCGTGGCCCTCCGTTTCGCGGGCCTTTACGGTCCGGATCGCCTGCCGAGGCTCGCCGACCTCGCCGCCGGCCGTCCGATCGCCGCCGATCCCGACAGCTGGCTCAATCTCATCCATGTCGACGACGCGGCCAGGGTCGTCTGCGGCATCGCCGAACTCGCCTCCCCGCGACCGCTCTACGTCGTCTCCGACAATCACCCCGTCCGCCGCCGCGACTGGTACGGCCGGCTCGCTGAAGTCACCGGCTCGCCGTCAGTCACATGGGACCCGGCGGCTCCGCGGACCCGCGGCGCCGACAAACAGGTCCGCTCCGAGCGGGTGTGGAACGACCTGGGCATCACGCCGCTTCACCCCGACTCCATCGCGGCC
>JBBAVU010000181.1:0-6083 GCA_040397565.1 Pirellulales bacterium | reverse complement strand
GACCTGGCGATCGAAGCCGCTCCGGCGGCCACCGGTATCGAAGCGATCGAGACCCAGAAGGCGCCCGTGCCGGGTGACTTCGGCGGTATCGAGGCGGAGGAGCCCGTCATCGAGGCCTTCAACGCCACGGCTTTCGGCGGCGGCGCTGCCGAGGCGGAGTCGCCCGCCGACGGCTCCTTCGACTTCCTCGCCGGATCGAAGGAGGAACAGCCCGCCGACGACGCGGATCTCGGCGACTTCTTCAAGGGGCTCAACTAAGTGACCCCGGAATACAACCAGTCAAAACCGGCAAACCCGACGGCCGGTGCGGCGAAGCGGGTGACCGTCCGCGACCTCGTCGCGGCGAAGCGGAGTCGCCGGCCGATCTCGATGGTGACGGCCTACGACTTCCCCACCGCACGGCTCGTGGATGCGGCCGGCGTCGATTGCGTCCTCGTCGGCGACAGCGTGGCGATGGTCGTAGCCGGCCGGTCATCGACGATCCCCGCGACGCTCGAGCAGATGATCTACCACGGAGAGATCGTCTCGCGCGGCGTGGAGCGGGCCTTCGTCGTCGTCGACCTCCCCTTCCCGCTCCAGCACCTCGGGGTGGAACGGGCGATCGAGGCCTCGGCGAGGATCCTCAAGGAAACCGGCTGCCAGGGGGTGAAGCTCGAGGGCACCGCGGGCCAGGCGGACGTGATCGCCGGCATCGCGAACGCGGGGATTCCCGTGATGGGCCACGTGGGCCTGCGGCCGCAGGCGGTGCACCAACTCGGCGGCTACCGGATGCAGCGGGACCACGACCGCCTCATGGACGACGCGAAGGCTGCAGCGGCAGCCGGAGCATTCGCCGTCGTGCTCGAATGCATCCCCGGGGAGACGGCCTCCGCGATCACCGAAACGATCGCCGTGCCCACGATCGGCATCGGCGCCGGCATCCGCTGCGACGGCCAGGTGCTCGTGCTGCACGACCTCGTCGGCCTCTCGCCGGACCGAGTGCCCCGTTTCGTGCGGCGTTATGCCGATGCGGGCGGGGCGATCCGCGACGCGGTCGGCCGGTGGCATGCCGACGTCGTCGAGCGGCGGTTTCCGGGTCCCGACGAGACGCTCGGCTGAGAGGCCGAGCCGGCTACGGCAGGACGACCTCGTCGGAGATGATGACCGGCTTGCTCGTCGTCACCGCGGCGGTCGGGCTCGGCGTGGGAACCGTCGTGCCGGCCGCGGGAATGGCCCCGGCAGGCATCCCTTCGACGACCGAGCCCGAACAGCCGTCGCAGCCTCCCGACGCCACCGCGCCGGCCGCGGGACCGCAGGGGGCAGCCCCGCACGGCGCCGCGCCCATCGCCGGCTGGCCGCAGGGCTGCATGGCGGGAGCGGCCACGGGGCCGGCGACGCCCGGCGGCACGAACCCCGGGGGGAGGTGGCCGAAGCACCGCTCGTACTTCCAGACCTCGAGCCGAATGTAGGACTCGCTCAGCGACTTGCAGCCCACCGAGGAAAGCATCGCGGGGAGCAGACCGCAGGCACAAAACAGCAGTGGCAGGCTCGCGGCAGGCCGCCGGCAGATCCGTCGCATCGAAGCGTCTCCGTTCCTTCGGGAAGAGTCCGAAGCCGATCGCGTTCCTTGCGACGGGCTTCCGAGGCAACCCTACCCCTTGAAACGTGCGCGGCAAATCACCGCCGAAGAGCGGAGGAAGATTTCCGCATGCGGCCTGCAGGTGGCGGCCTGCGGGCTTCGGCCCGTGAAGGCCGCTGCGGTGGGGGACTAGCCCTTGCGATGGCGGATGCGGGCCCGCATCCGCCGCTTCTTCTGGCCGAGCTTGCGGCGGCCCTTGCCAGTTTTCTTGACACCCATGACTTTCTCCCTGCTGCGTTGGTGTTGCCGGTCGTGCGGATTGTAAAGTGGATGGACGTTCGCACAAGTTCGCAGGGGCCAGTCGCCGCGTGATCACGAGCTTTCCCACCTACGCCCGCCGAGCCGAGGATGGCCGCTGGCGGGTCCACGTGGCCGGAATGGTCTGCCGGCCCCTGCCCGCCACGAGCCGGCGGAGGAACGTGGCGATCGCCGTGCTCAAGAGGCTGCTCGACCTCGACGCGGACCAGGCCCGTTCGCCGCTTTTCCAGCATCGGGCCGACGCCTTCTTCTTCCAGCGGGTGGCGGGGCAGCCGGTCGAGGTCGTGATCGGCGGTCGGCGGTTCGCCGCCGGGGCCACCGACCGGGTCGGCCACTTCTCGACCGTGCTCGAACTCGACGACCCGCTCCTCGGCCGGGCCCGTGACGAGACCCCCGACCGGGGAGGCCGGTCGATCGCGTGCCGCGTCGAGGCGGTTCCACAGGCCGACGACCTGCCCGGGGATCGCGAGATTGCCGCGGCGGTCGAGGGACGGATCCACGTGGTCGAGCCGGAAGGGCTTTCCGTCGTGTCCGACATCGACGACACCGTCAAGGACAGCAACGTCATCGAGAAGCGGGAACTCCTCGCCAACACGTTCATCCGGGAATTCCGTCCGATCGACGACATGGTGGGGGCGTTCCGGAGGCTCGAGGCGGCCGGCGCGGCATTCCACTACGTTTCCTCGAGCCCGTGGCAGCTCGCCAACTGCCTGCGGGACTTCTTCGAGAGGGAGGGGCTGCCGGCAGGGTCGATGCACCTGAAGCTCTTTCGCCTGAAGGATTCGACGCCACTGGGCCGGTTTCCGTCGCGGAAGCGGTCGAAGAGGCGGTCGATCGAGCGGATCCTCGCCGACTTTCCGAGCCGTCGGTTCCTGCTCGTCGGTGATTCCGGCGAGCTCGATCCGGAGGTCTATGCCTCGGTGGCGAGGCGCAACCCGGACCGGGTCGCCGGCATCGCGATCCGGCTCGTCCACCGCGGTGATGCCGCCGTGGTGGTGCGGCATCGCCTCGAGAAGCTCGCCAGGCGTCTTCCGGAAGGCATGCTCGCGGTCTTCGAGCGGGCGGAGGAGGCCTTCACGCCGGAGCTCCTCGATGGAGCCGACGGCCGCGGCGGTCACCACGGGCTGTCGAACGCGTTTTGAAAGTGCTCGACTTCGGGCTCGCGTCCGTCGTGGTGGAATAGCACCGTCACGACATCGATCCGCACGCTGCAGTCTTCGAGCTTGTGGCGGCGGATGTAGGCCGATGCGAGCTGCGAGACCCGCCGCTGCTTCGCCGACCCGACGGTCTCGGCCGGGTGGCCGTGCTCGAGGTCGCTACGGCTGCGGACCTCGACGAACACGACCGTGCGGTCGTCGAGGGCGACGATGTCGATGTCTCCGCGGAGCACCCGCTCCCGCAGGCCGACGATGCGGTAGCCCTGCCTGCGGAGATAGGCGGCCGCGACGGCTTCGCCACGATGGCCGATCGAATCCCGCGATGGTCGGCCCCAGGGAGGCATGTCGAGCCTTTTGAGTCCGACGCGACGCTACGCCTTCGTGATTACGCGCCTTCGTGGTTACGCCTTGACGGCCTTCTTCTTCACCGCCTTGGCGGGCTTCGCCGAGGCCGCCTCGGTCGCCTCGGCCCTCTTCTCCTTCAGGCGGACCGACTTGCCGACCCGGTCGCGAAGGTAGTAGAGCTTCGCACGGCGGGCGACGCCCGACCGCTTCACCTCGATCTTGGCGATCTTCGGCGAGTGGATCGGGAACTTCCGCTCCACGCCCTCCCCAGCGACGATCCGACGGACGGTGAAAGTCTCGCGGCTGCCGGAGCCGGCGCGGGCGATCACGACGCCGTTGAAGATCTGGATGCGTTCCTTGTCTCCCTCGAGGATCCGCGTATGGACGTCGACGGTGTCTCCGATCGAAAACGGCTCGACGCTTGACTTGAGGCTCGAGGCCTCCACCTTCGCGAGAATCTGCTGGCTCATGGCGTGCTCCTTTGGATGGGGGTCGTCTGGGTGCGGTTCGAACTGGCTTGGGCATCGCGGCGGCGGGTGGCGTCGACCGCCTGTTCCTGCCGCCACTTGGCGATCCGGCCGTGGTCGCCCGAAAGCAGCACCTCCGGCACGGCGAATCCACGGAACTCCCGCGGACGAGTGTACTGGGGGCCTTCGACGAGGCGGCCGGCTCCCGAGAACGAATCCTCGCGGGCGCTCGCCTCGTCGCCGAGCACGCCGGGCAGCAGCCGCGACACGGCGTCGATGATCACCATCGCGGCGACCTCGCCTCCGGAGAGGACATAGTCGCCGATCGAGATCCGGTCGGGGGCGAGCACCTGCTCGATGCGGTGGTCGAAGCCCTCGTAGCGGCCGCAGAGCAGCACGAGCCGCTCCTTCGAAGCAAGCTCCTCGACGATCGACTGGTCGAGCGTGCGTCCGCCCGGCGTGAGCATCACGAGGTGGCCCCGAACTGAGGAATCCAGGGAAGCGGCCTGCACGGCCTCCACGCACGACACCACCGGCCCGGGCATCAGCAGCATTCCCGGACCTCCGCCGAACGGCCGGTCATCCACCTGGCGGTGCACGCCCTCCGCGAAGTCGCGGATGTTCACGAGCCGCACGTCGACGAGACCCTTCTCCCGGGCCGCCCCGAGCAGGCTCGCCTCGAGGAAGCCGGAGAACATCTCCGGAAACAGCGTCAGGATGTCGATCCGCATGGGGCACCGCGATCGCGTCGCTCGTTCCACCGCCAAAGGCGGGAAGGAAGGCCGCGCGCAAGCAAATTGTTCCAGGGCTACTCGGCCTTCGGTTCCGCGGCTGTCTCGGCTGGAGTCGCCGTCGGCTCCGCTTCGGCGACGGCCGTCTCCGCCGGGGCTTCGGCCGCCGTGGCGGCTTCCGCGACCGGCGCTGCCTCGGCGGCGGGCACTGCCTCGGCGGCTGACGCTGCCTGCTTCACCTCCGGCACGAACGCCGGCTCGCCGGCATCGGGAACGATCTTTGGCATGGCGAGCTTTGCCCGCGCGGCCTCCATCTGCGACACGTGCGTGCCGTTCGGGCCGTATTTCTTGATCAGGACCGCCACGGCCGGCGAAGGCTTCGCGCCGACGCTGAGCCAGTACTTCACCCGCTCGCCGTTGAGCGTGCAGCGGGCGTCGGTCTCCGACACCTTCGGATCGTACGTGCCGAGCTCCTCCACCACGCGGCCGTCGCGCGGGCTGCGGCGGTCGGTCGCGCAGATCCTGTAGAACTCACGGTGCTTGCGACCCATCCGCTTCATCCGAATCGTCACTGCCACGGTCTCTCTCCTGCTGGGGGTTTTTCGGACCCTCTAGAGTAACGCTTCTCGGCGGGAACCCAAGGGCCCCTTGAAAACGCGTGTTCCGGCGGGCGATCCTTGGGTTATTCCCCCGCCCTCCCACGGTGCACCGACCCAATGTTCGAAGCCCTCTCCGCCTCCCTCTCCTCGGCCATCAACTCGCTCCGCGGCCGCGGGAAACTCACCGAATCGAACATGCGGGAGGGGCTCGAGTCGGTCCGTACGGCCCTGCTGGAGGCCGACGTCGCCTACGACGTCGTCGAAGGCTTCCTCGACCGCGTCTCGGCCGGCGCCGTCGGTGCGAAGGTGCTCGAGTCGCTCGACCCGGCGCAGCAGCTCGTCGGCATCGTCCACAGTGAACTTATCGACCTCATGGGACCGGTGGACCACTCGCTCCACCTCCAGCCGGGCAAGACGACCATCCTCATGCTCTGTGGCCTCCAGGGGTCGGGCAAGACGACCACCTGTGCGAAGCTCGCCAAGCGGATCAAGGAGCAGGGAAGCGAGGTGATGCTGGTGGCCGCCGACCTCCAGAGGCCCGCCGCGATCGAGCAGCTCGCCGTGCTCGGCCGGCAGATCGGCGCGGAGGTGCACCTGCCGGAGAAGGCCGCCGGGCGGGACGACTACTCCGGGACCGACCCCGTCGCCGTCTGCAACGCCGGCGTCGCCAGGGCGAAGGCGAGCAACATCCCCGTCGTGATCCTCGACACCGCGGGACGGCTCGCGATCGACGAGCCGCTCATGAAGGAGCTCTCGAAGATCGACCGCTCGGTGGGCCCCGACCAGGTGTTCCTCGTGGTCGATGCGATGACCGGCCAGGACGCCGTGAGGAGCGCGAAGGCGTTCAACGAGGCGCTCGAGCTCGACGGCGTGATCATGACGAAGCTCGACGGCGACGCCCGCGGCGG
>JBBAVU010000180.1:0-6106 GCA_040397565.1 Pirellulales bacterium | reverse complement strand
AAGTCTGCATCCGAGCGAGCGGAGCACAGGATGTGCGTAGCGAGCGTCCGGCGAGTGGCACACGGGCAGTCCCGAACCCAGCACGCTTGATGCGTCACGCCGCCTCGACGCCCGGGCTCTCGCCGAAGTAGTACTTCTTCGCGTCGGGATTGGAGAGCACCTCCTGCGCGGTGCCGTGGCAGAGCACCTTGCCGGCGCGGATCACGTAGCTGCGGTCGGTGATGGCGAGCGTTTCGCGTTCGCGGTGGTCGGTGATGAGGATCGAGATGCCGTCCTCGCGGAGGGCCATGATGATCTTCTGGATCGAGTGGATCGTGACCGGGTCGATGCCCGTGAACGGCTCGTCGAGCAGGATGATCCGCGGCTCCGTGACGAGGCATCTCGCGATCTCGAGACGTCGCTTCTCGCCGCCGGAGATGTAATGGGCCCGCGACTTGCGGATCTTCACGATGTCGAACTGCTCGAGCAACTCCTCGCACCGTCGTCTCCGCTCCTTCGGCTTCATGCCGACGAGCTCCATGACGGCAAGCAGGTTCTGCTCCACGGTGAGCTTGCGGAAGACGCTCTGCTCCTGGGCGAGATAGCCCATTCCGCCGTCGCGGGCCCGCTTGAACATCGGCCAGCCGGTGATCTCCTCGTCGTCGAGCAGGACGCGTCCCGAGTCGGGGATCACCATGCCGCAGGTCATGCGGAAGCTCGTCGTCTTGCCCGCGCCGTTGGGGCCGAGCAGGCCCACGATCTCGCCGGCCTCGACGTGGAAGTCGACGCCGTCGACCACGCGGCGGCGACCGTAATTCTTGACGAGTCCTTCGACCGACAAAAGCGGCATGACGGGCACACCATCCGTGGCGACGAATATCCCGGCGGCGGCGACCCGCCTACCGGATGAACTTCATCCTCGCGAAGTTGGGCCAGAAGGGCAATCGCACATCCGACGATCCCAGGGGCACCGAAACGCTCCATCTTGCCGGGATTCCGTGCGGCCAGAAGATGGCGAGGGCCTTGCCGATGAGGAGATCCCGCCCGACGTGGTGGGCACGCTTCCAGAGCCGGCTGTCCATGCTGGCGGACGAATTGTCGCCGAGCATGAAGAACTCCTCGGCGGCGAGCGGGTAGCCCCTCGAATCCGCCTCGTGGCCCATCGTCGAATGGATGTCGGATGCGCGGACGTAGAAGACGTCCCGCAACACCCGAAGCCGCCCGATGCTTGCCGATGCTCCGCGGACGGCGACGCCGATCGGAGAGAGGTCGCCGGGCTCCGTCGATCCGGGCTGCCGCGGAGAGCGGTCGGGCTCGAGGGATTCCGGTCGCTCGTAGGCGGTCGGACGGTCGAAGGCGACCGGTCGACCGTCCACGAAGAACGAAACCTCGTCGTCGACGTTGGCGACGAGAATTCTCCAACGGCCTTTTCCTCTCACCGGGGTGCGGGCCCGCGGGACTCCCTCGTCACCTCCGCCGCCAACGGCGAGCATCGCCTCGCCGGTCGCGAGGTCGATCCGGGCCTCGCGACGGATGCCGGCCTCGACGAGGTCGACCACGAGTTCCCCGGTCGCCGAGCGGCTCTCGAAATCGAATTCGATCGCCAGGTCTCCCACCCAGTGCGGCTTCGTCGGCTCGGGGTTGTAGGGCTGGAAATCGTCGATGAGCGACGGCTCGACGACGGGGTCGGCCTGCTGGCCTCGCGAGAGCTTCTCCCAGGCGGCGGGGTCCGGAAAGAAGTGGCGGTAGCGGAGCATCGCCATCGCGTCACCTTCCACGGCCGTCTCGAACGAGCGACCGTCGTCGGTCGTGCTCCAGGAGCCGCCCTGCTCCGGAAGCCAGTCGGAGAAGCAGGCCGGCCAGCCGGCTTCCCGCAATCGCTTCGACTCGTAGCGGCTGTCGTAGACGCACTGCAGCATCGCCTGCAACTTCTCGGGGGGCTTCCTCGCGATCCGCGGCGGCGAGTCCTTCCCGCCGATCCAGATGTCGCCGTTGCGGATGAAGACCGTCTCGCCGGGAAGGCCGACGAGCCGCTTGATGTAGTTCGTCTTGGCGTCCTCCGGGTACTTGAAGACGACGACGTCCCACCTCGCCGGGTCACTGAAGTCGTAGGCGAACTTGCTCACGAGGATCCGGTCGCCGTTGAACGACGGATACCGCGGGTCGTACGTCGGTGGCTCGCGGCCGGGCAGCAGGAACTGCGTGACCCACCCGCAGTTGGGGCAACGGGCCTGCCGAACCTTCTTGCCGTGCTCCTCGGAACTCGCCGAAAGCTGGTGGGGCCGGCCGCACGACTCGCAGGCGATGTCCTTGTGGCGGCCCATGAGAGTCGGGGCCATCGAGCCGGTCGGGATCACGAATGCCTCCGCCTCGAACGCCCGAAACAGCAATGCGAGCGTGAAGGCGACGACGATCGATTCGATCGTCTCCCGTCCGTGGCCGAGCGGGTTCCTCACGACGTCGCCCGGCCGCGGTTCATCGCGCGGATCCCCCTTCGCCATCACAGGCCGCGCCGCCGGACCCGTCGCCTTCATGCCGCCCATCGAGTGTCTCTCCGTTGCGAAGCTCGCCGAAACCGGTGATTGGAACAAATGCCCCTCACGGCCGCCACTTCCGCTCCGCCCCCGCCCCAAGACCGTCCCCGAGAAACCCGAGCGCCAGGAGCGTCACCGCGAGCGCCATCGCCGGAAACAGGAAGAGCCACCAGGCAGGATCGAACGGCACGAGCGCCCGGAAGCCGGCGTTCGCAAGGAGCCCCCACGACACGTCGGGCGGCTGCACACCGAGGCCCAGGAACGACAGGAAGCTCTCGAAGAGCATCACCCGCGGCACGACCAGCGACAGTTTCACGACGATGACTCCCGCGAGGTTCGGCAGCAGGTGTCGGGCGATGATCCTCGCGGGCCCCGCACCGATCGCACGGGCCGCCTCGATCATCGTCGCCCCGCGGAGCTCGAGCACCTTCGCCCGCACGATCCTCGCCATCGACAGCCAGCTCACGGCGGCCACCACCGCGTAGAAGATCGCGAGCCTGCCGATGCCGAGCGAGTCGAGGGTCAGCCGCACCGAGTCCTCGCCGAGCACGGTCACGAGGAAGACGACGAGAAACAAAAGCGGGATCGAGTCGAGAACGTCGACCACCCGCATCATGACGTCGTCGATCCAGCCGCCCGCCCAGCCCGCGGTCGCCCCCCAGGCGACGCCGATGAGGAGCGACACGACCCCGGCGATCGCCGCCGCCGAGAGCGACACCCGCGCCCCCCAACAGACCCGCGAGCAGAGGTCGCGGCCCAGTTCGTCGCGGCCGAAGAGCCCGGCGACCTCGAGCGGACCGAACAGGGCGACCCGCAGCCGAAGCAGCCCGCGTGAGAGCGGCCCCACGTCACCGAATCCCCGGCGGATCCAGTCGTCCGGCGAGGCATCGCCGTCGCGGCCGACGTCGAGCGACCGCGAGAGGAGCGGCCCCTTCAGTGGCGGCTCGAGCGCACTCGCGGTGTCGACCGCCCGCGGCGACGGCAGGGGCAGGAGCGGCACGAGCCCCGCGACGGCCGCCACGAACCCGAGCACTCCCGCGGCGAGCCATGCGATTCCAGAGAGCCGTTGCGGCATGCTATCGCTCCAGATCGACCCGCGGATCGAGGGCGGCCTGGACGAGGTCCACGACGATGCCCGCCAGGCCGAGCAGCAGCGTGTAGAGCAGCACGAGCCCCATGGCGAGCGTGTAGTCGCGGGTCGTCGCCGCCTCGACGAAGTGGTAGCCGATCCCCGGGATCGCGAAGACCTTCTCAACGACCACGCTGCCGGTGAGAATTCCGGCGAACGCCGGCCCGAGGAAGGCGACGAGGGGTCCGACCGATCCCCGCAGGGCGTGGCCGGCGACGATCCGCCATCGCCCCGCCCCCTTCGCCCTCGCGGTGCGGACCCAGTCGCTCTGGAGCGATTCCACGAGGCCGCTCCGCACGAGCCTCGCGATCTCCGCGGCATAGACCGCGCCGAGGCAGCCGGCCGGCAGGATCACCTGCGGGAGCGTGCCCCAGCCGGCCGCCGGCAACAGCCGCATTCGGTAGACCACGAAGAGCACCGCGAGGCCGGCCAACGCGAAGCTCGGCAGGGAGATGCCCACCATCGCGACCGCGCGGACGAGCCCGTCGACCGGGCCGCCCGGCCGCGCCGCCGAGACGATTCCCGCTCCGCCGCCGACGAAGATCGCGAAGGCCAGCGCGATCAAGCCGAGCGTGGCCGTTGCCCGCCAGCCCTCGGCGATCACCTCCGAGACCGAATAGTCGGCCAGCCGGAAACTCATCCCGAGATCACCGCGGAGAAGCCGGCCGAGCTCGCCGAAGTACTGCTCGACGAGCGGCCGGTCGAGCCGGTATCGCCGTTCGATCGCCTCCCGGATCTCCGGCGGGGGCCGCCGCTCCGACGAGAACGGCCCGCCTGGCACGCTTCGCATGAGCACGAACGTGATCGTGAAGACGATCCAGAGCGTCGCCGCGAGCAGGAGCAGCCGGCGGGCGAGAAAACGGAGCATGTCACCTTCCCTGTCCGTGGCCTCGCCGCGCCCGCGCGGCCTCACGGGCCGCCCGGTCCACGTCGAGCGACTCGAGCGGGTGCCAGTCGAGCGGGTTGCCGACGAAGCCCCTCACCCACGGGGCGACGAGGTTGCGGCTCGAGCGGACGTAGAGCGGGATCACCGGGAGCTCCTTCAGGAGGAGCGACTCGGCCTCGCGAAAAATCGCGTTGCGGGCGTCGCGATCGGTCGCCTTCGCGGCCCGGGCGATCAAATCGTCGTAGCGGCGTGAGGAGAAGCCCGTCTGGTTGTTGGCGTTCGTGCTCGCGAAGAGATCGAGGAACGTGTTGGGGTCGACGTAGTCGGCGCCCCAGCCGGCGCGGCCGACCCAGTAGTCGAGCCGGCCTTGGGCGTCGAGGAAGGATCCCCACTCCATCGCCTCGAGCCCGACGTCGATGCCGAGCCGCTCCTTCCACTGCGACTGCACGAGCTCGGCCACCATCTGGTGCCCCTCGTCGGCATTGAAGCTGATCGTGATCTTCGGGAAGCCGCGGCCGCCCGCGAAGCCGGCCTCGGCCAGAAGCCGCCTCGCCTCCGGCACGTTCTCCCCCTCGCATTCCACGGGATCGTATCCGGTCGCCGACTCGATCCCCGAAGGCACGAAGCTCCTCGACGGCCTCTCGCCGGGACCGAACACGGTCGCCACGATCCTCTCGCGGTCGATCGCGAGCCCGAGCGCCCTCCGCACGCGGGCATCGTCGAGCGGCGGCCGGGTCGTGTTGAGCCGGTAGAAGCCGATCGTGAGCTCGGGCGAGCGGCGGAGGTCTGGCGCCGCGCGGGCCGCGAGCTCCCTCACCGCGAACGGGGGGATCGCGGTGCTCCAGTCCACCTGCGCGGTCTCGTAGAGCGCAAGCGCCGTCGTCGACGAATCGACGGCGAGCGCGTCGACCACGCCGAGCCGCACCGAGTCGGCCGCGTGGTACCGCTCATTTTTCACGAGCCGAACCCGGTCGCGGAGCCTGCGGAAACCGAGCGTATAGGGTCCGCTCGCGATGATCCTGCCGGGCTTCGTCCAGCCCGGCGAGCCGTGTCTGGCGATCGCGTGCAGCGGCACGGGCGCGAGCGGATAGAAGCCGCAGACGTGGAGGAAGTAGGGAGTCGGCGCCGAAAGCTCGACCGCGAGCGTGCGTGCATCCACCACCCGAACGCCGACGGCGGCCTCGAAGTCGGAGGCCTTCCCGGTCGCGAACGCCTCCGCCCCCTTCACGGCGAAGAGCTGCGAGGAGTATTCGGCCCCGGTCGCCGGATCGAGCAGCCGCCGCCATGATTTCGCCACGGTGTCGGCCGTGATCGGAACGCCGTCGCTCCAGGTGGCCTCGCGAAGGTGGAACGTATACCGCGTGCCGTCGTCGCTCACGTCCCACCGCGCGGCGAGTCCCGGCACGACCTCGAGCGTCGTCGGATCCCATCGGACGAGCCGCTCGAAGATGGCGGAGACGAGCCGCCCCTCGGGCTGGCCCGTGACGAGATGCGGATCGAGGCTCTTCGGCTCGGAGCCGTTGATGAACGCGAAATCGGCCGGCGGGTCGCCCGAGAACGGCAGCGATGCCACCGCGA
>JBBAVU010000179.1:0-6138 GCA_040397565.1 Pirellulales bacterium | reverse complement strand
GGCGAGGCGGTCACCTCGTCCTCCTCGTCGAGCCGCATCCGGTTGACGAACTTCACGCCTTCCTTCGTCGGCTCGAGCACGTGCCAGCCGCTCGTCGAGCAGACGTAGAGCTTCCCGTCGGCCACCAGCGGGCTGCCGCGGACGATCGTGCCGAGCAGTTTCTGCGGCTTCCCCACCGGCTCGCCGGATGCCTTGTCGAAGGCGTAGACCTTCGCACCGTCGTCGATGAAGTAGATCCGGTCGCCGAGCACCACGGGCATCGACCGGCCGTCCATCACCCCCTTCTTCTGCCAGATGGCGGCGGCGGAAGTGATGTCGCCGGCGCCGACGCCCTTGAAGGCCGTGACCGATCCCATCGAGGTGTTGTCGAGGTTCTCCTCCGCCTGCGAGATGTAGACCGTCTCGCCGACGACGAGCGGTGCCACGTTGAGCCCGCGGCGGGAGAGCTTGAAGTTCCAGGCGGCCTTGCCGGTCCGCGGCTGGAAGTTCCAGACGCTGCCGTCGCTCGAGCCGAAGACGACCGCGGCCTGGCCGCCGAGGTTCGCCAGCGACGGCGTGCTGTAGGTCGTGTCCTCGGGGAGTTCCTTCGTGCCGTTCATCCAGCGGACGACGCCGGTCTCCTTGTCGAGGCCGAGAAAGCGGTGCGCGGGCCGGGCCGTGTCGCCCCAGCCGGTGACGACGGCGCTTGCGATCACGAGGTCCTCGAACACGACCGGGATGTTCGTCCGTCCGCCGTAGGTGGAGAGGAAGCCGAACTCCTCGTGGAGCGACCGCTGCCACTTCGTCTTCCCCGTGGCTGCGTCGATCGCCGTGAACACGCCGCAGACACCGTGCGCGAAGACCGTGCCGCTCGCCGGATCGGCGACGATCGCCGACCAGCCGACCCGCTCGGCCGGCACGTCCGAGAGATAGACGTTGAAGACGTTCTCCCAGAGCTTCGCCCCGGTCTTGGCGTCGAGGCAGAGCACCTTCTCCGCCTCCTCCCTGGTGCCCGGCTTGTGCCGCACGAGCGTGAACAGCCGGCCCCCCATGATCACGGGCGTGGAGATGCCGCCGGCCTCGTCGTTCTTCCAGAGAACGTTCGTCCCCTTCTCGGGATCGAACGAGGTCACGAGCGGCGGGCCGGCGTAGTGCCGGTCCTGCATCGGGCCCCGCCAGTCGGGCCAGTCGGCCGACTGGACGGCCTCCGCACCGGCCATCGACGCGGCGACGACGGCCGCGATCACGTACAAACGCATCCCGTCTCCTTCTGTAGCTCTGACAGCTCTTTAGCTCTGACGAATCGCTCTGCCGACCCGCCTCTAGCCGCCGACGCCGGCGGCCTTCGCCTCCTCGGGCAGTTTCGGGTCCACCAGGCCCCTGCCGCCCCGTCCCTGCTGAATGCGATCATCGGTGTCGGCCTGGATGCTCTCGATGTCGGCGTTCCAGAACTTCTTTCTGGTCGCCGCGTCGGCCGCGGCGAACGGCCGCACGACCCGCATGCCGACGCCGAGCGCCGGCTCCTCGGTGTACCACCACGGGCTCTTCGGGAGGTTGGGGTCGACGTCCTTCCAGGGAAGATCCTCGCTGCCCCGCCGGGTGGCGCTGCGGCACTGCGCGGGCTCGTCGTAGTAGGCCCCGCCCCGCACGACACGCGGCGAGAGCTCCGTCGGCCATTCGATGCAGTCGGCCGCGGCGGCCGGCTGCGGGAGCGAAGCCTGACGCGCGTAGCCCTTCTCGAGCAGCTGGTCGACGACCCATTCGGCGACGTTGCCGTGCATGTCATGCAGGCCCCACGCATTCGGCTCGAGCTCACCGACGGGATGGGTCGTCTCGTCGGAGTTGTCGGCGAACCAGGCGACGTCGCCAAGCGAATTCGCGTCGGCACCGCAGTGCCAGGGCGTCTTCGTGCCGGCCCGACAGGCGTATTCCCACTCGCTCTCCGTCGGGAGCCGGTAGAACCGGCCCGTCAGCCCGCTGAGCCATTTCGTGTACTGCCTGGCCGCGAACTGTGTCATCGTGACCGCCGGCTGCAGCGGCTCCTCGCCGTTGGTGAACGTCGTGGTCGGGTCGTAGAGGTTCGACGGAGCGGTGACCGCGTCGGCGACGTTCTCGGGCGTCACCTTCCGCACGCCGGCCGCCTCGAGCGCCTTGAACAGGTCGCAGGCCGCCATGTAGAGCTTGTATTCCCCCCAGGTCACCTCGCAGCGGCCGATCCAGAAGGGCTCGATGCGGACGCGGTGGACGGGTCCTTCGACGGCGTCTCGGCCCTCCTCGCCGTCGCCGCTGCCGATCGTGGCCTCTCCCCCGGGCACCGGCACCATCGTGAAGCGGACGTCGGTTCCGGGGATCATCTCCTCGTAGGGAACGAGCCAGCCGTCGGCCACCCGCACCACATTCCCCTGGACGTTCGCCGGGCGATCGTCCCCGGCGACGAATCCCGGGTCGGCGGCGATGGCGGCCTGAACCGTGAGCCGGCAGGCGAGAACGAGGATGAGCAGGGCCGGACTGGAGCGGCACACGTCGTATGGCATGGCGGGCTTTCGCGGGGCGGAGCGGAGAGCAGGACCTTCAAGTGTACCCTCCGCCGAATGGGCCAGCCATTGACCGGACCGGGCTCGTGCCGGAGAGTTTGGGCAGGAGGACCCAGTCATCGCGCGCGCCCCGAAGCCCACGAACCCCGCCGCCCGCAAGTCAGCCGGGGGCGGCGGCAAGTCGTCCGACTCGCCGAACGAGCGGGTCGTGTCGGAGAACCGCCGCGCGCGGCACGACTACGAGATCGTCGACACGCTCGAATGCGGGATCGTGCTCGTCGGCAGCGAGGTGAAGAGCCTTCGGTCGGGAAAAGTATCGCTGGAGGAGGCCTACGGCCGCGTCGAGCACGGGGAGGTGTGGCTCCTCGGCTGCGACATCCCCGAGTACGAGAAGGCCAACCGGCTCAACCACGTGCCGAAGCGGCCTCGGAAGCTGCTTCTGCACCAACGGGAAATCCGGAAGTTCGCGGGGCATGCCTTCGAGAAGGGTCTCACGCTCGTGCCCCTGAAGATGTACTTCAAGGGGGGGCGTGCGAAGGTGCTGCTCGGCGTGGGCCGGGGCCGACAGCTCCACGACAAGCGTCAGCAGCTCAAGGCCAAGTCGGCGAAGCGCGACATGGAGGTGGCGCTCAAGGGCCGATCGGGCAGGAAATAGTCTGGAAACAGAGCGGGCGGCCGCCGGGGTTCGTGAACCACCGGAGGCCGCCCTTTGATTTGCTACGGTCGATCTGGCTTCGGTCAGCGGCCCGCGCCGGCCCCTGCCATCATCTCCGAGTTCTCTTCGGAGTCGAAGCCGTTGAACGATGCGTCGAGGCTGTCCTGCGGGTGCCACAGGGGGAGGCCTCGCTGGATCCTCTCGGCCAGCACGTCGATCTTCTGCCGCGATCCGGCCGGGGCGGTCGTCGGCACGAACTCCGGGCTCGTCTGGGGCTCGAAGTTCTCGTCGTGCCCATACAGCTCGATGATTTCAAAAACATTGCGAATCCGGGCCATCGGAACGATACAACTCCTTTTCGTTGGGTCGTGGGGGTGTGGTGAATTGGAATGAACAGCGAAAACGATCGACGGATCAGCCCAGCATGAACGACGAGAAGATCCCGCACCGCCGATCATCGGGACGAAAGGCGTCGCGACGATGATTCGACGAAACAGGCCGTCGTACTTCCCGCAGACTGGACAGCCGGAGAGCTGCAGCGGGGACGAGAGCTGATCCGAACGAACTCATTATGAAGGGGAAAAAGTCGGCGTCAAATTTTTGAACGCCACAATTGCCAAGGCGGCCCGCAGCCTGGATGAAAAGCATCGTGATCCCGCCGTGAAACCGTCGTTTTTGCCGGTCTGGAATCGGGGGTAGTACGATGGTGTTTTCGCATGTCGCAACGTGCGGCCCGCGCAGGCAAGGCCCGAATGGCTCAACAGTTCACCGGTTCGCTCGTCAGCTATCCGGCGAGGGTCTCCTTCGCGGCCTATTCCGTCGCGATCCTGCTCGGGGGCTTCGTCCTGACGCTGCCCATTTCCAGGGTGCCCGACCGGCCCCCGATCACGCTCGTGGACGGCATCTTCACCGCCACGAGCGCCTGCTGCGTCACCGGCCTGACGGTCCGGTCTACGCTGCACGATTTCTCGTTTTTCGGCCAGGCCGTGATCCTGTTGCTCATCCAGCTCGGGGGCTTGGGCATCATGACCCTCACGACCCTCGTCGCCTCGAATCTCGGCGGCCAGGCCACGCTCCACCAGCGGGCCGTGATCTCGGAGACGCTCGGCGTCCGCGCCGGCCACGACGTGCGCTGGATCGCGGGGGCGGTGCTCGTGACCGTCTTCCTGGCCGAGGCCTGCGGATTCGCCGCCCTCTTCGCCGCCGGCTGGTCCGCGGCGGGCCCGGACGGGGCGAACTGGGGGGAGGTGGCCTGGAAGGCGGCCTTCCACTCGATCTCCGCCTTCTGCAACGCCGGTTTCGCGCTCGGCGACGAAAACCTCATGCCCGATGCCGGCGCCCCGGTCGTCAATATCGCGATCTGTTCGCTGATCATCATCGGCGGCATCGGCTTTCCCGTCATCTTCGACGTCTACTCCCGCGTGCGGGCGAGGGAGCGGATCTGGGACCGGCTCCACATGCAGTCGAAGCTCATGCTCATCGGCACGGCCGCCCTGCTCGCCTTCGGGGCCGCCTCGTTCTGGCTGCTGGAGTGGGACGACGCCATCGCAGGGCGGTCGCTCGGCACGAAGCTCCTCATGGGGCTCTTCCACTCGACCACTTGCCGCACGGCCGGCTTCAACACCGTCGACTACGGAACGCTCTCGAGCGCCACGCTCTTCGTCACGATCATCCTGATGGCGATCGGCGCCGGCCCCTGCTCGACCGGCGGCGGCTTCAAGGTGAGCACCTTCATGACGCTCGCGATCCGTGGCTGGTCGAGCTTCCACGGTCTCAAGAACGCGAACTTCTGCCGCCGGACGATCCCCTCCAGCGCCGTCGAGCGGTCGACCGTCACCGCCCTCCTCTTCGCCGCGATCGCGATCTTCGCGCTCATCGCCGTGCTCGTCGTCGAGAAGGGGGGCGACATCACGGGCCGCTCCCGGTGGTTCCTCGAGGCCCTGTTCGAGTGCATTTCCGCCCTCGGCACGGTCGGGCTTTCGACGGGGATCACGCCGCTGTTGTCCGACCCGGGTAAGATCGTCCTCGTCGGGCTGATGCTGGCCGGCCGGCTGGGGCCGATCACCGTCGCCGTCGCCCTTTCCCGGGAGCAGCGAACCTACCAGCCGACCTATCCGGAGGAGGCGCCGCTCATCGGCTGAATCACATGGCACGTTCCGACGCGAGGATCTTCATCATGCTCGGCATGGGCACCTTCGGGGCCGCCCTCGCCACCAAGCTCGCGAGCAACGGCTGCCGCGTGATCGGCGTCGATCAGCGGAAGGAGCGGCTCGAGGCGGTGAAGAACCACATCTACGAGGCCGTCATCGGCGACTCCACCGAGCGGGAGTTGCTCGAGAACCTGCCGATCCGCGACGCCACGGCCGTCTTCATCTCGCTCGGCGAGAGCATCGCGACGTCGCTCTTGGCGACGCTCCACGTGAAGGAGCTGGGCGCCCGGAACGTGATCGTGAAGGGGGTCACCCACGAGCACGGCAAGATCCTCGAGCACCTCGGCGCCGACCGGGTCGTCTTCCCGGAAGAGGAGGTGGCCCGCGAGCTCGCCGACCGGATGACCTGGCCCAACGTGCTCGACTACCTGCCGATCGATCCCGACTACAGCGTCGCCGAAATCGCGATGCCGGCGTCCCTCTCGGGCAAGACGCTCGCCGAGGCCAACCTCCGCAGCCGGATCGGCGTGCACGTGATGGGGCTGAAGGACGTCATGACCGGCCGGTTCGAGATGTTTCCCGACGGCAAGACCAGGCTCCTCGAAGAGCAGGTGCTCCTCGTCGTGGGCCGCGAGGCCGAGCTCGCCGCGCTCCGCGAGATGAAATAGCCGGACGCTGACTGCGGGGTTCAGTGCGTCAAGCGTGCTGGGTTCGGGGCTGCCCGTGTGCCGCTCGCCGGACGCTCGCTGCGCCCATCCTGGGCTTCGCTCGCTCGGATGCAGACTGCGCTTCGCAATCCTTGCTTCGCTTGTCTGCATAC
>JBBAVU010000178.1:0-6159 GCA_040397565.1 Pirellulales bacterium | reverse complement strand
TGGGCGATCCCCTCGAGCTCGCCGAACTCGCCGGCGGCGAGGAACGGAAACGCATACTCGATGTCGGCCGTGCCGACGGAATAGTGCGACAGCTCATCCTTGTCGTGCTCACGCAGCTGCAGCTTCCCTTCCGTGAGCCCGAGGTCGAGGTACCACTTCCAGCGGCGGTCGCGCCAGTAGCGATACCAGGCCGCCGAGTCGGCCGGCTTGCAGAAAAACTCGATCTCCATCTGCTCGAACTCGCGGGAGCGGAACGTGAAGTTCCGCGGCGTGATCTCGTTGCGGAAGCTCTTGCCGATCTGCGCGATGCCGAAGGGGACGCGGACCCGCGAGGTGTCGAGCACGTTCTTGAAGTTGAGGAAGATGCCCTGCGCGGTCTCGGGCCGCAGGAAGGCCCGGTCGTCGTCGTCGCCCGCGAGCGCCCCGATCCGCGTCTCGAACATCAGGTTGAACTCGCGGGGGTCGGTGAGCGTGCCGGGGTCCGTGGCGTCGGGGCCGAGCGTTCCGGCGAGCGTGGCCGAGCCCGAGGCGATCGCCGCGGAGAGGCTCGTGAGGCCGCCTGTCCACTCGATCTCGTCGACCTGCTTCGCCCGCAGGCCGAAGAACTTCTGCGCCCTGGCCACGAGCGCGGGCTGCGCCTCGTCGCCCGACGCGTCGGTCACGACGAAGACCTGCTTGCCGCGGTGGACGGCGAACCGGCCGCTCAGGTGGTCGTAGCGGTAGCGTTTCTTCGACTCGCGGCAGTCGATCATCCAGTCGTGGAAGAGGTCGAAGTGGCCCGAGCACTTCCAGGTCTGCGGGTGCATGATGATCGTGCAGTCGAGGCCGGCCATCTCGTAGGGCTCGATCGCCCCGGCGGGCGTCGCGAGCTCGTCGTGGCCGGCGACCATGTCGTGCCACCAGCATTCCTTGAGGTTCCGCTTGAGGGCGACCCCCAGCGGCCCGTAGTCCCAGAAGCCGTTCAAGCCACCGTAGATTTCGCTCGACTGGAAGATGAATCCGCGCCGCTTCGCGAGCGACACGATCCGGTCCATGCGGGATTGATCGGAGGGCTTTTCCATGGGGCGTGGCGCGGCGGCGGGTGAAAGAGGTCGTGGCGAGGAATCGGGGAGTGTAGTTCCCCCGTCGGCCTGGCGTCCACGGGATGATGCGCGAGCCCGCGGTCCCTGCTTTATGCTCCCCACCGTGAAACACTCGGAGACATCCGGCGTCGAACCTGATGAGTCGGGGCGAGGCCCGACCGACGGCGTGCAGGCTGCCCCTTCCCTGCCCGCCACCGTTCGGGCGCTCGGCTGGACGAGCTTTCTCACCGACTTCTCGAGCGAGGCGATCTATCCGCTCCTCCCCGCGTTCGTGAAGGGGCTCGGCGGCACGGGGGTCGCGATCGGTCTCATCGACGGGATCGCCAATGCCGTCGCGGCGGTCGTGCGGCTGCCGAGCGGCGCGATTTCCGACGTGATCGGCCGTCGTCCGCTCGTGCTCGCAGGCTACGGGCTCTCGGCAGTCATGCGACCGCTCATGGCGTTCGCGGTGTCGCCCGTGCACGTGCTGCTCGTGCGGGCGGCCGATCGCTTCGGCAAAGGGGTGCGGACCGCGCCCCGCGACGCGCTCGTGGCCGATCTGGTCGCCCCGGGTCTGCGGGGGGCTGCGTTCGGCCACATCCGTGCGCTCGATCATGCCGGCGCGGCCGTCGGCCCGCTCGCCGCCATGCTCTTCCTGCTCGTCTTTCCGGGGCAGGAGCGACGACTGTTCCTGCTTGCGATCCTGCCCGGGCTGGCGACGCTCGCCGTGATCTGGGCCTGCGTCAGGGACGCTCCGCGGCACGTTTCCGCGGCGCCGCGAACCGCGCTCGCCGCCGGCTTGTCGAAGCCGCAGGCGTGGCTGCTCGGATGCGTCGGCGTCTGGGCGGTCGGGGCGGCGAGCGAACAGTTCCTGCTCTTGCGGGCCGCGGAGGTCGGCGTGCCGCCGCCGCTCGTGCCGCTCGTCTGGTTCGGCATGAGCCTGGCGAAGAGCGGTGCCGCCGCGAGGGCCGGCAGGCTCGCGGATCGCGTCGCACCGCGATCCATGCTCGCCCTCGGCTGGCTCCTCTTTGCCGCGGCGTATGGCGGCCTCGCCCTGACCAGCAACCTGCCATCGGTGGTCGCCCTCGTCGTGTGTGTCGGCATCGCCTACGGCGTCGCCGAACCGGCCGAGCGGGCGCTCGTGGCGGCGCTGGCGGCCGATGGCCGACACGGGGCCGCGTTTGGCTGGTACGCGCTCGTGCAGGGGCTCATGGCGCTGCCCGCCGGGCTGCTCGCCGGCTGGCTCTGGGACTCCGGGCCGGCTGGAGCGGCTCTTTCGTTCGCGGTCACCGCGGCGCTCGCGGTCGCCGCGTGCGGGCTCCTTTTTCTCGGTCGGACTGCACGGCCATGGTCATCGCGGTAGCGGCCCGGCCAGGATCCTGCCGCGGGCGTCGAGCACGGGAACGACGTCGAGCGAGTCGATCGCGGCGGCGACAGGGAGATCGGCCTCCATGCCGATGGCGATGAGGTTTCGGCCCCCCGCGCTCCCGGCGAACGATCTCACGATGGAGTCTTGAACCGCCGGCCCCATGAAGCTTCCCGCCACCCGCCGAAAGAGTTCGCGGGCGCGGGCTGCCGCGGGATCGAGGTCGTCGCCGTCGATTGCGGCGGCGTCGAGGATCGCGCCGGCACCGAGGAGATCCTCCTCGGTGACCTCGCCGTCGGTTCCCGCGCAGACGAGGTGCACCGGCTGCGCGAGCAGGAGAGCCTGCTCGCGGGCGGCCCTGCCGACGGCCGCGCGGTTGACGATCGCGCCGATGAGGACGACCGCAGCGTCACGGCAGGCGTCGAGCGCCGCCGTGCCGTTGGTCGTGGTGATCACGACCGATCTGCCGAGGACCCGGTCGGCCGAGTATTCGAGCGGCGAATTGCCGAGGTCGAATCCGTCGATCGGCAGTCCGCCGCGTTCGCCGCCGGTGAGAACCGGCCCCGGGAGTGAGGCCGCAATTCGCCGCGCGGAGTCGATGTCGCCGGTCGGCACGACGGCCGCCGCGCCGCCCGCGACGGCCGTCGCGATCGTCGTCGAGGCCCGCAGGACGTCGATCACGACCGCGATCCCTCCCGCGGTCGCCCCCGCCGGCATACCATGAAAGCAGTCGTGGCACCGCCAGGCTGTCACGGGCAAGCGTCCTCGGGAAACCTCATGACGAGCGTCGGAGATACGAATGAAGTCCGCTCGGCGGACGCCACGATAGACGGCGCCGCCTGCCGCGCGAAGCCGGCCGTCGAGGCGGTCGACAAAAGCGGCGAGAAGGTCCGCGGCATGTTCGCCGAGATCGCCCCGCGGTATGACCTCGCCAACCGGATGCTCTCCGGCGGCATCGACGTCTGGTGGCGGCACGTCACGGTGAGCCGGGCGCCGCCTCCCAAGGCCGGGGCGATCCTCGACCTCTGCACCGGCACGGGCGACCTCGCCATCGCGTATGCCGCAAAGGCCGGGCCGGCCGTCCGCGTGGTGGGGGCCGACTTCTGCCGGCCGATGCTCGACCACGGCGTCGAGAAGTCGCGGGCCCGCGGCCTCCCGGTCGAGTGGGTCGAGGCCGACGCGATGGCCCTCCCCTTCCCCGACGCGTCGTTCGACCTCGTGACGGTCGCCTTCGGACTCCGCAACATCGCAGACACGTCGAAGGGCCTCTCGGAGATGGCGAGGGTCTGCAGGCCGGGCGGACGGCTCGCGATCCTGGAATTCTCGCTGCCCCGCAATCCGCTCGTCCGCCGCGGTTACCTCTGGTATTTCCGCAACGTCCTTCCGCGGCTCGGCAACACGGTCGCCCGCAACCGGTCCGACGCCTACCGCTACCTGAACGAATCGGTGGAGCAGTTTCCGTCGGGTGACGCGCTTGCCTCGCTCGTGCGGGCGGCCGGATTCGATCGCGTCGAGATGCGGCCGCTCACGTTCGGCATCGCCACGCTCACGATCGCGACGAGGCTCGGCTCCCGATGACCGCCGCGACGCTTCGCACCTACCTCGAGCTCGTTCGGTTCAGCCATACGGTCTTCGCGCTCCCCTTCGCCCTCATGGCGATGCTCATCGCCTTCCGGTTCGGGGCCGATCTGCAGTTTGCCGGGGGGCCGTCGCTGTCGTGGATCCGCCCCGCGATCGGCGTCGTCGCCTGCATGGTGGCCGCGCGGACGGCCGCGATGGCGTTCAACCGACTCGTGGACCGCACGATCGACGCGGCCAATCCGCGGACGGCGTCGAGGCACCTGCCGCGGGGAGACGTCGGCACGGGCGAGGTGCTGAGCCTCGTCGTCGCCGCGTCGCTCGCCTTCATCGGTTCGACGACGCTTTTTTTGCCGAACTGGCTGCCGCTGATGCTGAGCGTGCCGGTGCTGGCGTGGCTTCTCGGCTACAGCTACGCGAAGCGGTTCACGATGCTCGCGCACGTCTGGCTCGGGGCGGCGCTGGGACTGGCGCCCGTGGCGGCCTGGATCGCCCTTCGCGGGCAGACGCTCCTGCAGGATCCCGCCGACATCCTGCCGGCGGCGATCCTCGGGCTGGCCGTCACGACCTGGGTGAGCGGGTTCGACATCATCTACGCCTGCCAGGATGCCGCGTTCGACGCGGGGCACGGGCTGCACAGCATCCCGGCGCGGCTGGGCATCCCGCGGGCGCTTCGCATCGCGAAGGGACTTCACGCGGCCACCATGCTCCTCCTCGCGATCCTGCCTGCGACCGTTCCCGAACTCGGCGGCATCTACTGGACGGCGTATGCCGCCATCGCGGCGGTCCTCGTCTGGGAGCATGCGATCGTACGGCCCGACGACCTCTCCCGGGTCAACGAGGCCTTCTTCACCGCAAACGCCGCGATCGGCATGGTGCTGCTCGCCGCGATCGCGGCCGACCTGTGGTTCTGACGGCCTCGGGAGGTCAGCCGACCGCCCACGCCGCTTGAAAAAGCCCCTGGCGCGGGGCCCGGTTGCGAAAAACGGCCCGCTGCGGTTCTCCTCATGGCCCGCTGATCGACCTTCCCCGCAATCACCCTCCCCGAACCCTGGTGCAACGCATGATTCGTGCCGCCGGCAAATCGTTCGCACGTCCTTCGCTCGATGTGATCCGCGAGAAGGTCGAGGCCGGCGCAAGGCTCGACGCCGCCGAGGCGGAGATGCTCTGGGACGAGTCGGTCGATCTCCACGAGCTCGGCGAGCTTGCGAACATCGTCCGCGAGCGGAAGAACGGCAACGTCGCGTACTACAACATCAACACGCATCTGAATCCCACGAACGTCTGCGTCTATCGCTGCACGTTCTGCGCGTTCCGGGCCGATCTGCGGGAGGCACGTGGCTACGCGATGAGCGACGAGCAGATCCTCGCCCGCGGCCGGGAGGCGGTCGAGGCGGGCTCGACCGAAATGCACATCGTCGGAGGCCTGCACCACCAGAAGCCCTACGACTGGTATCTCAACATCATCCGCATCCTGCATGACGCCTATCCGTCGCTCCACCTCAAGGCCTGGACGCCGGTCGAGATCAACTGGTTCAGCTATCTGACGAAGCGTCCGGTTCGCGACATTCTCCTCGAGATGAAGGGGGCGGGGCTCGGCAGCCTGCCGGGCGGCGGGGCCGAGATCTTCCACCCCGAGGTCCGCGACAAGATCTGCGAACACAAGGCCGACACGAAGGAGTGGTTCACGATCCACCGGACGGCCCACGAGCTCGGCCTGCGGAGCAACGCGACGATGCTCTACGGCCACATTGAAAACGCCTTCCACCGCACCGATCACCTGCTCAAGCTCCGCGAGTTGCAGGACGAGACGGGCGGGTTCCAGACGTTCATCCCGCTCGCCTTCCACCCCGACAACACGAAGCTCTCCCACATCCCGAAGCCTTCGAGCGCCATGAGCCTGCGGACGATGGCGATCGCTCGACTCGTGCTCGACAACTTCGACCACATGAAGGCCTACTGGATCATGCTCGGCATCGGCACGGCGCAGGCGGCGCTCGCCTACGGGGCCGACGATCTCGACGGCACCGTCCGCCACGAGCTCATCTACCACGATGCCGGCGCGACGACGCCGGAGACCCTCTCGGTGGACGAGATCCGCCGGCTCATCCGCGAGGCCGGGCGGGAGCCGGTGGAACGCGACACGCTCTACCA
>JBBAVU010000177.1:2758-6159 GCA_040397565.1 Pirellulales bacterium | reverse complement strand
CCCTTGGCGAACGGAGAGTCGGGGAGTTGCCCCAGCTCCGCCAGCGCCAGGATATTGAAGGTGTGCACCGGCCGGCCCATGGCGGCGTCGGCCTGGGAATCCGGCTTCCCGGCGATCGCGTCGGCGGGAAGCGTCGCATGGGCCCTCGCGAGCTGCTCCGGAGAGAGCTTCGTCAGATCGCTCGCGAAGTAGAGCATGAGGATCGCAAGCAGCATGAGCACGCTGCCGAGCAGCGTGTAAAGGAAGAACTTGATCGCCGCGTACTCCCGGCGGGGTCCGCCCCAGATGCCGATGAGGAAGTACATGGGCAGGAGCATCACCTCCCAGAAGACGTAGAAGAGGAAGAAGTCGAGCGACACGAACACGCCCAGCATGCCCGTCACGAGCAGCAGGAACAGCACGAAGTAGGCCTTCACGTGCTTCGTGATGGGCCAGCTCGCGGCGCAGGCCAGCATCGACAGGAACGTCGTGAGCACGACCAGCGGAAGGCTGATGCCGTCCACCCCGAGCAGGTACTCGATGTTGAACGGCTTGATCCATGGCAGCTTCACAACGCCCTGCATGCCGGGGTCGCCGAGCGTGAACTGGGCCGGATCGACCGTCGGGCCGAAGAGCCGGGGGACGGCGATCCAGAGCGACAGCAGGAACACGACCGCCGTGGTCGCAAGGGCGATCCAACGAATCGCCTCCTCGCGGGCCTTCGGGATGATCGGCAGCGAGAGGAAGAAGGCGACGAACGCGGGAAGGAAGACGAGCGTCGAGAGCGGCCAGAGGGCGGGCTGGTCAACGGGTGGCATGGTGGGCCTGCGGGGTTCTGCTGGTTCGGTGGAAGGGTGAAATCGGTCTGTTGGGAAACGGCGGCGGTCAGCCTGCGGTGATCCCGGATCGGAACAGGAGCGTCGCGAGCACGAAGATCGCCACCGTGCCTACGACGATGAACATGACGTACTGGCGGAGGCGGCCGGTCTGGATGCCGCGGAGCTTCAGCCCCGCGTTCCAGGTCGCGGCCGCCGTCGCGTTCACGAGGCCGTCGACGACCGTCCGGTCGAACCAGGCGTCGATGCCCGCGAGCTTCTTCGCGGACCAGGCGATCCCGTCGATGATCCGGTCGATGAAGCCGCGGTCGGTGGCCGACGCGATCGCCGCGATCCCCTTCGCCGGGCGGACGAACACCGCGTCATAGAGCTCGTCGAAATACCAGCGGCCGGCCAGGAACTTGTAAACCGGCAGGAACACCGCCGCCACGACGAAGGGCGAGACGATCCGCCAGAGGTACATGACCGCTGCCAACAGCACGCCCCCGGCGGCGGTGACGAAGGCCGTCATCGTCGCGGTCGCATGGATGGCCGGAGCGTGGCTGTCGTGCTCGGCGGGAATCTTCAGGCCGCCGAAGAGAAAGCCCCCCGCGATCCCGTCGGCCGTGCCGGCGGGCCTCGCCTGCTCGATGAGGGGCTCGATGCCGAAGCCGCCGGGCAGCTTCCAGCCGGCGACCACCGACAGGATCGCCAGGGCGACCAGCGGGGCCACCATGACCGCCGGAGACTCGTGGGCGTGCTCGGCGACGTGGTGGTCCCGGGGGCTGCCGGCGAACGTCATGAACCAGAGGCGGAACATGTAGAACGCGGTGAGGAACGCGCCGCCGGCCACCGCGACGAACAGGATCGAGTGTCGCGGGTTCACCTGCGCGAAAGAGAGCGCCTGGGCGAGGATCGCGTCCTTCGAGTAATAGCCGGAGAGGCCGATGACGAAAGGAATTCCAGCGCCGATGATCGCGAGGCATCCGACGAGCATGGTGCCCGCGGTCCAGGGCATTACCTTCGCGAGCCCCCCCATCTTTCGCATGTCGTTCGTGTGGCAGGCGTGGATCACGGATCCCGAGCAGAGGAAGAGGAGGCTCTTGAAGAAGGCGTGCGTCACGAGGTGGAACAGCCCGGCCACCCATCCCCCGACGCCCAGCGAGAGCATCATGTAGCCGAGCTGGCTCACCGTCGAGTAGGCGAGCACCCGCTTGATGTCGTTCGCCACCAACGCGATCGTCGCCGCGATGAAGAGCGTGATCGCACCGACGTAGGCGATGACGAGCAGCACGTCGGGCGAGAGCACCGGGTAGAACCGGCCCACGAGGTAGACGCCCGCGGCGACCATCGTCGCCGAGTGCACGAGCGCCGAGACCGGGGTCGGCCCCTCCATGGCGTCCGGCAGCCAGACAAAGAGCGGGAATTGCGCGCTCTTTCCGACGCAGCCGCAGAAGATGCCGACGCCCGCGATGAACAGGAGCCAGCGGCCCAATCCCTCGGCCCGCCAGCCTGCGACCCTCCCCGCCACCTCGCTGGCAGCCGCGTCCGGCGAGCCGGCGTGCTCGGCCGCGACGACGGCAACCTTCTCGGCCGCCGCGAACTCGACCATGCCATCCGGCACCATCAGGGCATGGCCGTCCGCCGCGGGCCGCACCAGCTCGAAAAGCCGGCCGAAGTCGAGCGTTCCCAGGGCTCCCCAGAGGGCCATGAGGCCGATGAGCATCCCGAAGTCGCCGACCCGGTTGACGATGAAGGCCTTGTTGGCGGCGGTCGAGGCGGACTTGCGCTCGTAGTAGAAGCCGATCAGGAACCAGGAACAGATGCCCACGAGCTCCCAGAATACGAACACCATCGCCAGGTTGCCCGCGATCACGATGCCGAGCATCGAGAAGCAGAAGAGCGAGAGCGCCTGGAAGAACCGATGGAAACGGCCCGGCCGATGCAGGTGGCCGCCGCCCGCGAGGTGGACCTCGTGGTCGGTCACCTCGTGGAGTTCGTCGTGCATGTACCCCGTCGCGTAGACGTGGATGCAGGATGCGATGAACGTGACGACGACGAACATCAGCACGGTCAGGCCGTCGATGTACCAGCCGAGCGAGAGTTTCAGCCGACCGGCCTCGTAGAGCGTGTACCAGTCGCCCGCCAGGGCCGGCACCGCCTCGGCATGCCCGCCATGCCCTTCGGTGGCACCCTCTTCGGCGACATGACCGCCATCGGCATGTCCGCCATCAACATGGCTGGCGACGGGATGCGCCGACAGCCACGTCCCGGCGGCGGTGAGCGACAGCACGAACGACGCCACGATCGCCGCCGTCGCGAGCCACGCGGCATTCCTGCCGTGGGGCCCCATCCGCGGCCCGAAGAACAGGATCACCACGAACGACGCCAGCGGGAGCAGCCAGGCGAGACCGAGGAGTTTCGGCAGCGACGCGACCGCCGCCTCCGCCACGTCGGCCGAGGCGAGCGGCAGAAGGGAGTGTGTGAGAAGGATGGATGCCATGGATTCGAACACGAGTCGTCGGTGGATCTTCGGCGGGCGTCAGGCCCTTTGGTGTCTTCGCGTGAGCCCGCTTGTTGGTTTCGCGTGAGCCCGCTTATTGGTTT
>JBBAVU010000177.1:0-2658 GCA_040397565.1 Pirellulales bacterium | reverse complement strand
TTGGTTTTACGTCAGCCCTTCAGCTCATCCGCCCTGTCCACGTCGACCGTCGAGTGGTTGTTGTAGAAGTTGAGCGTGATCGCGAGGGCCACGGCGGCCTCTGCCGCGGCAAGCACGATCACGAACAGCGCGATCACCGGCCCGTCGATCGCGAGCGGCCCGGCGTCGGCCCGGAGCACGGGGGAGCCGAACGCGACGAAGTTCACGTTCGCCCCGTTGAGCACGAGTTCGATGCCCATCAGGACGCCGAGCGCGTTCCGCTTCACCGCCATGCAGACGATGCCCGCGGTGAAGAGGACCGCGCCCACCACGAGGTAATGCACGACTCCGACGGGATCGACCAGCGGGTTCATCGAAGGGCCTCGGCGAGCTCACGGGGGGATCTGCGCCGCTTCGCCCGGGCCAGGTAGGCCGCACCGACGAGCACGACGAGCAGGTGGACGGACACGATCTCGAACGGCAGCAGGTAGCCGCTCCGGCCGCCGGCTGCGGCTCCGCCCTGCGCAACGCCGCCACCCTCGGACGGCCCCGGCGACGGGTCGTCGACCCGCACTCCCACGAGCGCCATCCCGAGCGGCGACGACATCGGCTCGAGCGGACCGCCGGCGGCCCGGGCCGCCGGGAGACGGCCCGGCTCCCGCCAGGCGTGGACCGAAAAAGCGGCCTGCAGCAGCACCGCCAGAAGCGACGCCGCCACGATCCCGGCGAGCACGCGGTCACCGGTCGCGGTCTTGATCGACACGAACGGCGCCTGCGCGGTGAGCATCACGCCGAAGACGAGCAGAACGAGCGTGCCGCCGACGTAGATCATCAACTGCATCGCCCCGACGAACTCCGACCCGGCGAGGAAGAAGAGCCCGGCCGTCGCACCGAGCGAGAGCACGAGGTAGAAGGCCATCCGCACGATGTTGTCCGCCAGCACCACCGCGACGGCCATACCGCACGCCACGGCCGCGAAGACGAGGAAGAAGAGCCCGTGCCAGTTGACGGCGGCCAGCGGCATGGCCGCCGTGCCAAGCGGCATCGCCGCCATGCCGAAAAGAGACGAAGGCATCATCGCGACACCCGCCTTTCGCCGAACCGGGAAGGATCGGGCGCCATCGCGGCCTCTGAGATCGGACGCGACGAGACGACCTCACGGGCCACGCCGCCGCCGGGTCCCTCGAGCCACCCTTCGCGGATTTCACCCGCAGGCCGGGACAGGAAGCGACGGCCGGCGAGCCCGACGAGCCCGCCGGGCAGGAAAAAGCTCCAGAGCATCGCGCCCGCGAACATGGCGGCGGCGATCGGGGTGCAGTATTTCAGGCAGGTCGTCATCACCTGGTCGATCCGCAGACGCGGCAGCGTCCAGCGGACCCACATCATCACGACCACTCCGAGCGTCGCCTTCAGGATCAGGTTCAGACAGCCGACGAGCCGGACGAGGTAACCGGCCGTGTCGCCGGTGCCATCGCTGAAACCCAGGAGCGAAGCGATCGGCACGGGACCGTTCCAGCCACCCAGGAACAGAACCGAAGCCAGGGCGCTGACGAGAAACATCGAGCCGTACTCCGCCATGAAGAAGAAGCTCCAGCGGAGGCCGGAATACTCGGTGTGAAACCCTGCGACGAGTTCGCTCTCGGCCTCGGCCAGATCGAACGGGGCGCGGTTCACGCTCGCCACCGCGCACGTGAAGTAGACCCAGAAGATCACGAACGTGAACGGGTCGTGGAAGAGATACCAGTTGGTGAACCAGCCCGCCTGCTTCTCCCCGATCGTCACGAGGTCCATGCTGCCGGCGAGCATCACGGGCACCACCACGCACATCCCCAGCGGCACCTCGTAGCTGACGACCTGCGCCGCTTCCCGCATGGCGCCGAAGAGCGACCACTTCGAGGCCGACGCGTAGCCCGCCAGGATGACGCCGAATACCTCGAGCCCGAGCACCGCGACGACGTAAAACACGCCGACGTTCAGTCGCTGCCCGACGAAATCGAACGCGAACGGGAGCGCGATGAAGGCCGCGAACGAGGCACAGAAGCTCACGTAGGGAGCGATGCGGAAGAGCATCCCGTCGGCCCCCTCGGGCATGAGGTCCTCCTTCGCGAGGAGTTTGATGCCGTCGGCCACGCTCTGCAGCCAGCCGAACTTGCCGCCCGTGCGAGTGGGTCCGAGACGGTCCTGGATGCGGGCGGCGATCTTCCGCTCGGCCCAGATGAATACGAGGGCCCCGACCGCCATCACGTTGAGAATCAACGCCGCCGCGACGGTGGCGGTGATCGTCCAGGCCAGCCATGCGGGCAGGCCGAGCGAATTGATCAGGAAGGCGGCCATTGCGGAACGTTCATTCCGGAAGAATCATTGTGAAAAATTTCACGAAGTGTGCGCGAACCAAGGCCGAATCACAAGTCCCGGCCAAAAACCTCCGCGGCCAAAAACCGGTCGGGGCGGTTCGCCCGATCACCGATCGATCTCGCCCATCACGATATCGAGGCTCCCCACGATCGCCGGCACGTCCGCGATGAGGCAGCCACGGCAGAGTTCGGAGAGCACCGACAGGTTGGAGAACGAACTCGACCGGGCACGGGCTCGCCACGGGATCGCGGTGCCATCGGAGACGACGTAGAAGCCCATCTGTCCCTTCGGACATTCCGTCTCGAGATAGGCATCTCCCGCCGG
>JBBAVU010000176.1:0-6161 GCA_040397565.1 Pirellulales bacterium | reverse complement strand
TCGTAGAACAGCCGCCCGATGAGCGTGCTCTTCCCGTCGTCGACGCTGCCGCAGGTGATGAAGCGGAGCAGCTCCTTGCGCTCGTGCTGCGCGAGGTACTCGTCGATGTCGCTGGCGATGAGGGCTGATTGGTGGGACATGGGTGGGGAGAGTCAACTCGGTGGAGATCGAAGCCGCCCGCATTGCCGCCGGAACGGCGGCTGCTCCGTCGCTACGGCGAGGATACGCCTGAGGCTCCTCCGCAGCCGCCGATTCCGGCGTTCAGCATCCGGGGATGGGTGTGCATCAGAAGTAGCCCTCCTTCTTCTTCTTTTCCATGCTGCCCGCCTCGTCGGAGTCGATGAGTCGGCCCTGCCTCTCCGAGAACGTGGTGAGCAGCATCTCCTGGATGATCTCGGGGAGCGTCGTCGCGTTCGAGTCCACGGCGCCCGAGAGCGGATAGCAGCCAAGCGTGCGGAACCGCACCCGGCGCATCTCGGGCTTCTCGCCCGGCTTCATCGGCAGCCGGTCGTCGTCCACCATGATCATCACGCCGTCCCGCCAGACGATCGGCCGCTCCTTGGCGAAATACAGGGGCACGATCGGGATCTTCTCGAGATGGATGTATTGCCAGACGTCGAGCTCGGTCCAGTTGGAGAGCGGGAAGACGCGGATGCTTTCGTTCTTGCGGACCTTCGTGTTGTAGAGGTTCCACAGTTCCGGCCGCTGGTTCTTCGGGTCCCAGCGGTGGAACTCGTCGCGGAAGGAGAACACCCGCTCCTTGGCCCGGCTTTTCTCCTCGTCGCGGCGGGCGCCGCCGAAGGCGGCGTCGAAGCGATACTTGTCGAGGGCCTGCCGCAGGGCCTGGGTCTTCATGACGTCGGTGTGCACCTTGCTGCCGTGCGTGATCGGGTTGACGCCTGCCGCCCGTCCCTCCTCGTTGGTGTACACGAGCAGCTTGAAACCCAGCTCCTTGGCAACGTACTCGTCCCGGAGCCGGTACATCTCCTGGAACTTCCAGGTCGTGTCGATGTGCATCAGCGGGAAGGGGGGCTTGGCCGGATGGAAGGCCTTCTCCGCGAGGCGGACCATGACCGCCGAGTCCTTGCCGATGGAATAGAGCATCACCGGGTTCTCGAACTCGGCGGCCACCTCGCGGATGATGTGGATGCTCTCGGCTTCGAGCTGGCGGAGGTGGGTGAGGTTGTAGGTCGTCATCGGGGCAGAATGGCGGCGGTCGGAGGAGCCTCACTGTAGGGCAGCCAACGCATCCGCGGCAATGCCGTCCGGCGAGCGGGTGGTGGCTCCCGCCGGCCGGCAACGGGCGCGGGCGAATGCGGCCCTTTCCGCCGTTTTCACGCCGGAGCCGCGTCCTCGACGACCGTGTCGTCATCGTCGTCGTCGGCCGGTATCTGCCACGCGGGGAACGGGTCGGCGAAGCCCAGCCAGGCCGCCGGGCCGCGATCGAGTTCGGCGTCGGTGAGGCAGCAGCGTTCGAGTCGTTGGCGCAGGTCGGGGGCCAGTTTCGCGCCGATGACGACGAGTTCCTGCCGGCGGTCGCCCCACGGCTCCTCCCAGACTGCGGCGACTTCATCGCGGTCGAGATCCGCCGGCCACTCGTCCTGCGGCGCGGTCGCCAGCCATGCACCGCCGTAGTTCAGGCTGGAGACGACGCCCGCGCTCGACCAGATGCCGGCCCAATCGGAGCGGGTGGCCAGCCAGATCACGCCCTTGGAGCGGATCACGCCCTTGAACGCCGGGCCCGTGATCAGATCCCAGAATCGCCCCGGATGCATCGGCCGCCGCGAGCGGAATACCAGGCTCGAGAGGCCGTATTCCTCGGTCTCCGGCACGTGCGTGCCGGGGGCTTCCGCCAGCCAGCCGGGATGGCCGGCGGCCTGCTCCATGTCGAAGCGTCCCGTGCCGAGCACCGCCGTCGGCGGCACGCGGCCGTGGGCAGCCCGGAGGATGACGGCCTGTGGATTGAGTTTGCGGAGGATCGCCTCCAGGTAGGCGATGTCGTCCACGTCGGCGAGATCGGCCTTGTTGACGACGATCACGTTGGCGAACTCCACCTGATCGACGAGGAGCTGCACGAGATCACGGGAATCGTTCTCGTCGAGTCCCACACCCCGGTCTCGGAGCTCCTCTCGCGAGCAGTAGTCGTCGAGGAAGTTCCGGGCATCGACGACGGTCACGAGCGTGTCGAGCCGGGCCAGGGCCGACAGGCTCTCTCCCTGTTCGTCGGCGAAGGTGAAGGTCTCGGCGACGGGCAGCGGCTCGGAAATGCCCGTGCTCTCCACGAGCAGGTAGTCGAACCGTCCCTCGCGGGCGAGGCGGGCCACCTCCGCGAGCAGGTCCTCGCGGAGCGTGCAGCAGATGCAGCCGTTCGAGAACTCGACGAGCTTCTCCTCGGTGCGACTCAGCCGCGCGGCCGGGGAGGCGAGCGGGCCGCCCACGAGCTGGGCGTCGATGTTCACCTCGCTCATGTCGTTGACGATCACGGCCACCCGCAGGCCCGCCCGGTTGGCAAGGAGGTGGTTGAGGAGCGTCGTCTTGCCGGCCCCGAGGAAGCCGGAGAGGACGGTGACCGGCAGGCGGGTGTCGGCGGCGGACGGATGGACTGGGTGCGTGCTCATGGCGGCTCTCCGGGGGCTGGTGGCGACCGCCACCGCGGCCCATCCTGCCCAAGATGCAACAAGATTGCAAGAAGAGCGGGCCCGCCGCGGGGGCCTAGGACAGCGCGTCGCGGAGGGCGTCGGCCTGGCGGCGGATCGCCCGCAGGTCGGCCGCGTCCCTGCGGCCCACGTTCTTCAACTGCATCGTCATCCGCGGATTCTTCGCCAGCAACTTCTGGTGCCGGGCGAGGAAGTCCCAGTAGAGCGTCGTGAACGGGCAGGCGTCGGAGCCGGTGGCCTGTTTGGGGTCGTAGCGGCAGCCCTTGCACGCGTTGCTCATCCGGTCGATGTAGGCGCCCGTCGCGCAGTAGGGCTTCGAGGCCATCACGCCGCCGTCGGCGAACTGGCTCATGCCGAGCGTGTTGGGGAGTTCCACCCACTCGACCGCATCGACATAGACGGCGAGGTACCACTCGTGGATCCGCCTGGGCTCGACGCCGAAGAGCAGCGCGAACAGGCCCGTCACCATCAGCCGCTGGATGTGGTGGGCATAGCCGTATTCCAGCGTCTGGCCGATGGCATCCCGAAGGCAGTTCATGTCCGTCGCGCCCGTCCAGTAGAGGGTCGGCAGCGGCCGATCCGCTCCCAACGCGTTGCGATCGAGGTACTCGGGCATGAACTGCCAGTACACGCCGCGGACATACTCCCGCCAGCCGATCACCTGGCGAATGAACCCCTCGGCCGCCTCGAGCGGCGCTTTTCCTTCTCGCCAGGCCCGCTCCGCCCCGGCGACCACGTCCCGCGGATCGAGGAGCTTCATGTTCATGGCCTGCGAGAGCCGCGAGTGATAGAGCCAGGGCTCGCCGGTCCAGATCGCATCCTGATAGCGGCCGAAGAGTGGCAGCCGATGGGCCAGGAAGTCGTCGAGCGCGGCTGTGGCGTCGGCCGGTGTCACCGGCCAGTCGAAGTGCTCGAGGCTGCCGGGGTGCTTCGCGAACCGGGTGGTCACGAGGTCGAGCACGCCCTGGGTCGTGGCATCGGGGGCGAACCGCACCGGCGCGGGAAGTGTGCCCGGGCCCGACTTGGGGAATGCGCCGCGGTTTTCGGCGTCGTAGTTCCACTGGCCGCCGGCCGGTGCGCCGTCTTCCATCAGCACACCGAACTTCGTCCGCAGCGGCCGGTAGAAGTACTCGAGCCGGAGTTGCTTGCGGCCCCTGGCATGGGCGGCGAACTCGTCCCGCGACGAGAAAAAGTGGCGATCGGGCCGGATCTCGAGCGGGATGCCGGCCGCCTTGGCGGCCGCGACGAGGGCTTCGTGCACCCGCCATTCGCCCGGCTCGACGACGACGAGTTTTTCCGGTGCGGCCTGCGCCTTGCGGAGCCGGGCCAGGCTCGCGGCGAGGGCCGCGGCGAGCGAGACCGGCTCCTTGGGCCCCGGCCGCGCCGCAAGCTCCGTGTAGTCGACGTCGATGCCGCGGGCAGCGAGCCCGTCGCGAAAGTGCCGCATCGCGGCCAGAAAAACCGCGATCCGCGCCTTGTGCGTCCAGACGTGTGTGCTCTCCTCGGCCACCTCGGCCATCCACACGCCGTCCCGCCGCGCATCGAAGCCGTCGAAGGCGGCACTGGCCGCGTCGAGCTGGTCGCCAAGCACGAGAACCAGGTGTCGCGGCATGCACGGTATCCCGGGGGCGCGGGGCAAGAACCCGGGCAATCCTAGGCCGCCGGCGCGGAAAAGGTCAGCGGGCCAGCCGTGGCCGCAGGCGGCCGTCGATGCGGATGCCGGCAGTCGGCAGGGCCGGCAGGCCGACCGCGGCCGGGTTGCCGGCGGCGTCGCGGATCGTGGCCCCGTCGGGCAGGCCGATCATGCGGCCGACCGTGATCCCGCGCAGGGCCCGGTCCGCCCGGACGACCTGGTACCGAAACGTCAGCTCCGCGGTGCCTGCGCCCGCCGCGAGCGTCGCGTATCGACTGCCGCCGCCGAGCCGCAGGGCGAGCCGGGGGCTGCCGGACACCTGCACCGGCTCGCTGAACCGCACCGCGAAGGTGAGCCACGTGCCGCGGCGATATGTGCCGGCGGCCGGCAGGTCGACGCCGACGACGACCGGCTGGACGGTGTCGGCGGGCGGCTCCCCGACCGGCGGCGGCGCCGGCGGTTCACCGGCCAGCGCCGCAAACGCGCCGGCGAACTGCGGGCCGCTCCGCGGCAGTCCGCGGTGGTCGTAGTGGACGGTGTTGTCCGCGGCACCCACGGGCATCAGGGGCCGGGTTGGCCGGTCGGCCCACGTGAACGCGGGAATCGCGACGGCCGCGGGCAGGCTCCCGCCGTTGGCGAGCCGATAGTCGCCGCGGGCGGGATCGACGAGCACGGGCCGGATCGAATGGATCGCGTTGTGGGCCGCCACGTCGGCGGCGAGGACGGCAGCCTCGATGCCCAACGGATGGTCGGCCGGGCCGTTCCAGATCACGTTGCCGCGGATGACGAGGTTGTCGTCGGCGCGGGCGGGTGAGGTGATGTTGCTGCCGCTGCCGGCCGCCCGCGGGCCGGCCACGGCGAACTGCTGCCAGCGGCTCGTGAAGCCGTCGGGGTTGAGAACGACGTTGTTGACGATGAACACGTTGCGGTTCGGGATCGGCTCCTCGGCGCCGACGACGACCGGTCCCCAGCCACCCAGGGCACGCCGCACCTCGCAGGCGGCCTGGTCGCCGTCGCAGGAGCGGCCCCCGAACACCGCCTCGATCACGTGGCTGCGGGAGCCGACGCGGTACAGCGTGTTGTGGGCCATGAGGATGTTGTAGCCGCCGTTGACGCCGATCCCGGCGCCGGCGGTGTCGTGGATCACGTTGTTGGTGAACGTGATCCCGGCGGCCTCGTAGTGCAGCCACGGGGAGACCATGAACTCGAAGCCCGTGCCCTGGCCCGCGGTGAAGCCGCCGGTGCCGGCGTCGAAGAACTCGTTGCCGGTGATCGTGAGAGAGGCCGAGCCGCCCTTGGCGTACATCGCCCAGTCGCCGGCCCGGTGGATCCGGCTGCCGACGACGTGGCCGTACTGCACCGCCACGAAGTCGATCGCGTTGTCCCAGCCGCCGGAGATGTCGCAGTTCTCGATGTACACGTGCTGGGACTGGTTCACCTTGAGGGCCTCCTGCGGGGAGGCGTAGGCGGCGATGTCGCCGGTGCCGCGGATCGTCACGTTGCGGAGCAGGATGTGGCTCGAAGCCTCGAAGTGCACCACGTCGCCTCCGCCGGCCGAGACCTCCAGGCCGTCGAAATAGAGATACCGGCAATCGAAGACGTTGACCGATGGCAGCCGGGCAGTGCCGGGTCCGTCGGCGGCCCGGACGATGATCGGGGCCTGGAGACTCCCGTGGCGGCGCTCCCAGTAGTTGGGGACGGCGGATTCCGGGTAGGTGCCGGCCACGAGATTGATCCGCACGCCCCGGGTGAGCGGAGTGGCGATCGGCACCCGCCGCCAGGCTTCCGCGAGCGTTCGCAGGGCCGCCCCGCGCGAGGCGCCCGTCGCCGCGTCGTCGCCGGCCGCGGGGTCGACCCAGACGTCGGCGACC
>JBBAVU010000175.1:0-6184 GCA_040397565.1 Pirellulales bacterium | reverse complement strand
CCGTTGCGATGGGCCCGCCAGCCGACCGGCTGCTGCACGTTACCCCCTGTATAGCGGACCCGCTGGAAGCAGCCGTCGTCGAGCGAATAGCTCTGCCAGCCGTTCATGCCGACGACGTAGAGCTGGCCATCGACGGGGCTGAAGCGGCCCCGGTGGACGCCCGACCGAAAGTCACCCGGAAGCGGCACGACCGCCCCCTGCGGCCGGCCAGCCACGTCGTCCCGCACCACGAGGAAGTGACTGCACGCGCCGAACGACAGATGCAGAAGCTGCCCCCCGAGCGGCCCCCAGCGGTCGCTCGACACGTAGACCTGCCCGCCGCTCGAGTGATCGATTCCCCGCGGGAGATACGCAAGCGGCAACGCCGGCGGCATGCCCTTGAAATTCGGCGGCGGACTCGGCGGCTTCACGCCGGCCTTCTGCCGCACCTCGCAGATCGCGCTGGCGGGCGTGCCGTCCCCCTCCGAGACCGGCGCCGTGAGCGTGCCATCCGGCAGCAGGGCGAGCCCATCGGGATTTCGCAGGCCCGTGGCCAGGACGTCGACGGACCTGCCGTCGGGGCTGATCCGCAGCAGTCCCTGGTGCGACGCGGTGAAGAAGTTGCCGGCATCGTCCCGCTCGAGTCCGCACTTGAAGTTGTGGCCGCCGGACGGCTGAAACGCGTTCGAGACGCACTCGTAGAAATCGCTCTCGCCGTCGCCGTCGAGATCCACGAGCCGCGTGATCTGGTCGCCGCCAAGCACGTGCACGACGTCGCCGGCCACGACCAGACCAAGCGCCTGATTCAGCCCCGTCGCGATCCGTCGCCAACAGACCTCCTTCAACCCCGCATCGAGCCCCTCCACCCGCCAGACATCCCCTTGGATCGTGCAGACGGCGGCGTCGCCGTTCGAAAAGAACCCGAGGCCGCCGAAGAACATGAGCGACTTCCACGGGTTGTCGAACGGGACCGCGATCGTGTCGACCGCATAGGGGCTTCCCGTGCCGAGCGTGCCGCTCGTGACGATCGGCTGCGGCCACCGGGAGGGTCCGCCGCGGGTGAGCGTGCGGAGCGAGTGTTCGGCCGCGGGAGCGATCTCCCGCACGATCCGGCCGTCTTCGACCCAGGCCGCGTCGAGGTAGTCGATGTCGCCGCTCGTGTAGGCGAAGACGACGCGGTCGCCGTGCCGGTAGAACCCGCGGTAGCGGACCGGGCCCGCAGGCCGCGACGGGGCCGGAGGCACCTCGACGAGATTTCCAGCGGGCTTTGCCGAGGCGAGAAAGCCGTAGCGGTAGGCGTCGAACTGGAGGAAGCCTCCCGTCCACGCGGCCTCGATCGCGAGCGTGTCGGGGTTGAAGCAGATCGCGATATCCGAAGCGGTGCCGTCCGCCGCCTCGCCCTTCCGGGCGTTTTTGAGCCGGACGTTCACGGCCCGCGGGATCACCCTGTTGTTGGCAGCCAGCGGCCAGCACTGGATCGCCCCAGGATCGCTCCGGTTGCGACGCTCGTCCCTCCAGCTCGATTCCGGAATGCTGCCCCAGTGACCGAACCTGCCGCCGTCGAGACCGGGGTAGGCCGGCAGCAACAGCGGCATCGGATCTCGGCCGCGATACTTCATTGCCTGCTTCGTGTAGGCGTCGTAGAGGCGGTGCTGGTTGATGGGGGCCGCGGCGTTCGGCCAGTCCTCCCGCAGCAGCGGCTCGCGAGACACCTCGAATTGTTCCGGTCGGTGCGAGAGCGACTCGAGACCCGGCGTGCGACCGAGCTCGAGGAGGTATCGGACGAGGTCGCGACGCTGCTCGGCTGGCAGCGACGTGAACACGTTGGCCGGCATGAGCGAGCCCACTTCCATCCGCTCCTCGACGTCGGCCGATGCGAGCTGGTGGCTCTTGCCGGATGCCTCCAAAAGCACGAATCCACCGGCCGACTCTTCCTTGATGATGCCCTGGAGCACGCGGCCATCGGCGAGCGTCACCGCGTACGCCTTGTACTCAGGCTTCACGGCGCGGGATGGCCAGTAGAGCGACTCGACGATCTCCTCGGGGGAGAGGCACTTGGCGATCGTGGTGAGTTCCGGGCCGACAGCACCGCCCTGGCCTGCCACTTTGTGACACGACGTGCAGCCACTCGCAGCGGCAGCGAACACGCCCGCGCCGCGGCGGGTGTCGCCGGCGGCACGCGCCTCGACGAGGATCTCGGCGACGACCGCCTCGCTCCATGCCGGGGGATCTTCACCGGCCCATAGTGGGAGGCAGACGGAGAAAACCGCCGTCATGACACCCCATGACACGAGCCATGCCCAAGGTGGTCGCCGGCCTTCGTTCACGCTGCCACCTTTTGCCGAAGCCTTTCGACCGCTGCGACGACGCGATCGGGATGCTGCCAGTGGAGCAGGTGCCCCGATCCCGGGAATCGCTCGACCTCGCACGAGCCCGCGGCCTCCACGAACGATCTGGCCTCATCCTCGGCGAGGGCACCGCCAGCCGTGGGATCGGCCTGCAGGAGCACGCATGGGCAGCGAATCTGCCGCGCGATCCCCTCCGGATCATACCCGTCGAGCCAGTGGCCCGCGATGACCGGCGTGAGTACTTCCGGATCGAGCTTTGCGAGGCAGGCCGCGGTCCATCGGAGCGCGGCGGCGTCGCGGACCGCCCCGAGCCGGACCGTGCCGCCATCCGACAGCGGCAGGACGATGTCCGCCAGTGCTTTGGCGAGCTCTTCCGCCGTGCCGCCGGCGCACGCCGCGGACAGCATCCCCGAAAACTGCGACTGCCAGGCGGAGCCCGCGATCCGCCGGCCCATGGAATGGAAGGGCGGGTCTTCGAGCACCACGCCGCGCACGAGCGTGGGCAACGCCGCGGCCACGCCCGCCGCGACCATCGCCCCGAGCGAATGACCGAGGATCACGACCGGTTCGCGGATCTCGTCGCGAACGAGCCGCACGGCATCCACGACGTAGTCCACGACCAGATAGCGGTCCGCACGATCCGATCCGCCGTGGCCCCGCTGGTCGACGGCGATCACTCGCCAGGATGCCTCGAGACCGTCGAATACGGCCGACCAGTCGCCGTGCATCCGCGAGACGCCATGGAGCAGAAGCAACGGCGGCCCGCCGCCGCCTTCCGCAAGAAGCAGCGACGGTTCGCCGGACGCGTGCCTGGTGCAGAGGTTCATTGCTCGCGATTCACGATCGTGGGGAAGGGCGGGGCGAGCCGGCCGGCCTTGACGACGCCCCCCTGTATCACGGCGATCATGGTGCGACGGTCCTCGAGGATCGAGATGTCGGCGATCACGTCGCCATCGACCACGAGGATGTCGGCGAGCTTGCCCGGCTCGAGGGTGCCGATCTCGTGGCCGCGGCCCATGATCTCCGCACCCGTCTTCGTCGCGCAGGAGAGCACCACGAGCGGGTCGAGGCCGACGTCGCGGACGAAAAAGGTGAGCTCCTTCGCGTAGTCGCCGTGCGGATTCCAGCCGAATCCGTAGTCGCCCCCCATCCCCAGACGGCCGCCGGCGGCGAGGATCCGCCGGCAGCTCTCCGCGCCGCCGTCGAGCGTTTCCTGGTGACCATCGATCACCCGCCGCGAGAGGCCGAAGGCGGGACCATGCTCGACGCTCGCCTTCTCGAACTGGAGCCCCGGCACCACGGGCACGTCCCGTGCGAGCAGGAGGTCGAGCCCCTCGTCGTCGATGAAGGTGGCGTGCTCGACGCAGTCGTACCCGGCACGCAGCGCGTTCTTGATCCCTTCGGTGGCCCGGCAGTGGCCGGTCACCTTGAGCTTGTGGTTGTGGGCCGTGGCCACGACCGCGTGCATCTCCTCGAACGTCATGCAGAGCGTGTGGTGGTCGTTCACGTCGGGCCATGCCGCGTCGCCAGTGGGGTAGGTCTTCACCCACTCCACGCCGTCCTTGACGAGCGACCGCACCGCCTTCCTCGCGTCCTCGACCCCGTTGATGCAGAAGACGAGCCCCTCCATCCCGATGCGGCGGAACTCGGGGTTCCAGTCCATGAGCCCGCCGGCGCTGCAGATCTCGCGACCGCTCGCCGAGAGCCGCGGTCCCGGGATGAGGTCGTTGTCGATCGCCTTCTTGAGCCACACGTCGCAGTTGAAGAGGCAGCCGCCCGAGCGGGCCGCCGTGTAGCCGCACTCGAGCGCGAGCCGGCAGTTGACCGCCGCCTGCAGCGTCACGTATTCCACCGGATACTTGATGTCGAGGTCCTCGAGCTTTTCGACGTTGAAGTAGGTCGCGTGGAAGTGCGCCTCCACGAGCCCCGGCAGGATCGTGCCGCCCCGGGCGTCGATCCGCTCCGCATCGGGAGGCGCGGGCGGGGCCAATGCCGCCGGGCCGGCGTAGCGGACCCGGCCGTCGGTCACCACGACGGCGGCATCAGGCACGGGAGTCCGACCCGTGCCATCGACGAGCCGACCGTTGTGGATCACCGTGGAGCCGGAAGCGGTCTTCATGGCGGGAGTGCCCGGGGAGTGCTCGTGTCGAGCGTCTCGGGGAAGGGTAGTCTGTGGTGGCCGCCGCCGATTGGAATCCAGCGGCGGCGGATGGGATGAAAGCGGCATCGCCGACGATCCGCTCCATCGCTGCCCGGACCACACCCCGGACCAAAGCCGATGCCCTCCTCCCGCGCACGACCGCCTTCGCTCGAACCGGTCGCCGCGAGCCTCGCCGCGCTGCTCGACACGTTCGAGGGCGTCCAGTGCTGGATCAAGGATCGCGACGGCCGCTACCGCTGGGTCAACCGGGGCTTTCTGCTCAACTACGCGGTGGAGCAGGTGGACGAGGTCGTCGGTCGGACCGATCACGAACTGTCGCCCGCCCACTTGGCCGACCAATACCGGCTCGACGACGAGCGGGTGCTTCGGGGCGAGCCGGTCGTGGGGCGCATCGAACTGGTGGGCCGGTTCGACCGCACGGCCGTCTGGTCGGAGACCACCAAGCGGCCCCTCATCGACGGCCGCGGGCGGATCGTGGGCACGGTCGGCATGACGCGGGTCGTCGATCCCGAGGTGCACCAATCGGGCGGCGAGGACGCGGCGCTCGGACGGGTGCTCGTGCACATGCGAACGCACTTCGCCGAGCCTTTGTCCAACGCGGCGCTCTCGCGGATCGCGGGCCGCTCCGTGCGGGCCTTCGAGCGGATGTTCCGCCGACAAATGCACCAGACGCCCCAGCAGTTCCTGCGACGACTCCGGGTGCGGCAGGCCTGCCTGGCCCTCACCGCCGACCGATCACCGATTGCCACGATCGCCGCCGCCCACGGCTTCTACGATCAGAGCCACTTCGTCCGCGAGTTTCGCCGTGAGTTCGGACTCACGCCGGGCCAGTATCGGGAGCGGCACGCGGGCCCGGCGGCGGCACGACGCGATCAGCGGAATCCGCGGGTGTCGTAGACCGTGCGGCCGAACTCCTGGATGCGGCTGATCCGCTCGGTGGCGTAGAGGCCGGCGAGGACGAACTCGATGCAGCTCGCCCGCACGGCCGCGTCGGCCGAGGCGTTCACCTCGAAGGCCCGGTCCCAGATCGCGGGAATCTCCGAGACGATCCCGCGGTACTCGGCCGAGGGCACCATGTCGCCCACCTCGATCTTCACCCCCTCGCCGAACACCTTCGCGATCTCGTCGAGCCCGTGGCGGTCGACGTATTCGGAGAAGACCGCGGCGATCGCCTGCGCGACGACGGCGTCGAGCACCTGCCGCTCCGTCATCTGGTGGCTTCCCATGAGGTCGAGCTCGAGCTTGCCGAGGCTCGAGGTGTAGAGGTGGCCCAGGTCGCTGATCCGCGGCACGGCCGGCTTCTCGCCGAGCCGCACGGCCCGGTGGCGGGCGCTCGCGATCGCGGTCTCGTAGTTGGCGATCGAGAAGCGGGCGCTCACGCCCGACTGCTGGTCCACGAACGGGCTCTTGCGGGCCTCCATCGTGATCTGCTCGAGCACCTCTCGCATGAACGGGGGAACGACCACCGGCCACTCGCCGCCGAGGTCGATGCCGGCCTCCTGGGCCGTCATCTCCATGCCCAGCTCCCGCTCCCGCGGGTAGTGGGTGTGGATCACCGCGCCGATGCGGTCCTTCAGCTGCGGGATCACCTTGCCGGAGCGGTTGAAGGTGGAGGGATTGGCGGAGAACAGGAGCATCACGTCGATGTCGAACTTCACCGGATAGCCGCGGATCTGGACGTCCCGCTCCTCGAGGA
>JBBAVU010000174.1:0-6237 GCA_040397565.1 Pirellulales bacterium | reverse complement strand
AATCGGCAGGGCCGTCAGTTCGGAAAGGGTCTGGGCTATGTCGATCATGACCGTACGCTACCACAGATATAACGTCGGCGATCAGCGGCTCGCGACCAAGGGATTATCCACTCCGCCCGAATTTATCGCGAGTCCGCTGCATTGCGTGGTTCGGCGTGCATTTGCTGCCACAGACGCCAGACCTCCGCAGCCAGCGCCGCGTACCGCGCGCGATCGCCAGCGGTGTCCTCCCCGAACCACCGGACGAACTCCTCGTGCAAAACCGACTCCGCGTCGCTCACCGACGAGCAGGCGGTCAGCCGCGGGATGACCGTCCCCGCCTCTCCGTCGTACTCGTCAGTGTTGTCCTCAAAGTTGATGCCGATGGGGTCGTGGCGGAACATCGCCTCACTTACGGCGGCGAACAGCGTCGGCTGTCCCTGACGAACGGCCTCCCGTGCCTCGCGGTCACGGGTGACACGCTCAACGACTTCAGGTGGCCATTCGTCGCTCATTCGCTAGGCCTCCACCGCCGAACTTGTATTTCTCTGGTTCTCGCTAGGCCCGCTGGGATTTGTGCTAGCACTCAAGAACGTAGGACTTAATTTGGGTGTAAGTCAACTTCGCGTAAGGGCTTAGGTGGCTGGCCGGTTGGTGATCGACGGGGTTTCTCCGGCAGGCGTTCGTGTTAGTCGCGGGCCGCAAAGCCGGTCGGCCGGGCTTTGAACTAGCGGGCCGCCGCGGTTGAGGACGTGGGCGTAGATCATCGTCGTGCGGACGTCGTTGTGCCCGAGCAGTTCCTGGACGGTACGGATGTCGTAGCCGGCCTTGAGCAGGTGGGTCGCGAACGAATGCCGAAGTGTGTGACAGGTCGCCCGCTTCGGGGTCCTCGACCGTCGGACGGCTTCGCGAACCGCCCGCTGGATCGTGCCCTTGGCTTCGATTCTGTGTCGATGCGGCGACGTGACGCTCGACGGCCAGATTCGTCAGGAACTCGTTGACGGCGGGCTTACTCGCCTCGCTTGCCGCCCCTTCCCCCGCGTCGCCCCTTCTTCGGCGGGCCGGCGGCGGCACGCGCGGCGAGCAGCGACAGGGCCGCCTCGAGCGTGATCGACTCGGGGTCGGCGTCCTTCGGGAGCGACGCGTTCGTCTGGCCGTCGGCCACGTAGGGACCGTAGCGGCCGCTCCGCAGGTCGACCGGCTTGCCCGTCACCGGCGAGGTGCCGAGCGACTTCAGCGGCGTGGCGGAAAACGACCGCTTGCCGCGGAGTTTCGGCTGGGCGAGGAGTTTCACGGCGTCATCGAGGCCCACCGCGAGAGGTGAGAGGTCGGCCGGCAGCGACCGCGACTCGCCGGCGCACGTGATGTACGGACCGAACTTGCCGTTGTGGGCCTTGATCTCCTCGCCGCTGTCGGGGTGCTTGCCCACGACGCGAGGCAGCGCGAGCAGCCCGAGCGCGGCCGTGAGGTCGATCGAGTCGAGCGTCATTCCCTTGAGCAACGAGGCGCACTTCGGCTTCTCCCCCTCCTCGGGCACGCCGAGCTGCACGTAGGGGCCGAAGCGGCCGTTCTTCTTGAAGACCGGCTTGCCACTCTCAGGGTCCGTGCCGAGCGGCTCCTCCGCGCGGGAGGCGTCGGCGAGCAGTTCCTCGCACCGCTCGAAGCTCAGCTCGTCGGGGGCGAGCTTGTCCTCGGCCGGCAGCGAGGCCCGCTTGCCGTCCTGCTCGATGAATGGCCCGAACTTGCCCACCCGCACGGTGACGCCCGGCCTCCCGTCCGTCGCCGAGGGGATCGGGATGCTGCTTGCGGTGCGGGCGTCGATCTGGTCCGCGGATTCCGCGATCTGGTCCTTCAGCCCCGGCCGGCCGTTCCCGAAATAGAACTTCCTGAGATAGTCGTTCTTCTCCCCCTCGCCGCGGCTGATCGCGTCGAGATCCTCCTCCATCTGGGCCGTGAACTGGTAGTCGATGAGGCCGCCGAGGTTCTCCTCGAGGAGCGTCGTCACCGCGAAGGCGACCCACGTGGGCACGAGGGCGTTGCCTCGCTTGCGGCAGTATTCCCGCCGCTGGATCGTGTCGATCGTCGCGGCGTAGGTGCTCGGCCGTCCGATCCCCTTTTCCTCGAGGGCCTTCGTGAGCGTCGCTTCCGTATAGCGGGCCGGGGGCTGGGTCGCGTGCGAGGCCGCCTCGAGCCGCCGGCAGTCGACCCTCCGGCCGACCGCCGCCGGGGGCAGGATCGTTTCCTTGTCGGCGAGTTCCGCCTGCGGGTCGTCGGAGCCCTCGACGTAGGCCCGGAGGAAGCCGGGGAACTCGATCGTCTTGCCGCTCGCGGAAAAGGTTGCACGCTCGCCCGTTTCGCTGCCGCTCTCGAGCAGCATCGTCGTCTGCTGCCCCCGCGCGTCGGCCATCTGACAGGCGATCGTCCGCTTCCAGATCAGCTCGTAGAGCCGCAAGGCGTCGAAGTCGAGGTCGCCCCGCAGCGACTCGGGCGTCGGCATATCGAAGCCGGCCGGCCGGATCGCCTCGTGGGCTTCCTGGGCGTTGGCGACCTTCGTCTGGTAGATCCGCGGCTGCGTCGGGAGGTGGTCGACGCCGTACATCCGCTCGACCGTCCTGCGGACGGCGGCAATCGCCTCGTTCGCGAGGTTCGTCGAGTCGGTTCGCATGTAGGTGATGTGGCCGTTCTCGTAGAGGCTCTGGGCGATCTGCATCGTCCGCCGGGCCGTGAAACCGTACTTCCGGTTGGCCTCCTGCTGGAGCGAACTGGTCGTGAACGGCGGGCTCGGCCGCTGCGTGAAGGGGCGGTCTTCCCGCGAGGCGACCGTAAAGACGCCGCCCGAGAGCCGTTCGACGAGATCCTTGGCCTCCTGCTCACCGAGCAGGATCACCTTCTCGTCGTCCTTCAGCCGGCCCGTGGCCGCGTCGAAGTTCGAGCCCTTGGCGATCGGACGGCCGCCCAAGGCCGTGAGCTTCGCCTCGAAGCCGCCGGTTTCGGCCGCGAAGGTGCCGGTGAGGTCCCACCAGGTGCCGCTGCGAAACGCCATCCGTTGCCGTTCCCGGTCGACGAGCAGCCGAACGGCCACGCTCTGCACGCGGCCGGCCGACAGCTTGGGGCCGACCTTCTTCCAGAGCAGCGGCGAAACCTCGTAGCCGTAGAGCCGGTCGACGATGCGGCGGGTCTCCTGGGCCTCGACGAGGGCGGTGTCGATCGACCGCGGGTTGTCGAGCGAGGCTTGGATGGCCTGCTTCGTGATCTCGTGGAAGACGAGCCGGTGGACGGCGACCTTCGGCTTGAGCACCTCCGTGAGATGCCAGCTGATCGCCTCCCCCTCGCGATCCTCGTCCGTCGCGAGATAGAGGGCGCTCGCTCCGGCGAGCAGTTCCTTGAGCTTCGCCACCTGCTTCTTTTTGTCAGGGGAAACCACGTAGAGGGGCTCGAAGTCGTGCTCCACGTTCACGCCGAGCTTGGCCCAGGGCTCCTTCTTGAGGTCCTTCGGGATCTCGTCGGCGCTGTGGGGCAGGTCGCGGATGTGCCCGACGCTCGCCTCAACGTTGTAGCCGCTGCCGAGAAACCCCCGGATCGTCCGGGCCTTCGCGGGCGACTCGACGATGACCAGCGGCTTCCCGCCCCCCGCCCTTGACCTGCCAGTAGATTCTGACCTGGCAGTCGATTCTGACCTGCCCGTGGATTCCCCGGCAGCTTTCGCCTTCGCCGCAGCCGATGACTTGGTCTTCGGCGAGGACGACTTGGCCTTCGCAGCCGATTTTGCAGGTTTCTTCGCCATGGTTCGATCCGGGTGTGTCGGACGGGATTGCAGCAAATGGAGGTCGCGCTACAATCAGACCCGCAAAACCCCGTTGGTCGCGGGCAGAAGCTCTAAAGCGTTATCCTGCCCGGGTTTTCCTTGTCAAGTCTCGACGGTTCGGCCGTGCGGGATGGGAGAGATGCATGGCCGGTTCTTTCGACGTTTTTCGCAAATACCAGCGTTCACTGCTCGTCGCGGTCGCCATCCTGGCGATGCTGGCGTTTTTCGTGCTCCCCCCCTTCCTCCAGATGGGGTCGAACACCTCCTACGGGGACCCCGTGGCCGTGTCGTGGAACGGCGGGGGGCTCCGGGAGAGCGAGCTCGAGCGGGCGGTCGCGATGCAGGCGGCCGTGAACCGGTTCCTCGTGCAGAGTGCGGCGGCGGCCGGACGGGATCCCTCGAGAATCTCCCTCTTCCCGGAAAACGAGGAGGCGGTCGTGCGGACGCTCCTGCTGGCGGAGGAAGCCCGCGAAAACGGCGTGGTCGTGAGCGACCGGGCCGTCAACGACTACCTCTCGCAACTGACCAACGACATGGTCAGGCCCGAGCAGCTCGACGGCATCATCGCGGGGCTGCGAATCGGGCCGATGGGAGTGTCGCAGGCGGATCTCTTCTCGGCGCTTCGGACGGAACGGGCCGCGTGGGCCTCGCTCATCATGGGTCAGGCGGCCTTTTCCGGGGATCCGCCCGGCTGGCGGTGGGAGGCCTTCCGGCAGCTCGAGCAGTCGGCCGTCGTGGAGGTCGTGCCGGTCGACGTGCGCGGGCTCGCCGACGAGGTGCCTTCACCCTCCGAAGCGGCGCTGCGGGCGTTCTTCGACCGTTTCAAGGAGCGGCTGCCGGAGCCCGAAAGCCGCGAGCCCGGCTTTCGCGAGCCGCATCGCGTCGGGGCGGAATACCTCGTGGCGAACCGCAAGCAGGTCGAGGAGACGGTGAAGGGCGAGGTCACCGACGAGGCGATCGCCGCCTACTACGAGAAGAACAAGGAGCGGCTCTTCCGGTCGACCAAGAAGGAAGAGCCCAAGAAGGAAGAGGCTGCGAAAGAGAAGCCCGCAGAGGAGAAGGAAGCAGAGGAGACGGAAGCAGAGGAGACGGAGGGCGACCGCATCGAGCGGGAGGCGAAGCGGGTCGATGCCGATGAGGCGGCGAAGCCCGACGCTGCGGCAGGCGGCGACAAGCCCGCCGCGGAAGGCGAGCCGAAGGCGGCCGCCGAGGCCGAGAAGCCTGCGGTGGGCGGTGAGGCGAAGGAGCCTGCGCCCGCGTCCGACGGATTCGAGCCGCTCGAGAAGGTGAAGGAGCGGATTCGTGATGAACTGGTGCGCGAGCGGGCCGAGAAGAAGATCGACGCGATCTTCACGGCGGCCGCGGCGGACGTCACCGGCTACGCCGAGGATCTCGCCGTCTGGCGGGCCCGGGACGACGGCAAGTCGGCTGAGCCGCGGCGGCCCGATGTCGAGGCGATCGCGAAGGTCCAGGGGCTCGTGAGCGGCACGACCGGCATGGTGTCGGCCCGCGACGCGTCGGAAATCGAAGGGATTGGCCGCAGCTTCGAGTTCACGCCCGACCCGGGCAGCCGGTTCGGCGTGCGGCAGCAGTCGTGGCTCGAGATGATGTTCGGCAGGGGCAGCCTCCTCCTCAGGCCCGCCACGAGCCGCGACATCGACGGCAACCGCTACCTCTCGTGGAAGATCGAGGACCGGCCCGAGTTCACGCCGACGTTCGAAGAGGCGAAGGCAAACGTCGAAAAGGCCTGGAGGATCGTCGAGGCCAGGGAGCTTGCGAGAAAGAAGGCGACCGAGATCGCCAGGAAGTCGGAGGCGGAGAAGGCGACGCTCGAGGCTGCCGTCGCTGGCCGCACCGACGTGAAAGCGACCCAGGTCGGCCCGTTCACGTTCCTCACGCAGGGTTCGGCGCCGCTCGACGCTCCGGCCGTGCTCTCCAGCCCGAAGGGGCTCGACCTCCCCGGCGAGGCGTTCATGAAGGCGGTCTTCGCCCTCGAGCCCGGCGGCACCGCCGTCGTGTTCAACGAGCCGGAGACCGTTTGCTACTGCGTGAGGCTCGTGTCGTACGAGCCGACGGCCGAGGAACTGCGGCAGCGGTTCCTCGACGACCGGGAGGATCAGTCGCGGCTCGCCATGGTGTCGCAGCGGCAGTACCAGCGGCAGTTCGGCGAGTGGGTCGGGAGCCTCGACAAGAAATACGCCGTCGAGTGGAAGCGGCCGCCGCGAATCGCCCGCGGCGAATGACCGCGGTTGTGCGTTCGGGGCTGCCCGTGTGCCCGAGACGGCGTAGCTGACCAGCGCAGGCATGGATGCCGAAGCGCCAGTCAGCTCCGAGTGAGCGAAGGCCCGGAGGGCCGTAGTGAACGTCCGGCGAGGGCATGCGGGCAGCCCCGAACCCCGGCGTCAGCGCCGCGGCTTCAGCACGATCGTGGCCAGCGGCGGGAGCGTGAGGAG
>JBBAVU010000173.1:2237-6242 GCA_040397565.1 Pirellulales bacterium | reverse complement strand
CGCGAGGAGTTCCCATGCTGGATCGTCTGCGACGGCAAGGGACCGCTCGCGTATGACTGGGACGAGGTACGGCTCGTCGAGGTCGCCGACGATGGCAGCGCCTCGCTCTGGCTTGGCGACGGTTCCGAGTGGATGTTCCGAGCGATCGAGCCGGTCCTCGACGGGCCGCAGTTCTTCCGCAAACTCGCCAAGGTGCTACCCTTGCGAGACGCAACCGGCCGAACCAAACCGCCATGTTGAGACAGCCGGACGAGCCGCAGGACCGCCGAGCCGCAGCCGCGGCCCGGATGCTCAACCTGCGGCCCGAGACCGGCGGCGAGCTCGCCGTCGCGCTACAGGTGCTCGACGCCATCCTGGTACGGCACGGCGAGGTCCGCATCCTGCGAATCGGGACCGCGACCGTATGTCACGCCGGAGCCGAGGCCGAGGTCGGCGGCGACGGGCCGAACACGATTGAGGCGATAGTCGCTTGTGCTTGCGACGCCGTAGTCAGCGAAGAGCGGAAGCACCACAGACCGCCGGTCGAGCCGGACGCGGACGACTCCGAGGACGCGAGCCTGTTTGTATGGTGACCGTCTGCCTTCCGATCCCGGATCGCTGCCTCTCGCCGAACGCTCGGTCGCACTGGGCGATCCGCTCGAAGGCCGCAAAGCGTCAGCACGCGGTCGCGTTCTTTGACACCGTCGAGGTACTGGAAATGCCTGGCGTCACGTTCCAGCCGGCCCAGACGCACGGCGTTCGATGCCGCTGGTTCTTCCGTGACCGCCGGCGACGCGACGCCGACAACCTGCTCGCCTCGATGAAACACGCCTTTGACGGCATCGCCGAGGCGCTGGGCGTCGATGACCGGACGTTCGTTCACTGGCCGGCCGTCATCGGATACGATCGAGATCGACCGAGGGTAGAAGTCGATCTATGGCCGATCGGCTCCGAGGGTCAGGGAGCGACTACGTGCCTAGCGTCACCGTCGAGCGTGCCGATGCCTCCGTCCTGATCGTCCGCGCCAAGGTCGCACCAGGCGACGAGCTGCGGTTCCTGATGCGGTCGGACGCGCATCACGACAGCACGCACGCCGATCGCTCGATGGAGGAACGGCATCTACGCGAGGCCGTCGAGAGCGACGCGTACATCCTCGACTTCGGCGACCTGTTCGACGCAATGCAGGGCAAGTTCGATCCGCGACGCGGACCGGATCGCCGCGACCTGCGGCCCGAATACTGGGAAGGTCACTACCTCGATCGGCTCGTCGATGTCGCGGCCGAGCGATACGCGCCGTTCGCCGATCGCTGGGTCATGATGTCGCCTGGGAACCACGAGACGAGCGTCGGCAAGCGGCACGAGATCGACCTGACCGATCGGCTCGTGCGGTCGCTAAAGACCGAAGGCCGCGCTCCGCTCCTGCATCGAGGCACGTACGCCGGCTGGATTCTCGTCCGGTTCCACAACGAGCGAGACCCTAAGAAGAGCGCGACGTTTCGGATCTACTACCACCATGGCTACGGCGGCGGCGGCCCGGTCACGCGTGGCGTGATCCAAACCGCTCGCATGGGCCTCTACCTGCCGGACGCCGACCTGATCGTGAGCGGTCACACTCACGACGCATGGACGATGCCGATCGCTCGCGCTCGCGTGATGGACTCCGGTCGCGTTCGCGAGGATCGCCAGACTCACGTACGCGTCGCTGGCTATAAGGGCGAGTTCCTCGACGGCGAAGGCTGGGCGATAGAGCGCGGTATGCCGCCGAAGCCGCGAGGCGCTGCGTGGCTGACGCTGGCGTATCACCATGGAGCAGGGCCGCGGATCGAGACCCGGATCGACGAGGCGACGTGAGGTAAACTCCTGCCATGCCTATCCGGTACTTCAAGTGCCATACGCTTCCGTACCCTTCGTACAACCTGGCCGCCACGAAGGGCGGTACGGACGAGTTAAACTTGACTTGGTCTAACGGGCCGAACGGGCAGGCCGAGCCGACCGCGACCGAGGTCTGTGTCGCATACGTAAGCAACACGGCCGCCGAGACCTGCGTGACGATCCCGGTAAACCTCACGACCTACCTGCTCACTCTTGTAGGTTCGAGCGGTCAGGACGTGCAGATCAAGATCCGACGCCAGAACTCGGCCGGGTTCGGTGAATACACCTCGCCTCTCGTCGCGACAATGGGCTGATATGCAGGACTGGATGCCCGTCATTCTTCAGTTGGCCAGCGTGCTGCTTACGATCGGAGGCACGATCGCGGCCGTATCGACTCGCATGGCAAGGCTGGAGGGACGCATCGAGAGCCTCGCGACCGAGATCCGCAAGGACCGCGAGCACGTCGAGCATCGCATCCGGCAACTTGAGATCAGCCTCGGCCAGGTGCAGAGCGAACTAAACCGCCTCGCGTATCACGTCGGACATCGCAACGGCCGCGAGCAGCGGCAGGAGAACGGCCTTGAATAAGAGCTGGAGAACGACTACCCTCGGCATCCTCGCGATCGTGACTGCCGCGGCCGGCTTCGTGAAAGCGACCCTCGACGGCGATCCGACTACCGAGCCGGACATGGCCGCGCTCGTCGCCGCGATCTCGGCTGGTATCGGCCTGCTCTTCGCGAAGGACGCGAAGGTGACCGGCCTGCCCGGCTCTCCGAAGGTCGAGTCTTGAGTTGGTCGAGATCCTCGCGGCTCTGGTTCCGTTCGTCGTGGCGCTGGTTGTCGCGCTACTTGATCGTGCAGATCGCCCGGCTCAGCCTCGCGTCGGCGGCGGCTATGGTCATGCTCATGCCGTCCGGCTGCTGCTCGACAAGTTCAGGCCGCGATCCGATGATCGTTCCGACCGGTGAGCCGATGCTCGTGATGGAGGGAGCCGGTCGCGTTCGCCTCGCGGCGATGAACGCGAAAGGCGAGTGGATCGACCTGGGCTGGAAGGACGCTTCCACGCTGCCGGGCTTCACCGTAGTCCAGTACGACTGGTCGGAGCCGAAGCGGTGAATCCGACGCTTCGTCGCATCCCGTCCGTGCTTGCCGAGGACGAGATTGTCCAGGCTCCGCAGTACCTCGCGATCATGGTCGAGGACGGGCGAGCGATGCCGTACGGGTTCACGGGCATCAGCTTTGACGCCGGCTCGATCACGGCCGCCTTCGTGAACGTCGGCTTCGACTTCGGCTCGATCGCGTCGCCGTCTCGGCTGCCGATCGACTTCGGTACGATCTAGCCATGCCGCTCCAGTTCAGACGAGGAACCGACGCCCAGCGGACCGCGGTCACTCCGGCCGCAGGCGAACCGATCTGGGTCACCGATACCCAGGCGTTGTACGTCGGCGACGGCTCGACCGCCGGCGGCATCGAGATCACCGGCGGCGGCGGCGGCGGAGCGCCTACGAACCTCTCCTACCTCGTCCTGACGGCCTCGACGAGCCTCTCGGCCGAGCGCGTGCTGACCATCGGGACAGGTCTCGCCTCGACTGACGCCGGAGCCGGCGGAGCGTTGACGATCGCGATCGGGACGCACGCCGCCTCGTTCATCAACTCCGGGACCGTCGCGCTCGCTCGCGGCGGTCTCGCTGCCGACATCAGCACGACAGGCGGAGCCGGTCAGGTGCTCAAGCAGACGAGCGCCGGCGGAGCGGTCAGCGTGGCGGCTCTTGTCGCGGCCGACCTGCCGACGCACACACACTCGGCAAGCGACATTACCAGCGGGACGCTCGCGCTCGCGCGAGGCGGCCTTGCCGCTGATATCTCCGGATTCGGTCCTGGCTTCCTGCGGCAGACAGCGCTCGGCGCTGCGGTCAGCGTCAGCGGCCTCGTCGCGACCGATCTCCCGACTCATAATCACGTCGCGAGCAACATCACGAGCGGTACGCTCGCGCTCAGCGTCGGAGGCCTCGCGGCCGACATCTCGACGACCGGCGGCGCGGTTCACTTCCTCAAGCAGACCGCAGCCGGTGCGGCCGTCAGCGTCGCGGCAGTAGCGGCGACCGACATCGGCACGAGCGGCACGCCGTCAACCTCGACTTTCCTTCGCGGCGA
>JBBAVU010000173.1:0-2137 GCA_040397565.1 Pirellulales bacterium | reverse complement strand
GGCGACTTCTACCGCATCAAGATCAGCCGCGACGGCACGAACGCGAGCGACGCGCTCACAAACGACGCGTGCCTCGTCGGCGTTGAGATCCGGGACGCCACCTAATGGCCTGGGACTTTGACGGCACGAACGACTACATGGAGGCTACGTCGGCGGTGCTGACGGCCGGTCCTTTGACGTTCGCCGCTTGGATCAACGTCGATACGACTGGAGCGGCTCAAAGAATCCTGTCCATCTCGTCAACTACCGGTAACGACCGTTGGAGCCTGCTCGTTGGCGCGACGAACGTGATCACCATGCAGGTCGGAGGATCTGGCACATTTGGGACCGTGAGCACAACGAACACCGTCACGGCAGGCACTTGGTATCATGTCGCCGGATCGTGGAATACGACAGCAAACCAGCCGCAGCAGGTATGGATCGACGGCGTAAAGTCTGGACCGACGAACTCCAACCGAACGCCTGTAGCCGGTAATCTGAATAGGACTCTTCTCGGCTCGACCTACATCACGTCGGCGCTTGCTCAGTACCTGAACGGACGCATCGCCGAAGCGGCTATCTGGGACGTCGTGCTGAGCGATGCCGAGGTATCGTCGCTCGCGAAAGGCTTCCGCTCGGATCTCATTCGGCCTGCGTCGCTCAAGTTCTACCTGCCGCTAATCCGCGAGGTTCAGGATGTTCGGGCCGGTCTGTCATTCACGAATAACGCGACCGCCGCGGCGGCGCACGTCAAGAGGTACGGCTGATGAGCGAGCACGCCCATATCGTCGCTGGACAGGTCGCCGGCCTGGTGGATCTCGATCCCGCGGTTCGTTCCGGCTGGGTCGCCGCTGGGAACCCGAAGGCCTCGATCTACCTGCCGGTGATTGACACTCCGAAGCCGACCTATGACGCCGCTCGCGAGGCGCTTGTCGTTGTCTGGTCGGTCTGGCCGAATGTCGAAGCCGTCCGCACGTGGAACGTCAGGCCGCTCACCGATGAGGAGATGCGGCAGGTCTGGACGTCGCTTGAGTTCCTCGGAAGGTTCACAACCGCAGAGATGGCACAGGTCGAGACCGCGCGCGAGCACGACCAGATCGTGCAGTCGTTCTACCGGGCCGCGCTCGCAGCGAATGAGATCGTCTCGGACGATCCGCGTACGGTCGCCGGCGTGAACTACCTCTCGGCCATCGGCATCCTCACGCTCGCCCGTGTGGACGAGGTGCTCGGCCGGTAGACTGCCGGGCATGGGAAGAGACTACCGATCGTTACCTGTTGACATTCCGCCGCAGTTCCTGCAAAGTCAGTTCGGGCAGGATCGCTTCGTTATCACTGCGACAGACCACGCGCGCGAAGGCACCTACTGCGACATCGGAGCAGGCGAGCCGTGGCGCTTGAGCAACACGCTGGCGCTACAGACTGAGCTCGGATGGCGCGGCATTCATTGCGATCTTGAATGGCACGAGGCACACAAGAAGCAGCGAGCGCCGCTCCTCAACTTTGCTGACGCCTTTGCGGTTGACTGGCGGAGGGCTTTAGCGGCGATCGCGATCGACGGTCGCATCGACTTCCTTTCGCTTGACCTTGAGCCGCCGTCGCGAACCGAAGACGTCCTTCGGATGCTGCCGCTCGAGGACTTCCGGTTCTCGATCATCTGCGTTGAGCACGATGCGTATCGCGATGGCGGCAAGGAGAGACGCGATCGGATGAGGGCGCTGATCGCGAATCACGGCTACGAGTTGATCGGAACGGCCGGGATCAACGGCCTCGACATAGACGACTTCTGGGTCGATCCTGCAGCGATCGACGCGGAGTCGTTGCGTGCCGATCTCGACGCGCACTTTGCGAAGGTGACGCCATGAACATCCGTGACCGCATCAAGGAACTCCGCCGCGTTCCGGCGTCGAGCCTGCGACCGAACCCGAAGAACTGGCGGACGCATCCGAAGGAGCAGGCCGACGCTCTTCGCGGCACGCTCGCCGAGATCGGCTTTGCCGAAGCGCTCGTCGCTCGCGAACTCGAGGACGGCACGCTCGAACTCATCGACGGACACCTCCGAGCCGAGACTGTCGGCGATACCGCCGTGCCGGTGCTGGTGCTCGATGTCAACGAGGCCGAGGCCGACAAGTTGCTCGCGACGCTCGATCCGCTGGCGGCG
>JBBAVU010000172.1:0-6277 GCA_040397565.1 Pirellulales bacterium | reverse complement strand
CCCGAACCGCGATCAGGCAGGCTACCCCTCGCGGGTGAGCTGCTTCGCGAGCGATTCGTAGTGGGCGGCCGTGGCGGGGGAGACCTTCGGGAAGTCGAGGTCGAGCGAATCGACATGGGCGGCGATGATGTCGGCGACGGCCGCGCGGGCGTACCACTTGTCGTCGGCCGGGATCACGTGCCACGGGGCCTCGGGCGTGCTCGTCGCCGGCAGCATCGCGTCGATTGCGGTCTCGTATTCCCTCCAGCAGGCCCGCTCGGCGAGATCCCGCTCGTCGAACTTCCATCGCTTCGAAGGATCCTCGAGCCGGGCGAGCAGCCGCTTTCGCTGTTCCTCCCGCGAGACGTGGAGGAAGAACTTGATCACGCTCGTGCCGTGCCGGACCATCATCGCCTCGAATTCGACGATCTCGGCGTACCGCATCCGCCAGAGGTCGTCGAGCGTGCCGAAGGGCATGAGCTTCTGCGGCTCGAGCAGCTTCGGGTGGACGCGGACGACGAGCACCTCCTCGTAGTAGGAGCGATTGAAGATCGCGATCATGCCGCGCTGCGGAAGGAACCGCATCGGCCGCCAGAGGAAATGGTGTCGCAGCTCCTCGGGGTTCGGCGCCTTGAAGCTCTCCACGCGGCAGCCCTGCGGGTTGATGCCCCCCATGACGTGGCTGATGAGGCCGTCCTTGCCCGACGCATCCATGCCCTGGAGCACGATGAGAATCGCGCGGGAGCCGTCGGCGTAGAGCCGTTCTTGCGCGTCGCGAAGCTGCGAGACGTCGGCGGCGAGGGCCTCCGCGGCCTCCTTCTTGCCGCCGAGCTCGTCGCCGGCCGCCGTCGGCCGGTCGGCGATGCGGAACGGCTTGCCATGCGGCACTCGGAACGTGGCCGGATCGAAACGGTGGTCGGCGTGTTTCATGGCGATGGCTCCGAATCGGGCCGCAACTATACCGCACCGTGGCAAAATCCACGCGAGCACGAACGGCAGGCCACGTTTATCCTTGAGCATTCCATGCGACCGACCACCGCCTTCCTGCGCTGCCTTGCCCTCTGCGTCGCCTTCACCGGGGCGTCCGTCGCCGACGAGATTCGTGGCGACGAATTGACCGTGATCGAAGGCTGTACGCTCGTCGATGCCCCGTGGGCCGACGGCGACAGCTTTCCCGTTCGCGTGCCCGACGGCCAGGTCTACACGGTCCGACTCTATGGTGCCGACTGCCTCGAGCACCACGTGGCGGGAGAGACCGACGCCCGACGGCTGCGGGCCCAGCGGCGGTATTTCGGCATCACTTCGGCCCGTGCCGATCCCGCGGAGTCGATCGCCCTCGCCAAGGAACTCGCCAAGCAAGCAACCGCCGAAACAAGGCGGCTTCTGCAAAAGCCGTTCACGATCCACACGAGTTTCGCCGACGCCCGGGGCGACGGAAAGCACAAGCGGATCTATGCGTTCGTGTTCGACGCCGCAGGGCGGGATCTCGCCGCCAATCTCGTCTCCGCGGGCCTCGCCCGCGGCTACGGCGTGAGCCGCGCCACCCGTGCCGGCGAGTCGGCCGACGACTACCGCGATTTTCTGGTCGATCGCGAACTGCAGGCCGCCAAGCGCGGTGCCGGCGTCTGGGCCCACACCGTCTGGGACGCCCTGCCCGCCGAACGCCGGCTGGAACGAGAGGAGGCGCGGGAACTCCGCCACGCCGTAGACGGTGGCCCGCTGCCGGCCGGCTTCGTGCTCGACCCCAACACGGCCTCGCGCGAAGACCTGATGCGGCTGCCACGCGTCGGTGAGGCGCTGGCCAACCGGATCATCGAGCGGCGGCCCTACAAGCGGCTCACCGAGCTGCTCGAGGTCGATGGCATCGGGCCGGCGACCTATCGCGAGCTGAAGCAATTCCTGCGGCTCGGCACGGCCGAGTGAATGTCGGCCGCCGCGACGCGGTTAGCACGAGGCGAGATAGCCCGACCAGTCCCACGGAAGCACGGGGCCGAAATGATCGACGCCCCAGCGGGCCAGCGCCGCCTGGAGGGCATCGCAGGTTTCCGGGTCGCGTCCGAAGCCGCGACTCGTGACGAGCGGCAGCGGTGGCGGGCGTGAGAGCCATGCGTCGTTGGGGAGTCCTCCGGGCGGCAGCCGCACGACCAGAAAATCCGCCGGTCCGACGTCGATCGGCGGGGGCGATCCACCTTCGATCTCGAATCCAAGGAGCGGTCCCGAAGGCATGCGAAGCGGGGCGAACGCGTCGGCGGCAACCCGGTCGCGGGCGATCGCGAATGCAGCCGATGGGTGGAACGCGGTGCAGGCCGCAACCGACTCCGCCTGCGCGGCGTCAAACCGCACGACCACGAACGTGCCTTCGCGGTCGGCCGCTTCGAGCAATCGCTCGAAGCGTGTCTCCCCTCCCGCCCCCTCGGCGAAGCCGGGATCGTCGGCCTCGACGACCACGGCGTGATGCCGCTCACGGGCCGCGGCGAGCGACGCGGCCGCATCGGTGATCGCGACCGCCGGCCCGCCCCGCAGCACGAACCTGTGGCCATCGAGCAGGAACATGCGGCCGCGGCGGCCGAGCCGACGCAGGGCTATCCATCCGCCGAACGGCTGCCGCCATGCCTCGTCGAGAGCATCGCCCCCTTCGAGCCGCGCCTCGAGCCGGTAGCGGTTCGGCAGTTCGGGCGTCCAGGCCGCCGGCTCGGTGAGCACCGCCCTGGCCGCGACGCCCCGCGGCGATGCGAAGGACAGAAGCGGAACCGTCACGGGCAACGTCGTGGCCCGCGAGCAGTCGGGCCCGCGGAGCGATCCCGAGAGCCCGACGCCGGCCGAAGACGGCAGCCCCTCCACGACGAAGAGCATCTCCGCTCCGAAGGCGTCGTCGCGGGTCGCCTTCACGAGCAGCCGGCCCGCCGGCGGCGGCCTGAACGGCCCGGCGGGCGGCCTCACGGCGACGCGTCCTTCCGCCCCGCCTGCGCAGCCACCTTCTCCCGAGCCATGTCGCCGAGCCGTTTCAGATCGAGCTTGCCGGAGCCGAGCACCGGAATCTCATCGATCTCGAAGAAGCTGTCGGGCGAGGGGATCCAGAGGTTCGGCAGGCCGCTGTCGGCGAGCTTCTGGCCGACCTCGAACGGGTCGCGCGACGTCGGCAGATGGAGCACCACGAGCCGCTCTCCCCTCTTCACATCCGGCACCGCCGCCACGACCGCGAGGACCGCCCCGTCCTCCGCGCAAAGTTCGCGGTTGAGCGCCTCCTCGATCGTGACGTGAGGCACCATCTCGCCGCCGATCTTCGAGAACCGGCTCTGGCGGCCGGTGAGCGTGATGAACCCTTCGGCATCGATGCGGGCGATGTCGCCCGTGCAGTACCAGCCGTCCTTGACGACGCGGCTCGTGAGGTCGGGCCGCGAGAGGTAGCCCTGCATCACGTTCGGCCCGGTGATCCAGAGGAGCCCTTCCTCCCCCTGCGGCAGCTCCCGCTCGCCGTCCCGGTCGGTCACCTTCGCGCGGCAGCCGAGGATCGGCTTCCCGACCGAGCCCTCTCTCGCATCGATCGGCCGCCCCGGCACGTGCCGCGACGGCGGCACGTTCGCCGCCACGAGCGGCGAAAGTTCCGTGGCACCATACGCCTCGCTCGGCCGCACGCCGAACTTCTGCTCGAAGGCGTCGCAGACCTCCTTCGTGAGCTTCTCCGCGGCGCCGAACACGACCTCGAGCGACGCGAAATCCTCCGCGGGCGTCCGGCGAATGTAGGTGCGGAGAAACGTGGGCGTCGCCATCAGGATCGTGGCGTGGTGCTCCCTGACCAGCTTGCCGACGGCGTGGGCGTCGAGCGGGTTGGTGTGGTAGACGCACGTGGGCTCGAGCGCCAGCGGCGTCCAGAGCGTCGTCGTGTAGCCGTAGGAGTGGAAGAACGGCAGCACGCCCACCGCCACGTCCGCGGGCGAGATGTGGAGCAGGTCGTCGATCGCCCGCACGTTCGACGCGACGTTCTCCTCCGTGAGCACGACGCCCTTCGGGTCGCCCGTGGATCCCGACGTGAAGATCACGGTGAGCACGTCGTCGGGTCCGATCCGGTCGAGCGAGAGCAGCCGGTCGAGCAGGCCGAGCGGCGTGACGGTCGCATGGAAGGCCGCGAGGAGCTTGTCGGAGAGTGTCAGCCGCTCCTTGAGGGCGGCCGCGTCGAGCAGCAATTCGCCGAGCTCGAGATTCACCCGCGAGAGGAACACGGGGGAGGAGATCACGCGCCGCAGGCCCGCCAGCCGGATCGAGACGTCCAGAATCGACTGGCTCGTCGTGTAGTTGAGGTTCACGGCCACGCGGCCAAGCAGCGCGAGCGCCGCGTTGACGATCACCCCGCCCGCGCTCGATGGCAGCATGACACCGACCATCTTCTCGTCGGGAGCGAGTTCGCGGGCAAGCACCCGCCGGGCCGCCAGGATCCGGATCAAGAGATCGCGGCCGGTGAGCCGCGTTCCGAGCGTGTCGGCGACCTTGAGCCGCTTCGCCGCGCCGCGGAGGTTCCGCAGCAGCCTTCGTTGCAACACCATGCCTTCGGCTGATCGATCCATCGTGCACGCGATTCCACGGAGCGGTTGGCCGACATTAGAATCGCCGCCGTCCCCCGCCACCACCCCCGCAGGAAGCCGAACAAGCCCATGCCCCGTTACCAGCCCTCCCGGATCGAACCGAAATGGCAGGCCTGGTGGGAGGCGCACCGCTCGTTCGCCACCCCTCGGTTGCCGAAGGGACGGAAGGTCTACGCGCTCGACATGTTCCCCTACCCGAGCGGCGACGGGCTCCATGTCGGCCATCCCGAGGGCTACACCGCGACGGACATCGTCTCGCGGTTCGAGCGGATGCGGGGATCGAGCGTGATGCATCCGATGGGCTTCGACGCCTTCGGCCTGCCCGCGGAGGAACATGCGATCCGAACCGGCACGCCGCCGCGGGAGAGCACGGACCGCAACATCGCGACCTTCCGCCGCCAGCTGAAGATGCTCGGATTCAGCTACGACTGGGATCGCGAACTCGCCACCACCGACCCCGGCTACGTGCGGTGGACGCAGTGGATTTTCCTCGTGCTCTTCGACACGTGGTTCGACGCGAAGCTCCAGAAGGGCCGGCCGATCGCAGAGCTTCCGATTCCCCCCGAGGTCGCCGCCGCGGGAGAGGCGGCCGTGGCGAGGTACCGCGACGCCCACAGGCTCGCCTACCAGTCGGAGGCGCCGGTGAACTGGTGCCCCGCCCTCGGCACGGTGCTCGCCAACGAGGAGGTGATCGGCGGCGTGAGCGAACGCGGTGGCCACCCCGTGGTCCGGATTCCGCTCCGGCAATGGATGCTCCGCATCACGTCCTACGCCGACCGTCTCGACCGCGAACTCGAGCATCTCGACTGGCCCGCGAGTATCAAGAAACTCCAGCGCGACTGGATCGGCCGGAGCACCGGCGCCGAGGTCGATTTCGCGATTCTCTCGGACGGCGGCGGCTCCTTCGAAGGTTGGAGGGCCGCGCGGGCCGCGGGCGGCTACCCGAAGTCGCCCCCGTCCGACGTGCTGCGGATCTACACGACCCGGCCCGACACGCTCTACGGCGTCACCTTCATGGTCATCGCTCCGGAGCACCCGCTCCTGCCGTCGCTCACGACGCCCTCGCAGGCCGACGCGATCCGGGCCTACTGCGAGGCCGCGGCGAGAAAGAGCGATCTCGACCGCACCGATTTGGCTCGGGAGAAGACGGGAGTCTTCACGGGATCGTTCGCGACGCACCCGCTCACGGGGAAGCCCGTGCCGGTCTGGGTCGCCGACTACGTGCTCGCCAGCTACGGCACCGGCGCCATCATGTCGGTGCCCGCCCACGACGACCGCGATTTCGAGTTCGCGAAGGCGTTCGGGCTCGAGGTCGTCACGGTCGTCGAGCCGGCGGACGGCGGCGCGAAGCCTGGCGAGCTCTTCTGCGGCGAGGGGCGGGCCGTCAACTCGGGCCCCTACACGGGCCTCGCCACCCGCGACTTCATCGCGAAGGTGGCGGCCGATCTCGAGGCCGCGGGCATCGGCCGCGCGGCGGTGAACTACAAGCTCCGCGACTGGCTCTTCAGCCGGCAGCGTTTTTGGGGGGAGCCGTTCCCGATCCTCCACGAACTCGATGCCGAGGGCCGTCCGACCGGCGCGATCCGGGCGGTGGACGAGAGCGAATTGCCGGTGCCGCTCCCGGAACTCACCGACTTCAAGCCGGGCGACACCCCCGACCCGCCCCTCGCCCGATCGGCCCCGGAGTGGCTCTACGTCGAGCGGAACGGGAAGCGGTA
>JBBAVU010000171.1:0-6285 GCA_040397565.1 Pirellulales bacterium | reverse complement strand
CAGATCATTCCCTGGAACTTCCCGATCCTCATGACGGCCTGGAAGTGGGGGCCGGCGCTCGCCGCCGGCTGCACGGTCGTGATGAAGCCCGCGGAGCAGACGCCGCTCACCTGCCTGCGGCTCGCGCGGCTCGCGCAGAAGGCCGGCATTCCGGATGGCGTGATCAACGTCGTGCCCGGCTTCGGGCCGACCGCGGGAGCGGCGATCGTGAAGCACCCCGGCGTCGACAAGGTGGCCTTCACCGGCTCCGGCGAGACGGCGCAGGCGATCATGCGGCAGGCGGCCGAAACGCTCAAGCGGCTCACCTTCGAACTGGGAGGCAAGAGCCCCAACATCGTCTTTCCCGACGCCGATCTCGACGCGGCGGCGGTCGGCGCCCACATCGGCATCCACCTCAACCAGGGGCAGTGCTGCTGTGCGGGTTCGCGGCTCTTCGTGCACGAAACGATTTACGAGTCGTTCGTGGACCGCGTCGTCGGCATGAGCCGCGGGCGGAAGGTGGGCGACCCGTTCGATCCGGCGACCGACCAAGGGCCGCAGGTGGACCGGGCACAGTTCGACAAGATCATGGGCTACATCGACGTCGGGCGGAAGCAGGGGGCGACCTGCGCCACCGGCGGCGCGCGGGTCGGCTCGAAGGGGTTCTTCATCGAGCCGACGGTCTTCACCGGCGTCACCGACGAGATGGCGATCGCGCGGGAGGAAATCTTCGGGCCCGTGCTGTCGGTGCTCAGGTTCTCCGACGTGGACGAGCTCGTGCGGCGGGCGAACGCCACCGACTTCGGCCTGGCGGCCGCCGTCTGGACCCGCGACGCGAAGCTCGCCCACCACGTGGCGCACCGGCTGCGGGCCGGCACGGTATGGGTGAACTGCTACGACGTGTTCGACGCGGCGGCGCCGTTCGGCGGCTACAAGCGGTCGGGATTCGGCCGCGAGCTCGGCGAGCGGGGGCTCGACGCCTACCTCGAGACGAAGACGGTCACGGTAAACCTGGGCTGAGCACCGCGAATCTGGAGTGAGCTGTAAAGCTCGGGTGAAATGGGAAGGTTTTTCGGCAGGGTGACGACCGGCGGCGGCTTCCGCGCGGTCATGTACACGCTCAAGAAGTCGCGGCAGGCCGGCGGCCTCTGGAAGTTCTGGAAGGCGATGCGTTCGAAGAACGCTTGCAAGACCTGCGCGCTCGGCATGGGCGGGCAGAAGGGGGGCATGGTCAACGAGGCCGGCCACTTCCCGGAGGTCTGCAAGAAGTCGTTCCAGGCGATGGTCGCCGACATGCAGGGGGCCGTGAAGCCCTCGTTCTTCGAGACCTACTCCGTCCCCCAGCTGCAGGCCTTCACGCCCTACCAGATGGAGCATTCGGGTCGGCTCGTCCAGCCGGTCGTGCTCGAGAAGGGCTCGCAGCACTATCGGTCGATCTCCTGGGAGGACGCGATGGGCCGGATCGCCAGGAAGCTCTCGGCCACGCGGCCCGACGAGACCTTCTGGTACTTCAGCGGCCGCTCGAGCAACGAGGCGGGCTTCCTCCTCCAGCTCTTCGCGCGGATCTACGGGACGAACCACGTCAACAACTGCAGCTTCTACTGCCACCAGGCGAGCGGCGTGGGCCTTGCGAGCATGCTCGGCACGGGCGCCGGCACCGTGAAGCTCGACGACATGGAGGGGGCCGACTGCGTGATCGTGCTCGGCGGCAACCCCGCGAGCAACCATCCGCGGATGATGCGGTCGCTCATGATGGTCCGTCGCCGGGGCGGGAAGGTGATCGTGGTCAACCCGATCATCGAGACCGGCATGGTGAATTTCTCGGTGCCCAGCGATCCATGGGCGCTCCTCTTCGGCGCCGAGATCGCGAGCACCAACGTGCAGCCGCACGTCGGCGGCGACATGGCATTCATCTACGGGATGATGAAGCGGTTGCGGGAGCTCGACAGGGAGACTCCGGGAATCGTGGACGAGCCGTTCCTCCGCGAGCGGACCCACGGCTGGCCGGAGCTCGCGTCGCGGCTCGACTCGCTCTCCTGGGACGAGATCGTGCACAAGTCGGGCGTGTCGAAGGAGCAGATCTGCGACGTCACGAGGCAGTACGCGGAGAGCAATCGCGTGATCTTCGCCTGGACGATGGGCGTCACCCACCAGCTCCACGGCGCGGCGACCGTGCAGGCGATCGCGGCCTGCGCGCTCATGCGTCGGATGGTCGGCCGGCCCGGGGCGGGACTCCAGCCGATCCGCGGCCACTCCAACATCCAGGGGATGGGCACCGTCGGCGTCACGCCCACGCTCAAGAAGGCGATCTTCCAACGGCTCGAGGGGGAGTACGGCCTGAAGCTCCCGACGACGAAGGGCTATGACACGCTCGAATGCCTCGACGCGGCCGACCGCGGCGAGATGCGGTTCGCCCTCTGCCTCGGCGGCAACCTCTACGGCGCGAGCCCCGACGCGACGTATGCGAAGCGGGCGCTCGGGAAGGTGGACACGGTCGTCTACATGAGCACGTCGCTCAACACCGGGCACGCCAGCGGCCTCGCCGCCGAGGAGACGATCATCCTCCCCGTGCTCGCCCGCGACGAGGAGCCGGAGCCCTCCACGCAGGAGAGCATGTTCAGCTACGTGCGGCTCTCCGACGGCGGCTCGCCACGGCACGTGGGCCCGAGGAGCGAGGTCGAGATCATCGCCGATATGGCCTGCCGCGTGCTCGGGCCGACGACGAGTGGGACGACGACGAACGAGAGCACGGGGAACGCGATCGACTGGCGGGAGATGGCCCACACCTCCACGATCCGCAAGGCGATCGCGAGGATCGTGCCCGGCATGGAGCAGGTGGCCGAGATCGACCGCACGAAGACGGAGTTCTCGATCCCCGGCCGCGCGATCGACTCGCCGACCTTCCCCACCGAGGACGGCAGGGCGACCATCTTCGCCCACGACCTGCCCGACCCGCCGGAGGGAATCCAGCTCATGACGATCCGCAGCGAGGGGCAGTTCAACACCGTCGTCTACGAGGAGGAGGATCTCTACCGCAACCAGACCCGCCGCGACGTCGTGCTCATCCATCCCGACGACGTCCGCCGGCTCGGGCTGCGACCCGGGGGCCGCTGCCGGATCAGAAGCTCGGCCGGCGAGATGCGGGGCCAGATCGTCTCGGAGTTCGACCAGATCCGGCCCGGCAACGTCGCGATGTACTACCCAGAGAGCAACGTCCTCGTGCCGAAGGCGGCCGACCCGCTCTCCCGCACGCCCGCCTACAAGCGGGTGGCCGTGACGCTCGAAGCCGACGATCAGGTCGTCGCCACGATCCGGCCGAAGCCCGAGGTCGTCGCCCCGGGCACGCCGCGCGACTCGATGAACGCCTGCGCGGGGTGACGCCTGGAGTTCGCGTTGGTCGGGGGTGCCCCTGCCACGTCTCCGGACGTTCGCTGCGGTCCTCCGGACCTCCGCTCACTCGGACCTGACTGGCGCTCCGCCATCCATGGCTTCGCTGGTCAGCTACGCCGGCGACATGGCAGGGGCACCCCCTCCCTCGTCTTACTTACGGCGAGAAGAGCGGCAGCTGGTCGTCGTCGGAGGTGGGCTGCGGCTTCGGCTTTCGCGCGGCGGATCGCGGCGGAGGCGGGTCGGCCTCGAAGCTGGCGAGCAGGCCCGTCGCGCGGTCGATGACCGCGGGGGGAACGCCGGCGAGCCTCGCGACGTGGATCCCCCAGCTGCGGTCGGCGGCGCCCGCCGCCACCCTGTGGAGAAACACGAGCGAGTCGCCGTGCCGCTCGACGAGCACCTGCACGTTCCGCACGCCCGGCAGTCGCTCGAGCGCCGCCAGTTGCAGATAGTGCGTGGCGAAGAGCGTGCGGCAGCCGAGGCAGTCGTGGATGTGCTCGACGACCGCCTGCGCGATCGCGAGGCCGTCGAAGGTGCTCGTGCCCCGGCCGACCTCGTCGAGGATCACGAGGCTCCGCGACGTGGCCCGGTTGAGGATCCTCGCGGCCTGCGACATCTCCACGAGGAACGTGCTCGATCCGCGGGCGAGGTCGTCGCCGGCGCCGATCCTCGCGAAGAGCCTGTCCACGATGCCGATCCTGGCACGCTTGGCCGGCACCCAGCTCCCCGCCTGGGCCATCACGGCGGCGAGGGCCGCCTGGCGGATGAACGTGCTCTTGCCCCCCATGTTGGGACCGGTCACGAGCACCAGTTGCGGGGAGTCGGGCGTGTCGGCGGAAAGCTCGAGGTCGTTCGGCACGAGCTGCCCGGCGGGCAGGAGCTCCTCGAGCACCGGGTGCCGGCCGTCCTCCAGCACGAGCTCCTTTCGCTCCGTGATCTCCGGGCGGCACCAGCCCCGGCTCCGCGCGACCTCCGCGAGCGACACGAGCACGTCGAGCGTCGCGAGCACGTCGGCGACGCGGTCGAGCCGCTTGTGTTCGCCGGCGACGAACGACCGCAGCCCCTCGAAGAGCTCCGCCTCGCGCCGGACCGCCTCCTCCTCGCTGCCCAGCACCTGCCGCTGCCGTTCCTCGAGCTCGGCCGTCGTGTACCGCTCCGCGTTCTTCACCGTCTGCTTGCGGACGTAGTCTGGCGGCACCTTGTCGGCGTGGCTCCGGCCGATCTCGAGGAAGAAGCCGAACACGCGATTGAACCCGACCTTGAGCGACGCGATGCCGGTCCGCTCGATCTGCTCGGCCTGGTAGCGGGCGATCCACTCCTTGCCGCCGCTGGCCATCCCCCGCAGCTCGTCGAGCCGCGGATCGAAGCCAGCGCGGACGTAGCCTCCCTCGCGGGTGTGCGGCGGGCAGCCCGCTCCGCCGTGGAGCGAGCCGTCGAGCATCGCGTCGATCCGCTCGGCGATGTCGCGGCAGGGATCGAGCCGCTGCCGGAGCGCCGTCAGAAGCCCTGCGTCGTCGTCGCGCAGCCGCTCTGGCGAGAGCGATTCCAGGATCTTCGGGAGGCTCGCGGCGATCCTGCCGATCCGCTCGAGATCGCGGGGGCCGGCCCGGCCCGACACGATGCGTCCCGTGATCCGCTCCATGTCGCCGATGCCGGCGAGCGACTTCGCGAGCGACTCGGCGACCGCCGGCTGCCGGACGAACACACCCACGGCGTCGAGCCGGTCGGCGATCCTCGCGGCATCGACCAATGGCGCGATGATCCAGCGGGAAAGCAGCCGCGCGCCCATCGGCGACCGCGTCCGGTCGAGCACGCCCAGAAGCGAGCCCTCGCGGCGGCCCTCGCCGGAGGTTCGCAGGAGCTCGAGGCCGCGGCGGGTCGATTCGTCGATCTCCATCGCGTGGCTCGATCGCCAGGGATGGAAGGAGCCGAGCCGCGCCACCGCCGACGGCTCGTTCTCCTCGAGGTAGAGCACGACGCCTCCTGCGGCGGCGAGCGCCGGCAGGTCGCGGGGCAGCTCGAAGCCGAGGCCCTCGGTCGAGGTTCCCTGGATCGCCCGACCGAGCGCCTCCTGCGAGTCGCGATCGGAGAACCACCAGTCGGGCCGCACGGTCACCGCCGCACGGCAGCCCGAGGCCCGCACGATCTCGGCCACCGCCGCCCGCTCGCTCTCTGCGCAGAGGCACTCCGCCGGATCGAGCCGCATGAGAAACTCCGCGATCTGCCCCGCGACATCCGGGCCTTCGACCGTGGCCGCCTCCATCCGGCCGGCGGCGACGTCGATCCAGGCAATGCCTCCGGCAGCCTGGCCCGGACTCGCCGTGCTTGGACTTGATGGCCGGGCCAGCCGCACGGCCACGAGGAAGTTCATCCGCTGCGGTTCGAGGAGCGCCTCGTCGGCGGCGAGCCCCGGCGTGATGATCCGCGTGACCTCGCGGCGAAGGAGGCCCTTGGTCGTCTTCGGGTCGTCGATCTGCTCGCAGATGGCGACGTGGCGGCCCGCGGCGACGAGCTTCACGAGTTGGTTGTCGAGCTGGTGGAAGGGAAACCCGGCCATCGGCAGGGCGTCGGGCCCCTTGTCGCGGCTCGTGAGCGTGAGGTCGAGCAGTTCCGCCGCCTCTCGGGCGTCGTCGCCGAAGAGTTCGTAGAAGTCGCCCATGCGGAAGAGCACGAGCGCCCCCGGGCAACGGGCCTTGGCCGCCTCGAACTGCTGCATCATCGGCGAGGGCATGGTTGCCGGAATGTAGCAAGCCCCACGGAACGGCGCGTAGCACCGCGGGCCTTTGACCGCGGTTCCAGCCCGGCGTACAACTCCGTGGGAGCCGCCGGGCTCCGCGGCCGCCTTCGGGCGAACGCGGCCGGCCGCCGATGAGAGGCCCCTGCGATGGGGATCTGTGAATCTGGTCAGGGCTTAACCGC
>JBBAVU010000170.1:3069-6380 GCA_040397565.1 Pirellulales bacterium | reverse complement strand
GGGCAGCCCCGAACGGTTCAACGTGAGGCGGATACTTGCGGCGTGAAGCATGGTGATGTCTTGGAAAGGGTATAAAGTTTTCGTTCCCCAGACCGATCCTGCAGGGAGGTATGTGATGCGATGGAGCGTGTGGCAAGGGTGGATCGGGTTCTGTCTCGCGCTGGCCGTTGTTTCGGCCGGACTGCTTCAAGCCGATGACTGGCCGCAGTTCCGCGGCGGGGCGGCGGTCGGGCAGGCTGCGTCGTCCGACGTGCCGCTCGACTGGGCGCCCGACCGCAATCTCGCCTGGCGGACCGCGATCCCCGGCAGCGGCTGGTCGCAGCCGATCGTCGTCGGCGGCCGCCTCTACGTCACGACCGCGGTGACCAAGAGCGGTGGCCGTCCGAGCGGCATGATGGGGGGCGTGATGTCGCTCTCGACCTGGGGGATGGGCTCGGCGCCGAGCGAGCCGGTCGAGTTCCGGGTGCTCAGGCTCGATCCTGCCGACGGGCGAATCGCGTGGTCGCGGACGGTGGCCGACGTGAAGCCGAAGTTCGGCAAGCACGCCTCCAACACGTTCGCGACCGAGACGCCCTGCGGGGATGCTTCCGGCGTCTACGCATACTTCGCCGCGGCCGGCATCCTCGTCGCCCTCGACCACGACGGCAACGAGCGGTGGCGGCGGGATCTCGGACCGCAGCCGATCCAGAACCAGTTCGGCACCGGATCCTCGCCGATGCTCCATGCCGCGAAGGGGGGCAGCCGGCTCTTCATCCAGCGGTACAACGAGGACGAGGGGAAGCTCCTCTGCCTCGACGCCGCGACGGGCCGCGAGATTTGGTCGGCCGACGGGCCGAAGGGCACGTCGTGGAGCACGCCGTTCGTCTGGCGAAACAATGGCGTGGAAGAGGTGGTGACGGCGGGGCAGGGGATGATCGTCGCCTACTCGATCGACGACGGCCGGGAGCGGTGGCGGTTCGGCGGCATCGACACGTCGTTCGCCTGCTCGCCGGTGGCCGATGCCGACGGGCTCTACTTTGGGACCTCGAGCCCGGGGAGCCGGGCGCCCGCGGCGGCGATCGCGGCGGGATGCGCGGGCGATCTCACGCTGCCGAAGGGGGAATCGAAGAGCGATCGCGTGCTCTGGTCGCGGGTGAAGTGCGGGGCCGGCATGCCGTCGCCCGTCGTGGTCGGCGACCACCTCTACTTCTTCGACAAGATCGCCGTCTGCTTCGACAAGCGGACCGGGGAGGAGAAGTACCGCAAGCGGCTCCCGAGCGGGAGCACGGCCGTGGGGTCGCCCTTGGTCGTGGGGGACCGGATCTACCTCGTGAACGAGCGGGGCAGCACGGTGGTCGTGAAGGCCGGCGGGTCGTTCGAGGTGCTCGCCGAGTCGTCGCTCGGCGGCTCGGGCGAGATCTTCTGGGCCACGCCCGCCGTGGCCGACGGGGCGCTTTTCATCCGATCCTCCGACGCGGTCTACTGCGTCCGGAGGTGAGGTTCATGAAAAACGTTTTTTCCGTCCGGTCGAAGCTTTTCCATCTCGTGTCGGTCGCGGCCTTCCTGTCGGCAACGGTCTTCCTGCCGGCCAAGGCCGCCGTCGCCGACACGCTCTACCTCGGCGGCGACATCCTCACGATGCGAGGGCCCCAGCCGGAATACGCCGAGGCGATCGTGGTCCGCGACGGCACGATCGCGTTCGTGGGCCCGGCCGCCGAGGCGAAGAAGGCCGCCGGCCCGTCCGCGAAGACGGTCGATCTCGGCGGCAAGACGCTGCTTCCGGGCTTCATCGACACCCACGGCCACTTCGTCTACTTCGGGAAGAACCTCGTCGATGCCGACCTCTTCGGCTCGACCGACATCGCCGACCTGCTTGCCCGGATGAAGAAGCAGGTCGAGCGCACGCCGGCGGATGGATGGATCGTCGGCTTCGGCTACCAGCCTCGGCAGATGAAGGAGGGGCGGACGCCCACGATCGAGGAGCTCGACCAAGTCTCGGCCGACCGGCCGGTGATGATCGTCGATTCCTCCGGGCACCTCGGCGCCGGCAACTCGAAGGTCTTCGCGGCGGCCGGCATCACGGCCGACACGCCCGATCCCGCCGGAGGCTCCTTCGCCCGCAAGGCCGACGGGAGGTCGCTCGCCGGTCCGATGGAGGAGACCGCGCTCAACGCCGTCCGCAGCAAGCGGCCGCCTTTCAAGGGCGAACTCGCCGATGCCGTGATCACGGGCGCGGCGAACCTCTGGGCCCGCTACGGGCAGACGACGGCGATGGAGGCGGGGCTCGGGCTCGGCAGCGACGACATCCAGATCGTGCTCAACGCCATCGACAGAAACCTGCTGCCGATCGACCTCTACGTGGCGGCGAAGGATTCGACGGTGGACGACACGCTCGCGGCCGCTTACGGCGTTGCCTCGGCCTACAACCCGAAGCCCGACGGCACGCTCGAGAAACTCCGTGCGGCGAGGACCGACCTCGACCGACGCTACGTCAACCGCGTCCGCCTCGGCGGGATCAAGTTCTGGCTCGACGGCAGCCTCGACACGGCCTGGTTCACGCAGCCCTACACGACGAATCCCCCGGGCAAGACGGGCTCCTACTCGGGATTCCGCCAGATTCCGGACGAGGTGGTCGACGCCGCCTTCGACCGCTTCTGGAACACGGAGATGCAGATCCACATGCACATGAACGGCGACGCCGCCGCCGATCAGGCGCTCGCCGCGATCGACAAGGCGGTGAAGAAGCACGGCATGCGGGACGCCCGGCCGGTGTTCGTGCATGCCTCGTGGTTGCGGCCCGAGCAGATCGAGAAGATGAAGGCTTTTGGCGCGATCCCGAGCTTCCTGCCGTCGGGCATCGTGCCGGGGGGCGACGGCGTGCTCAGGCTTTGGGGCCCGAAGCGGGCCGCGGGGGCCATGGCCGCGCGGACCTTCCTGCGGGCGGGGCTGCCCTTCACGTTCTCGCACGACGCGCCCGTGTCGCCCCAGCCCTGGATCCTCGCGCTCGTCGATGCGGGCACCAACCGCACGAGCGGCAGCGGGCAGGTGATCGGGCCCGACGAGCGGATCTCGCCCTATGACGGTCTGCGGGCCGTCACCGCCATGGCGGCCTACCAGCTCAAGGAGGAAAAGACGAAGGGCACGCTCGAGCCGGGCAAGCTCGCCGATCTCGTGATCCTCGAGAAGAACCCGCTGAAAGTCGAGCCGGCGACGATCAAGGACATCGCGGTGTTCGAGACGATCAAGGAGGGCCGGACGGTCTACCGTTCCGCACCTTGAACCGGCTCGGCCGGCGGCCTGTGCCCTTCCGGCAGTTCTCCTTCAGGCAGTGC
>JBBAVU010000170.1:0-2969 GCA_040397565.1 Pirellulales bacterium | reverse complement strand
CCGAAGACCGACCAGACCGCGCCATCCGCGACGATCGAGAGGGTCAAGCGGCCCTCCGGCGTGATGATCATGCTCACGCTCCGGCCATGCTCCACGCCGGAGAACACGTGCGATCCATCGGTCTTGTGAACCATTTCGAGCTTGGTCACCTCTCCTCGCCGCGACTCCGGCGCCAGCAGCGTCAGGGTCTTCTTCTCGGCGTCAACACGAAAAAACGTCGGGCGTTCCCGCTCGCCGAGGTCGGGCGGCCCGACCGTGCCGTCCTCGTCCACGGCGACGGCCGACGCAACCGAACACAGCCAGACGGGTTTGTCGCACGCCGAGGCGGCCGCCGTGAGGGTCACGGTGATCATCGCCATACCGATCGTCATCGCTTTCGTGATCATGTTTCTGCTCCGTTGTTTTGATGGTGTCAGCGAACCGTGTATCCCTTGGCTTCCATGGCTGCCATGAAGTTCCTGTTCCAGACGGCGAACTGCTGCTGGTAGGCGGCCAGGGCGGCATTCGACGACCCGCCCGCCGTCTTCATGGCCCGCCTCGACCGCACGCCTCCGGTGAGTCCCAGGGACGTCGCGCCGATGGCCGCCCCCTTTCCGGCGTCTCCGGCCACGGCACCGACTGCGGCTCCGAGAAGAGCGCCGCCCGCCCCACCCTTGATGGCGCCGCCCCGCGCGGCGCCGGCCGTGGCGGCCATAGCCTGGGTCTGCTGGTCGAGAGCGGCCTTTGCCTGGTAGGGATCCCACCCGGTCTGCTTCGTGGCCCAGTCATACGCGGCAGACTCGTCCGCCCGCTGCTGTTCCGGGCTCTGTCCCTTGGCGGGGAAGATCGCGAGATTCCCGGGGTTGGTGCTGAGCGTGGGGGGGCCGGCCTGCGCCACGGCTGCCACCGTCACGATCACTGCCGTCGCCAAGGCGGCGAGCCCCGAATGCTTCATTCGCTCAATGCTCGTCTGCATCACGCTTCCTCCTCGAGAGTTCCTTTCATCGAACGGACTGGTGATAGCACCGCCGCGATGCACGTGTGAATACGAGTTGTGGGCGACGACCAAGCCGCCATCGCCTGTGCACTCTTCGACAGAATTGCCGTCTCTGGACGCGCGGGTGCCGGGGAACCGATGATTGACCGCATCGGAGCCGCCGGCAGTCGCCGGTTGCCGATGGTTCTGCAGCGGACTTATCCTGCTCATCGTGTTGACGTGCAATGACTTCGACGAGTGGGGGGAGGCCGTCAGCGGCGCGAGCCTTCGTATGGCCTGCGACGCCGTGGAGACTCCCTCCTGGACGCTTGGCATCCTCGACCTCGGTGGGGTCGTGCTCCAGGTGGCGTCGGAAGGTGGTGGCAACGTCTGCTACGGCGGCAACACGCACTCCGGTCCGCTCCTCTTCGTGCCGCTCACGCACGCTTCCGAGCACGTCGTCAACGGTGAGCTGCTCGACGACGACTCGCTGTTCGCCATTCCCCGCGGCGCCGACTTCAGCATCTGTGTCCGCCGCCGGGCCCACTCCTGGTTTTCCATCGCGCTGCCATCCGATGACGCGCTGCCCGAGGGCCCGGTGGGCGTGAGCGAGAGGATCGCCTGCCGTCCGGGATCGGTTCGGGCTCTGCGCAACTTGGCCGGCCCGATCGCAGCCTCGCTGCTCGACCAGCCCGGGGGAACGGCGGCCCATCGCGTTGCGGGGCTGGAACTTGCCCGCGCCGCCGCGTCCTGTATGACCGTCGCCCCGCCGCCGAGGCCCGCCGCAGGGCGGCCGCGGATCGATCGCCGATTGATCGTCCGGAGATCGATGGAGGCGATCGACGCGGCGACGACGCTGCCGACGGCCGCCGATCTCGCCCACCATGTGGGCGTCAACGGCCGCACGCTGCTGCGGGCCTTCCAGGAAACCTACGGCATGCCGCCGAAACGGTATCTCCTGCTCCGCGAGCTCCACCTGATTCGTCGCGTACTCAACGCGGGCGCCCCCGAAGATGCCACGGTCGCCGAAGTCCTGGCGAGGCACGGCATCTGGGAGTTCGGCCGTTTTGCGGGCCGCTACCGAAAGCACTTCGGCGAACGTCCGTCCGACACGCTCAAGCGTGCCCGGGCCTGATCCTTCCCCGCTGGCCGGGCGGGATCATCGGCCCGATCCCGACGTCGCGGTGACGGCCTCCATGACGCGGTTGAGGTTGAAGCTGCCGGGCTTCTGTCGCGGGGGAAACTCCTTGAAGCTCTGCAGCCACTCTCCCACGTGGGCCGCGGCGGGGGCGATCGCGAACATGTGCTCGAGATACCACCGCTGGTAGTCCATGCCGATCTCCTGCGCAAGTTCGAAGGGATCCATGCGGAGGTTCACGAGCGTGGGCGCCCGCAGCTCCACGAACGGCTGCTGCCAGACGTGCATGCCGTGGGCCCGCTGCTCGAGGAAGGTCACCTTCCAGTTCTCGTACCGCAGGGCCGCCACGCTGCCGTCGTCGGTCCAGTAGATGAAGTCCTTGCGGGGCCAGGGGGCCTCGCCGCGGAGGGCCGGCCCGAGATCATGGCCGTCGAGGTGAACCTTGTAGCTGCGGTCGCCGATGCGGCGGCCCTTCTTGAGATCCTCCTTGGCCGTCGTGTCGCCGGCCGCGGCGCAGAGCGTCGTGAGCATGTCCTCGTGGGCGCCGACGTCGTTGATCACCGTGCCCGGCTTGATCGCGCCCGGCCAGCGGATCGCGCAGGGCACGCGGTAGCCCCCTTCCCACTGCGTGTTCTTCTCGCCGCGAAACATCGTCGTGCCGCCGTCGGGCCAGGTGAAGGCCTCGGCGCCGTTGTCGGTGGAGTACATCACGATCGTGTTCTCCGCGAGGCCGAGCTGTTCGAGCTTGGCGAGCACCTCGCCCACCTGGCGGTCGTGCTCGACCATGCCGTCGGCGTAGATGCCCAGGCCCGTCTTCCCCCCCACGCCCTCCTTCAGGTGCGTGAAGATGTGCATCTTCGTGGAGTTCCACCAGAT
>JBBAVU010000169.1:4684-6459 GCA_040397565.1 Pirellulales bacterium | reverse complement strand
CCGCCTCGCCGATCGCCTGGCTGGAGGCGGCGCAGGCCGTGAGGCAGTTGAGGTTGGGCCCCTGGGCGTCGAAGAGCGATGCCAGGTGGCCGGCGGGCATGTTCGGCTCCTGCTCGAGTTCCGCGATCGGATGGAGCGTCTCCAGCCCGATCCTCGTGAAGTTCGCGACGTCGAGCTTTTCCCCCTCGATCGACGCCATCATCATGCGGGTGAAGGCGTCGAAGTCCTGCTGCCCCTCGCCGCTGCCGAGGTAGACGCCAAGCCGCGTCGGGTCGGCGGGCAGGCCCGCGGAGAGCCCCGCCGACTTCATCGCCTGGATCGCCGCCCCGACGGCGAACCGGGTGTGGCGGCCGCAGTGTTTCCAGGCGGCGACGTCCTGCCCCTCGTGGGAGAGGTCCCAGTTACGGACCTCCGCGGAGATCTTTGTCGGAAACTTCGAGGCGTCGAAGATCGTCGTGAGCCCGACGCCGCTCTTCGACTGCTTCAGGTTGCCCCACAGTTCCTCGACGCCGAGGCCGAGCGGCGTGACGCAGCCGATCCCGGTGATCACCACTCGACGCCTGCCAGCCACCATCGCATGCCCTCTTCGAAAGACTACTTGAACTCGCCAGCCCCGGTCTTGCCGCCGCTGAACCCGGAAACCGCGGTTTCCGAAGCCCACGGCGGCTCGAGGCGATTGCCCTGCTCGTCGACGCCGATGTCGTACATTTTCATTTGTGTGAGCCAACGGACGAACTGCTCCGGCTCGAAGAGCAGCGGAACCCCCTCGCCCGGATCGATGTGGGCGAAGAACAGCTCGGCCTCACCCTGCGGCACGCCCTCTCGGGATTGCTGCGGAACGCCAGTGCCATTGCCGCCGCGGTCGGCGATCCGCGTCGTGACGTGCACGAGCGACCCCGCGGGCTTCAGGTCGAGCACCGTGGCGTCGAAGAGGATCGTGTCGCCCGGCACGGCGTCGCGGTGGAACTGGGCCGCCGCCACCTTCGCCAGCACGACCCGCTTCTGGAAATTGATGGCGTCGGCCACGATCAGGCCGCCCGTCTGGGCCATGCCCTCCACGACGAGCGAGTTCGGCATGACGGCGTAGCCCGGGAAGTGGTCGTGGAGGTGGTCCTCCGACAGCGACACGTTCTTCACGGCGGATCCGGACTTCGCGCGCACGAACGCGTCGAACCGGTCGATCCAGAACCATCGCATCGCCAGAACCGGCCGCGGCCGTCCTCGTTGCTCCGCCCGCTTTCCCGTCAGCCGGTCAGTTCGCGGCCAGCTTCATCTGCACGTAGCGGACCATGTCTTCGACCGTCAGCGTGTTCGCGAAGTTCTGCACCATGGGATTGGCCTCGAACTTCGAGAGATCGACGAACGGCATGCGGGCCTTGAGGGCCTCGATGCCGGCCGCATTGACCTTGCCGTTCACCACGAAGTCGGCGCTCGAGAGCACCTCCTCCGGGAACAGCTCGCCCCGCGGGATCTTGATGCCGAACGCCTTCTCGAGCCGGAAGACGATGTCGAGGAAGTCGATCGATTCGGCGCCGAGGTCGCCGACCATCGTCGCCGTGGGGGTGACGTCGTCCTCGTCCACCCCGAGGGCGTCCACGAGGGCCGTCTTCACTTTTTCAAAAATCTCGTCTCTGGAAGGCATCGCCATGGCACCTGACGTTTGGATTCCGTAACCCGGCGAACCACTGCGGCCCGCTCGGCCCGGGGAGTCGCTTTTATAGGTTCGGATCAGGCGTATGGGAACCCCGGAACCCCCCGGTTCAGCCCGGCTGGGT
>JBBAVU010000169.1:0-4584 GCA_040397565.1 Pirellulales bacterium | reverse complement strand
GGGGCCGGCTCGGCCGTGGCCGGAGCGGGGTGGAGAATGGCCCAGAACCGCCGCAGGTCCGCCCGGACCATGCGGTCGAGAAACGCCTTCCCGGGGTCGGAATCGGCCAGGTTGTACCGGTGGAGTTTCAGTCGGGCGGTGAGGCTCGTGCGGCCGTCGACCATGCCGCTCGCCTTCACGCTCGTCGTGGTCTCGTCCTGATCGAGCACCTCCGCGGTGACCGTGAGCACCTTCCCGGGCTCGACGAAATCGCCGTACTTCACGTTCCGGGCCGCCCGCAGCACGACCATGCTGTGGGCGAAATCCTCGCCGAGCCGGATCGTCCATGCGGCCGCCTGGGTCATCGCCTCGAGCATGAAGACGCCCGGCAGCACGGGGAACTTCGGAAAGTGATCGCCGAGGTACTCCTCCGCCAACGACACCGCCTTCACGGCCGTGATGCTCTTGCCGGGCTGGAGTTCCACGACACGGTCGAGAAGCGTGAATCGCATGGTTTGGCTGCGGCGGTTTCCGGAACAGTCGACGCGCGGAGTATACGGATTCCCACCTGGCCAACAACGTCACTGGCGGCCGCGCGGCCGCCAGGTTTGAGTCTCCGCCGGCGAGGGTCGGCCGGGGTGTCATCGCGGCGTGTCTCGTGGCTGCCAACCTGACAGCCGGCGCGGGCCCTCGGGACGGCGGAAACGGCTGCGGCGGTCGGCCGGAGCTCCGATGCAAGGGATTTTCCCGCGGAGACGTCGGGGCGGTGGCCGCGGCCTCTCATTGGCACGCGACTTGCAAAAGTTGTCGGTTCGACGGGACGCGATTCCCTTCGAGCCCAAGGCGTTTGTTTCCGGCCGCGGGCGGGGGGAATCATTTCCGGTTCCGTGAGCCATTTCGAAAAAAAGGAGGCACTTCCATGCATTCCAATCCGAACCCTGCATCGCGTTTTTCGGCCGGCACCCCGGCCGGCACCGCACCTTCGCCGCGTCGAGGCCGCCGATTCGCGTTCTCAAGCCCGCTCGAGGAGATTCGCGACGAGATGGACCGGCTCTGGAGCGAGTTCACGTCGGCCGCACCGGTCGCGCTGGGGCCGCTCGTCGAATGGGGTCTTGCACCCGATGGCGGGCGTGCCGTTCCCGCGGCTGCCGCGGGATTTCCGGCGGTCAACGTGAGCGAGACGGCCGAGGCGATCGTCGTCGAGGCGGAACTGCCCGGCGTGATCGCAGCCGATCTCGACGTGTCTGTGGCCGGGGACGAACTCGTCATCAAGGGGCGGCGTTCGTCCCGACAGGAGCCGGCGGAAACCACCTCGGGCGAGCGGCCAAGCTGGCTGCGGCGCGAGCGTGGCACCGGCGACTTCGAGCGGCGGATCGAACTGCCCGTGGCGGTCGATCCGGCGAAGGTCGAGGCGAAGCTGTGCGACGGCGTGCTGACGCTCTCGTGCCCGAAGTCCGCCGAGTGCCAGCCCCACAAGATCGAGATCCGTTCCTGAACCATTCCCACACCATTTTCAACGGAGGAACCATCATGACCACCGAAACTGCTTCCCCTGAAACCGCCGCGGCCGGGAGGGCCGCTCGCGCCACGTTCCGCCCGAACATCGACATCACCGACTTCGGGACGGAGGTCGTGATCCACGCCGATCTTCCCGGCGCCCGCCGGGATGGCATCGACGTGACGTTCGAGGACGGCGTGCTCTCGCTCGTGGCCGACGTGCCGCCGCGGGACCAGCCGGGCACCGCGATTCGTCGCGAGTATGGCGTCGGCGACTACCGGAGGTCGTTCCGTCTGGGCGAGGGCTTCGACGCCTCGCTCATCACGGCCGACTACCGGGACGGCGTCCTCACGATGAAGGTGCCGCGGCTGGCGGCCGTGCTGCCGAGGAAGATCTCGGTCACGGCCGGCTGAGCCGGGACCGACCGGGATCGACGTTGAGAGTTCGTGGACCGAGAAACCCAACCCGAGAAAAGGAGCCTTGCAATGAGTCTCATTCCTTTTCGCACGAAGCGGGCGAGCGGCATGGAGCCTGGCAGCCTGGCCACGTTGGCCGACTTTCGAAACGAGATGAACCGGCTGTTCGAAGGATTCTTCAGCCGGCCGCTCGAGCCCATGCCGGCCTGGCTCACGCCGGCGATCGGCGGGCCGTGGCTGCCCGCGATCGACGTCTCGGAAACCGACACGCTCGTCCGCGTGCGGTGCGAGCTGCCGGGGGTCGACCCGAAGGACGTCGACGTGAGCGTGTCGGAGGACCGGCTCGTGATCTCGGGCGAGAAGAAGTCCGCCGCGGAGACCACCACCGACGGGATGACCCACCGCGAGGCGCACTACGGCGCGTTCAGCCGGGCGATCCCGCTGCCCGAGGCGGTCGATCCGGCGAAGGTCGAGGCGAAGTACGACAAGGGCGTGCTCACGGTCGAGATGACGAAGTCGCCCTCCGGCACCTCGCGGAAGATTCCGGTGCTGGCGACCTGAACGGGCACCGTCCGGGCGTTCGATCGCGCGGCCCGTCAGCGGATGGCGGGCCCGCGGTCGCGGGCCGGGCGTGGAAACGGGCCGGCAGGTAGACTCGACGCCGCCATGTCGCTCGTGCTCGTGCCTTTGTTCGATCGTCTCTCGAGGCCACCGCGGTCGGTGGACCTCACGGGTGTCGTGCCCGACCGTCTTTCCGCGGCGACCGTCGATGCGGTCGGCGGTCTGACGGTCCGTGCCGACGGCCGCCCGACGCGGCTCGGCGACCTCTTCGAGGTGCGGGGCGACGCCGCCGATGGCACGATCGAGTGCAAAGGGGATTTTTCGCGTGTGCACTGCGTGGCCGCCGGCATGGCCTGGGGTCGCATCGTCGTCCGGGGCGCGGTGGGCAGGCACTGCGGCGAGCGGATGGTCGGCGGACGATTCGAGGTCGAGGGGAACGCCGGCGACTGGCTCGCCGCCGAGATGTCGGGGGGCGAGATCCACGTCGCGGGCGACGCCGGCGACAACGTGGCAAGCGGCCTCGCCGGCAGCGAAAGCGGCATGAGCGGCGGACTCGTGACGATCCGTGGAAACGCGGGGCACCTTGCCGGCTCCCGCATGCGGCGGGGCATCGTCGCCATCGGCGGCGACTGCGGCCAAGGGGCCGGGTTCGAGATGCGCGCCGGAACGATCGTCGTCGCCGGCGCGGTCGCCGCCCACGCGGGGCTCGGCATGCGCCGCGGTTCGATTCTCACCCTCGCCTCGGCCCCGTCGCTCGGGCGCGGGTTTCGCCGGGGGGCGACCTGGCGGCCGCCGGTGCTGGCGATGCTGCTCCGTCGCCTGGCCGAAGCAGGATTCGGCCCCGCTGCCGCCACCGCCCCGGGGGCCCGCTCCTGGGTGCAGTGGCACGGCGACCGGCTCGCCGGAGGGCGGGGCGAGGTGTTCGTGGCCGCCGCGTAGGCCGCGAGCAGGCCGACGGCCCGGTTGACGGGAAAAAGCCCGGGCCCTTTTTTCGCGACCGTGTTTCGGCTACGCTCTAGGGCTCGGAAAAACGAGGTTTCCCGAGTCCCACTCCTGGTCTTCTATGCCCACGATCTCACAGCTCGTCCGCAGCCGTCGCCGGCCGAAGCGGAAGTTTTCCAAGTCGCCGGTGCTCGATCGCTGCCCGCAGAAGCGGGGCGTCTGCCTTCAGGTGCGGACGATGACCCCGAAGAAGCCCAACTCGGCCCTTCGGAAGATCGCTCGCGTGCGTCTGTCGAACCAGAAGGAAGTCACGGTCTACATCCCGGGCGAGGGGCACAACCTCCAGGAGCACTCGATCGTGCTCATCCGCGGCGGTCGAGTCCGCGACCTGCCGGGCGTGCGTTACCACATCATTCGCGGTGCCCTCGACACGCTCGGAGTGTCGGGCCGCAAGCAGTCGAGAAGCCTTTACGGAGCGAAGAAGGGCTGATAGCCCGGCCGACGTCGAACCATGGGAAAGATCACAGCCAGCCGCGAGAAGCTTGCCCCCGATCCCCGCTACGGGTCGCTCCTGGCGAGCAAGTTCATCAACTGCCTCATGGAAGACGGGAAGAAGAGCGTCGCCCAGCGGGTGTTTTATTCGGCGATGGACATCGTCGCGAAGAAGATCACCGACATGGAGCCGATCGAGGTCTTCAACCGGGCCATCGAGAACGTGAAGCCGTCGGTCGAGGTGCGGAGCAAGCGGGTCGGCGGTGCCGCCTATCAGGTGCCGATGCAGGTCAACCGCAACCGCCAGCAGTCGCTGGGCATCCGCTGGATGCTTCAGGCCGTCCGCGAGAAGAAGGGGCGTGCCACGCACCAAAAGCTCGCCGAGGAGATCATCGCCGCGTTCAAGCGGGAAGGTGCCGCCGTGACGAAGCGGGAAAACGTCCACCGCATGGCGGATGCGAACAAAGCCTTCGCGCACTTCGCCTGGTAAGGCCTGCTCTGCTGGTTGGTCTTCCAACGCAAAGTGCATGTTGCTGCGTCGTTCACAGGCCCTCCTGGCCCGTGAACTCCATCAAACCTCCGGTTTGAGCGGATGCTGCGCATCCGGATTCACCTCCTTGAATGGAGGCCGCATCGCCGCCGGGGGAGCGGACGCATCGTCGCTACGGTGAGGATACACCTGATGCTCCTCAACGT
>JBBAVU010000168.1:0-6467 GCA_040397565.1 Pirellulales bacterium | reverse complement strand
ATCCTTGCTTCGCTTGTCTGCATACGCCGTCTCGGGCACACGGGCAGCCCCGAACCGGTCCTCTCAACGGCGAGCTATGAGCACTTGTCGATCAGGCGGCGGCTTCGCGCGTCGAGGCCAGAGCGGTCGCGGACCAGGAAGCGGATGCCGTGGGTGTCGGTGATCACGATGCTGCCGTCCCGCCGGCGGTCGATGGCGTCGGCGTTGGCCGTCGTGAACTGCCGCGGGCCGCGGTCGGTCCGCACCTGCCAGTGGGTCGGCTCCCCTTCCGTGACCGACTCGACCGACTCGATCACCGGCAGGAAATCCCGCACGGCAAGCTCGGCCTCCACGAGGCGGCGTTCGTCCGCCGGCAGCGACGACCGCTGCTCGATCCAGGCGAGTTCCGCCCCGTCGGCCCCGACGATCGCCACGGCGCCCTCGGGGTCGGAGAGCGGAAACGCCCGCAGCACGTCGACGTCGGCATGAACGACGCCGGCCGCGTCGACGAGGTCGAGCCGGCCGTCCGGTCGGCGATCGAGCCGCCAGGCGGGAGCCGTTTCGGGACCGTTCATGGGGCATCCGCCGAGGCCATCGCGGCCCTCGCCTCATCGTCCTGTGCCTGCGACTGCGCCCGGTAGAGCCGGGCGTAGATGCCGTCGGCCGAGAGCAGCTGCTCGTGCGTGCCGATCTCCGCGATCGAACCGGAGTCGAGCACGACGAGCCGGTTGGCCCGCCGCAGCGTCGAGAGCCGATGGGCGATCGCGAGCGTGGTGCGGCCCGTGACGAGCGTGTCGATCGCCGACTGGATCACGGCCTCCGTCCGCGCGTCGACGCTCGAGGTGGCCTCATCAAGGATCAGGATCGCGGGGTCGACCAGGAGCGCCCGCGCGATCGAGATACGCTGGCGTTCGCCGCCGGAGAGGCCCGCCCCGCGCTCGCCGATCCTCGAGTCGTAGCCGGCCGGAAGCGCGAGGATGAACTCGTGGGCCCCGGCCGCGCGGGCGGCCGCCACGATCCGCTCCCGCGATGCCTCCGGGCAGCCGTAGGCGATGTTCTCCGCGACCGTGCCGAAGAAGAGGAAGGGCTCCTGGAGCACGACCCCGAGGTTGCGGCGGTACGCCTCGAGCGACAGCGTCTTCAGGTCGTGCCCGTCGATGCGGATCGTGCCGCTCGAGGGATCGTGGAACCGGCAGACGAGGTTCGCGAGCGTCGACTTTCCCGAGCCGCTCGATCCCACGAGCCCGATCATCTCGCCCGGCTCGATCGCCAGGTCGATCCCGTGGAGCACCTCGCGGGCGCCGTACCGGAAGTGCACCCCCTGCAGCTCGATCCGTCCCTTCACGCGTCCCGGACGGACGGGGTTCGCCGCCTCCTTCACCGTCGGCTGGCAGTCGAGGATCTCGAAGATCCGCTGCGCGCTCGCCGCGGCCCGCTGCGCCGCCGGCACCATGCGGATCATCGACTCCACGCGGCCGTAGAAGCGGGAAATGTAGGCGAGGAACGCCGTGAGCGTACCGACGGTCACCGAACCCCCGAAGACGAGCCAGGCGCCGGCGGCCCAGACGATGATGAGCCCAAGCTCGTTGAAGAGCGTCACGAGCGGCCCGCAGTACGACCAGACCACGTTCACCCGGTCGTTCGCCTCGAGCACGTAATCGTTGGCCTCGCGAAACCGGGCGACCTCACGCCGCTCCTGCGCGAACGCCTTCACGACGCGGATGCCGGGGATCGTGTCGGCAAGCACGCTCGTCATGTCGCCCCAGGCCACGTTCGCCCGCTCGAACCCGCGGCGGAGCCGCTCCCGGACGACGTACACCAGCCAGAGCACGAGCGGAAAGGGAATGAGCGTCACGACCGCGAGCGTCGGGTTGATCCAGACGAGGACGAGGCCCGTGAGGCAGAGGAGCATCACGTTCGAGCCGAACTCGATCAGGTTGAGCGAGATGAAGTTGTTGATGCGGTCGGTGTCGCTGCCGACCCGGGCCATGAGGTCGCCGGTTCGCCTGCTTCCGAAGAAGTCGAGCGACAGGTTCTGGAGGTGCGAGTAGGTCCGCACCCGCAGATCGGCGGCGAGCCGCTCGCTCACGTATGCGAGCGTCCAGGTCTGCGCCCACGAGAGCAGCCAGGCGACGACGGCCGCGGCCGCGAGGCCGGCGAGATACCACCAGACGTGCGAGAAGGGGATGTCGGCCCCCGACTGCCGCGGGATGAGCACGTCGTCCACGAGCGGCATCGTGAGGTACGGCGGCACGAGCGCCGCCGCGGTGCTCACGAGCGACAGGACGCCGCCGAGGAACGCCATGCCGGCATGCGGACGGGCGAAGGCGAGCAGCCGGGAGAGCGTCCGCCACGTGGAGGGGGCCCGCTCGTCGACGATCGTGGAATCCTTCGCAGCCGCGCGAGGCTCGCCGTCGACCGCGATCCCGGTCGCCTTCGCCGTGCCGGCGGCGGGCAGGCGAACCTCACCCTCCGACGACTTCGGCGACCGCGCGGGCCCCACCCTGCGGTCGAGCGCCCGGGCGTCCCGCTCGTCGAAGGCATCCTCGAGGGCGTGCATCTCCTCCGCGCGGGCCGGTGTGAAGAGCCACCTCGCGACGACCTCGTCGCCCTCGGCCAGTTCGAGCCGGCCGACCGCCCCGCGGATCCGGACGTCGAGCTTCGTCGTCGGCAGGAGCGGCCGGGAGGCACGGACGCCGCCGTGGCCTTCCGCGAGCAGGCGGCGATCGGTGAGCACGATCCAGCCGTCGGTGAAATCGAGCTGCGGATCGAGGTCGTACCGCGCGACCGCCAGCACCTCGTCCCCCGTGGGCACCACCACCCGGCAGCCGGCAGGGAGGCCGGAAGTCTCGGCGGACGGGGAGGAACCGGCGGGGGCGGGGGGGTTTGACGGTGGCAACGAATACGACCTTTTCGGAGTGGGTCCCGGACGGGAGTCTATCTAAAAATGGCCGGAATTGCGGGCCGGAGGGGTGGTTCCGGGTCGGGATGCTCCGCCGGGACCGTCCGGAGGGGCCGGCATGAAGTTTCTTGATTCACTCGACGAACAGTCATAAAGTACCGGGGAGAAGCAGGGACGCGGCTGCCGCTCACGGAAGAAGTTTCCCACCGACGGTCAACCGCCCGCCTGTTTTTCAATCCTGTTTGTCGATTCTTCCATGACGAACGCTTCACTCCGCTTCGGCGGATGTGCGCAGATATGCGGCTCTGACCGCCTGCGATTCCCCCGGCCGGCTCTTCCGGCATCTGGCATGGATCGTGCTCTACATGGAAGCGGTGATCGGTTCCCCCACTTCGTGAAGAAAAGGTACGGCATCTCTCGATGCAGATCACAACGCTGAAGGTTCTCCGCGGCCCCAACCAGTGGGCCTCGTTTCCGGTTCTGGAGGCCTGGGTGGATCTCGGAGTCTTGGAGGACTCCCCCTCGCACACGATTCCCGGTTTCAACGACCGGTTGATGTCCTGGCTCCCGACGATGATCGAGCACCGCTGCTCGATCGGCGAACGGGGAGGTTTCTTCGAGCGGCTTCGCACCGGCACCTGGATGGGCCACATCCTCGAGCACGTGACGCTCGAACTTCAGTCGCTCGCCGGCACGCCCGTCGGCTACGGCCGCGCCCGAGAGACCTCGACCCGCGGCGTCTACCGCGTCGTGATCGAGTACAAGGAGGAGTCGTTCGCGATCGAATGCCTCCATGCCGCCCACCGCCTGCTCATGGCGGCGATCGCCGGCGAATCGTTCGACGTCGCCGCCGAGGTGAAGCGTCTGAGGGATTTCCTGCTCGAATCGAGGCTCGGCCCGAGCACCAGGTCGATCGTGGAGGCCGCCGCGAGGCGGGGCATCCCTTCGACGAGGATGTCGGAGGGGTCGCTCGTGCGGCTCGGCTACGGCTCGAAGCAGCGGCGGATCCTGGCCGCGGAGACCGATCGCACCGGCGCCATCGCCGAGTCGATCGCGCAGGACAAGCATCTCACGCGGCGGCTCCTCGCCGAGGCGGGGGTCCCGGTTCCCGAGGGCCGTCCCGTCGCCGATCTCGCGGAAGCCCTCGCCGTGCTCGAGGAGGTCGGCGGACCGGTCGTGGTGAAGCCGCAGTTCGGCAACCAGGGTCGGGGCGTTTCGGTGAACCTCGCGACCCGCGAGGAGGTCGCGACGGCGTACGCGCTCGCGCTGGAGAAGGAGCCGACCGTCGTCGTGGAGCGGTACGTGGCCGGCGGCGACTACCGGCTGCTCGTCGTGGCGGGCGGCGTCGTGGCCGCGTCGCGACGCCATCCGCCGACCGTGCTCGGCGACGGAAGCTCCACGATCGTCGAACTCGTGGCGAAGGCCAACGCCGACCCGAGGCGGTCCAACAGCCATTCGACGGCGCTCAGCCCGATCCTCATCGACGACGTGGCCCGCGGCGTGCTCGCCGATCAGGGCCTGCGCGAGGAGAGCGTGCCCGAAGCGGGCCGCAGGGTGCTCATGCGGCAGAACGCCAATCTCAGCACCGGCGGCGTGGCGGAGGACGTCACCGACCTCGTGCATCCCGAAGTGGCCGCACGCGCGATCGAGGCGGCGAGGATCGTCGGCCTCGACGTGGCGGGCATCGACATCGTCGCGGGTGACATCTCGCAGCCGCTCGAGTCGCAGGGAGGCGCCGTGATCGAGGTGAATGCAGGCCCCGGCCTGCGGATGCACCTCGACCCGGCCCATGGGAAGGCCCGCGACGTCGGCGCGGCGATCGTCGACAGCCTCTTCGCCCCCGGTGACGATGGCCGCATTCCGATCGCGGCCGTGACCGGCACGAACGGCAAGACGACCGTAACCCGGTTGATCGCACACTGCGCGTCGGTCGGCGGCGCGACCGTCGGCATGACCTGCACCGAGGGGGTCTACGTCGGCCCCCGCATGATCGACTCGGGCGACTGCAGCGGGCCGAAGAGCGCGCGGCGAATCCTCTCCAATCCGTCGGTGACGACGGCGGTGCTCGAGACGGCCCGTGGCGGCATCCTGCGGGAGGGCTGCGGCTTCGACTCCTGCGACGTGGCCGTGGTCACCAACATCGGCGCGGGCGACCATCTCGGCATCGAGGAGATCGACACGCCCGAGCGGATCGCATGGGTCAAAGGCGCGATCGTGGCGGCGGTCCGCCCGACCGGCGCCGCGGTGCTCAACGCCGCCGACCCGCTGGTCGTGGACATGAAGAAGTGGTGCAAGGGGCAGGTGGTCTACTTCTCGCTCGATCCCGACAACCCGATCGTCGTCGAGCACCTCGCGAAGGGCGGCCTCGCGGCGACGGTGCGGGACGGCTGGATCGTGCTCTGCGACGGCCCCCGCGAGACGAGGCTCGCGAGCCTCGACCGCGTGCCGCTGGTGCACCGTGGGCTCGTGCCGTTCCAGGTGGAGAACGCGCTGGCTGCCGCAGCCGCGGCCTGGCGGCTCGGCGTTCCGCTGGAACTGGTCCGGCTCGGGCTCGAGGGCTTCTCCGCGGGCACCTCCGGCTCGCCGGCCCGCTTCAACCTCTACGACCTCGACGGCGCCGCGATCATCGTCGACTACGGACACAACGTTCCGTCCCTCGAGCGGATCTGCGAAGTGATGGCGAAGCTTCCCTACGCGAGGCGGATCGCGGTCTACTCGGCCGCCGGCGACCGGCGCGACGAGGATCTCGTCGAACAGGGCAGGCTGCTCGCACGGGCCGTCGAGCGGGTCGTGATCTACGAGGATGCCTACCTGCGCGGCCGCGAGCCGGGAGAGATCACGCGACTGATCTCGCAGGGCATCATGGAGGCGATGGATCCCGGGAGGCCGGTCACGATCGAGAAGGGGGGCACGTGGAGCGAGGCCGCCGCGGCCGTGCTCGATGCGGTGAAGCCGGGAGATCTCGTGCTCCTGCAGCCCGACACCGTCGAGCAGACGGTTCCATGGCTCGCCGAACGCTACGGCTCGCGGCTGAGGGAGAAATGTCTCGCCGACCTGGCAGGCCCCGCCTCGCACGGCGACGCCGGGCCGACCCCCGCGCCGCACGAGCCGGTCGCGACGGGAACGGGCCGCCTCGGACGCGGCATCTTCGCGACCCGCGAGATCCGGCCGGGCGAGAGCGTTCTCCGCACGTGGGGTCCGCGGATCCCGAAGCGGACGCGGCACTCGATGCAGGTCGACGCCGACGTGCACATCCAGCCGCAGGGCGTGCTCGTGGTCACGAACCATTCCTGCGAGCCAAACTGCGGCGTCCTCATCCGCTCGGGCACGGCGGAGATCGAGGTCCGCGCGATGCGGGCGATCGCCGCGGGCGAGGAGATCACGATCGACTACGACACGTTCGAGTACGAGATCGAGCACATGGGCGGACCGTGCCAGTGCGGCTCGCAGTCGTGCCGCGGAAAGATCGCGGGATACAAGCACCTCCCGACGGACGTGAAACGCCGCTACGGCGAGTTCATCGCGGAATACCTCCGCGCCCTCGACGCATCGGAAGTGACCGCCCCGGTCGGCGCCTGACGCCGCG
>JBBAVU010000167.1:0-6499 GCA_040397565.1 Pirellulales bacterium | reverse complement strand
TGCCCGCCCCCGACCCGTCCGAGCGGACCGACATCTCCGACGAACCCATCTCGATCGCCGAGGAGATCGCGCAGGAGGTGCGTTCGGGCGACGTCGAGCCGCGCGACCGTTACGAGGCGCTCAAGCAGGGCGACACGCACCTCACCAGCCTCCAGCGGATGAGCATGCCGGAGCTCATCGAGCTGGCAAGGAAGGAGCATCTCGGCGACGTGACGGGCGTCAAGAAGAACGAGCTCGTCTTCAGGATCCTCAAGGAGCGGGTGAAGCTCAACGGCCTGATGTTCGGCGAGGGCACGCTCGAGATCCTGCCCGACGGCTTCGGGTTCCTGCGGAGCCCCGACTATCACTACCTCTCCTGCCCCGACGACATCTACGTCTCGCCGAGCCAGATCCGGCGGTTCGGCCTCCGCACCGGCATGAACATCGCCGGCCAGATCCGCCCGCCAAAGGAGAGCGAACGCTACTTCGCGCTCCTACGGGTCGAGGCGATCAACGGGGACGACCCGGCCAAGCTCTCGACCCGCGTGTTCTTCGACGACCTCACTCCGCTCCATCCCGACGAGCGGATCGTCATGGAGACCACGGCCGACGAGCTCTCGACCCGCGTGATCGACATGATCGTGCCGATCGGCTTCGGCCAACGAGGGCTGATCGTGAGCCCGCCGCGGGCCGGCAAGACGATCCTGATGCAGAAGATGGCGAAGGCCGTGCTCCACAACTACCCCGAGGCGTTCGTGATCATGCTGCTGATCGACGAGCGGCCGGAGGAGGTCACCGACATGGAGCGGCAGGTGAAGGGGCCCAACTGCGAGGTGATCAGCTCCACGTTCGACGAGAACGCGAGCCGCCACGTGCAGGTCGCCGAGATGGTCATCGAAAAGGCGAAGCGGCTCGTCGAGTACGGCCGCGACGTCGTCATCTTCCTCGATTCCATCACGCGGCTGGCGAGGGCGTGGAATTCCGAGGTGCCCAACTCCGGCAAGATCCTCTCCGGCGGCGTCGATTCCAACGCCCTCCAGAGGCCGAAGCGGTTCTTCGGCAGCGCCCGCAAGGTGGAGGAGGGGGGGTCGCTCACGATCATCGCGACGGCGCTCGTCGACACGGGCAGCAAGATGGACGACGTGATCTTCGAGGAGTTCAAGGGCACGGGCAACCTCGAGATCGTGCTCGACCGCCGGCTCGTCGACAAGCGGGTCTGGCCGGCGATCGACATCAACCGCTCCGGCACCCGCCGCGAGGAGATGCTGCTCGAGCCCGACGAATACCGCCGCATCAGCGTGCTGCGAAGGGTTCTCAGCGAGATGAATCCGCCCGACGCGATGGAATTGCTCGTGAACCGGCTCGCGAAGACGAAGTCGAATTCCGAGTTCCTCATGAGCCTCAAGTCGTAGCGGCCGCCTTCCCGATGCCCAACATTCTCGAGCCTCGCGGGAGCCTCCCGCCGTCAACCCGGGTCGCCATCGCGGTCTCGCGGTACAACGATTCGGTCACGTCCCGACTGCTCGACGCGGCGGTCACGACGCTCCGGGCCGCGGGAATCGCGGACGGCTCTGTGGACGTGGCCTGGGTTCCGGGCGCCTTCGAACTTTCCTTCGCCGCCGACCGGCTGGCGGCGACGGGCCGCTACGCAGCCGTGCTCTGCCTCGGGGCGATCATTCGCGGCGAGACGAGCCACGACCGCCACATCGCGCAGGCCGCGGCGGCCGGCATCGAGGCCTGCGGGCGATCCAGGGGCATCCCGGTGCTCTTCGGCGTGCTCACCTGCGAAACGCTCGCCCAGGCGGTCGCCAGGGCGGGCGGAGGACACGGCAACAAGGGGCACGAGTGCGCCGAGGCGGCGATCGCGATGATTCACCTGGCCGCGGCGATTTCCACTCCGGCCTGAGGACGTCCCATGCCCACGAGAAGCCGCGCCCGCGAGATCGCCATGCAGGCGGCCTACCAGGCCGACATGAACCCCGCGATGGCCCCCGGCGAGATCGCGCGGTTTCTCGAGGGCCGCCTGAAGGCCCGCGGCCTCGTCGCCTTCGCCCGCGGCCTCGTCGATGGAGTGCTCGCCCACCGGGCCGAGATCGACGCCGTGCTCGAGGCGGCGAGTGAAAACTGGCGGGTCGCAAGGATGGCGGCGACCGACCGGGCGATCCTGCGGGTCGCCTGCCATGAGATCCTCCATACCGACACCCCGCCCAAGGTCGCCTGCGACGAGGGCGTGGAACTGGCGAAGCGGTACGGCAGCGTGGCGTCGCCGAAGTTCGTCGCGGGGATTCTCGGTCGGCTGCTCGCCGACCGGGGCGTTTCCGCAGCCACCTTCTCGACGAAGGGATAGCAGATGGCCTGGCTGGGATTCGGTGCGTCGAGCGGACCGGAAAAGCCGGAAGACGGCGGCAAGCCGGCCGGCATGCTCGACCGGCTCCGGGCCGGCCTCGCGAAGACGGTGCAGGTGCTCAACACCGACGTCCGCGACCTCTTCAAGAAGGAGGGGCGGCTCGTCGACGAAGGTTTCCTCGAAGAGCTCCGGCGGACGCTCGTTCGCACCGACATGGGGCCCGCCGCGGCCGAGGCGATCGTGCGGGACGTCCAGACGAGGCAGCGGGCGAGGGTGGTCGATCCCGAGGCGGTGCTCGATTCGATCCGCACCCAGCTGCTCGAGCGGCTCCGGCAGACCGACGCGCCGCTCGCCGTCGCCACGAGCGGCCCGACCGTGATCCTCGTGACCGGCGTGAACGGCTCCGGCAAGACGACCTCGATCGCGAAGCTCGCCCGGCGGTTCACCCGCGACGGAAAGCGGGTCGTGCTCGGCGCGGGTGACACGTTCCGAGCGGCCGCCGTCGAGCAGCTCGCCATGTGGGCCGGCAGGCTCGGCGCGGAGATCGTTCGCGGGGAGCCGGCCTGCGACCCGGCGAGCGTGGCCCACCGTGCGGTGGCCCGCGCGGTCGAGGGGGGATTCGACGTGGCGATCATCGACACGGCCGGCCGACTGCAGACGCAGGCCAACCTCATGCAGGAGCTTGGCAAGATCCGCCGCGTCGTCTCGAAGCAATTGCCCGATGCCCCGCACGAGGTGCTCCTCGTGATCGACGCCACGGCTGGCCAAAACGCGCTCTCGCAGGCGAAGGGCTTCAAGGAGGCGGCCGGCTGCACGGGGATCGTGCTCGCGAAGCTCGATGGCTCGGCCCGGGGCGGAGTGATCGTGCCGGTGACCGAGACCTTCGGCCTGCCGGTGAAGTTCGTGGGGCTCGGCGAATCGGCCGACGACCTCGAGCCGTTCGACCCCGCCGCGTTCGTGCAGGCCCTGCTCGAGGGAGCCTTCGGGTAGGGTCCGCCCGGCGGCCTTGCGCCACCGGCACACTTTGCCACCAGCCGATTTCCGGTCGCACCATCTGTAGCGACCTGCTGAAAATCCTCCCTCCCGGCGGCCGAGCCGGGACGATCTCAACCGCGGGTGGGGGGATATCGCCTACGGACGGCTCTTTGGACCCGGCCGTTTTCCTCCTGCTCTTGGGAACGCCACCCTGCAGGCGAAGGCCGCCTTCAGGATTTACATCCAGGATTGGGAGCTTCAAAGGTCATGAGACGCATCAAGTTCTCCCTGCCGCTCTCCGTCGCCGCCGGTCTTCTGACCGCCGGCACGGTGGTGGCAGCCGACGCGACGCCGAGTGCGCCGCGTCCGAGCGGTTACGAGTATGGCAACTACGATTACTTCGCCCAGAACGAGGCGGCCTCGCCGAGCGACGCCGCCCGGTCGGTCGTCGCCCCGCAGGCGGCGGGCCCGTCGGGCAACCCGGCACCGGTGATGGCCAACGTGCCGCAGGAGGACGCCTACCAGATGCGGGCCCTCCCGCCGCAGGAGGCCGCCGCCGAGGTCGAGGCGGAGCCGACTCGTTACCTCCAAACCGAGGCGCTCGATTCCGTGGGGATCAAGACCTACGGCTGGATCGACGTCGGCATCGGTGCCAACAACTGGGGTGCGCCCTGGAACGGACCGATCACGTTCAACGATCGCGCCTGGCAGGGCCAGATGAACCAGCTCTATCTCGTGAACGAGCGGACGCTCGACACCGAGAACGGCGGCTGGGACTGGGGTGCCCGGGTCGACCTCCTCTACGGCACCGACTACATCTTCACCACGGCCCGCGGGCTCGACGCCGCGAGGGCGGGTGATCCGATCGGCCTCGGTGCGCCGCGGTGGGGCTACAACAAGTACTACGGCCTCGCGATGCCGCAGCTCTACGCCGAGGTCGGCTACAACGACCTCGCCGTGAAGTTCGGCCACTTCTACACGATCATGGGCTACGAGGTGGTGCCGGCGATCGGCAACTTCTTCTACACCCATGCCTACACGATGCAGTACGGCGAGCCGTTTACCCACACCGGCATCCTCACGACGTGGACGCCGAACGACCAGGTGGTCTTCTACAACGGTATCACCAACGGCTGGGACAACTGGGACGACGGCATGACGACGTTCGGCCCGATCCAGAATCCCGGCTATGCCGGCGCCAACAGCAACGCCGCCTACCTCGGTGGCGTGACCTTCAAGAGCTCGGACGAGAGCCAGGCCCTGACCTTCACGGTCTCCTCGGGCAACGAGCTCGGCCAGTTCGGCAGCGCGATCGCCGGGAACCGGTCGCTCTACAGCCTCGTGTACGTCAACGAGCTGTCGGACGACCTGACCTACGTGCTCCAGCACGACAATGGCTGGCAGTTCAATGCGTTCGGACCGATCAACAACCTCGGGACGGCGCAGTGGTACGGTGTGAACCAGTACATGTTCTACGCCCTCAACGAAGAGTGGACGGCGGGGATGCGGTTCGAGTGGTTCCGCGACAACAACGGCTACCGTGTCGTGAATCCGCTGCGGAACTTCCTGTTCGGCCAGAACCCGGTCTACGGCGGCTACACCGGGAACTTCTGGGCGCTCACGTGGGGCCTGAACTACAAGCCCAACAACAACTGGATCGTGCGTCCGGAGCTCCGGTACGACTGGTTCACGCCGGATCAGGGTGGTCTGCCCAACGGCAGTCCGTTCGGCCGCGGCGACCAGCTCGGCCAGCTCTACGGCGGCTGCGACGTGATCTGGCAGTTCTAAGCCGGGATCGAGTCGCGATCGGAAGCTCCTGAAATCCAATAGGCGAAACGCACCACCCGCCGGCAACGGCGGGTGGTGTTGTTTTTGGGGGTGCGGCCGACAGGGTTTTCAACAAGCCCGCCCGGCGCCGCGACGGGCCGTGGTCGGCCTGACCGGGCAAGAAGGTCGAGTCCGCGAAGGTACTTACGACCGGGACACTTCTCCATTTATTCCAAATTCTCCAGTCTTGCAGAAAACGCTTTGGGGGCCCGCCAGGTCGCCGGAAACTGATGGCCTTACCACCGGCGGTCCGATGGAAAGCCCGAAGGCTTTGCCCAAAGGCCGCCGTTTCGAGGGGAAAGGGTGATCCAGATGCTGCGATTCGACGTGCTCGACCGGACAGCCACGGCCGGCCTCATCCTTGCCGCCTTTTTCTCGGCCCTCTGCCAGCCGGCTCGGGCGATCGACGGCTGGAGCGACCAACCGCAGTCGGCCTTCGAGGCGGCGCGGGAAGGCGGGCGGCCGATCCTCGTCTTGTTCACCGGCAGCGACTGGTGCCCGCACTGCCACCTGCTCGAGGAGCACGTGCTTGCGACCGACGCCTTCAAGGCATGGGCCGGGGGCAGGGTGGAACTGCTCGTGGTCGACATGCCGAGGCAGGGGATCTCGACCGCCGTTCGCGAGGAACGGTCGGCGTTCTGCCGCCGCTACGGCGTGAAGTCATTTCCCACTGTCATGCTCATCGCCCCGAACGGCACGAAGATCGCGGCCCAGCCGGGCTACTCGCGGCAGCCCGCGGACGCTTGGATCGCCTTGATCGACCGGAAACTCGCGGATTGGTCGCCCACCGTCACGGCCGCGCCGGCCGAAACGGCGACGGTGGCCGCCACCGACGATCGCGTGCAGGAGGTGGTGCGGGAGGCGGTCAAGGAGGCCGAGGGGGCGAAGCGGCCGATCCTGCTGGTCGTCTCGCGGGCGAGCGATCAGGATGGCCGCATCCGCGCCGCGAAGCTCGTGAACGACCCGGAGTTCCGGTCGTTCGCCAAGGACACGTTCGTGGTCGCCGAGATCGCGGCCCATGACGACACCGATGCCGATACCGACGCCGAGCCTGCCCCGCCAGCCACGGAACCGCTTCGCTCGCTCCTCGGCGGCGTGTCGCTGCCGACCGACGAGGTCGAGGTAATCGTGACGTACGACGGCCGCACGCCGATGTACACGCAGTCGGCCCGTCAGCCGACCCCGCGGCTCATCAGCGGCCTGCGACGCTTCCTTGGCGCCCGCCCGACCGTCCGCCGCTGAATTCCGGCGTCCATGCGGGTGGTGGGTTCGGGACTGCCCGTGTGCCCTCGCCGGACGCTCGCTGCGGGCATCCATGCCCTCCGCTCGCTCGGATGCAGACGGCGCTCCGCAATCCTTGCTTCGCTTGTC
>JBBAVU010000166.1:0-6510 GCA_040397565.1 Pirellulales bacterium | reverse complement strand
CTTGGGACCTCTACCTTATCAGGGTAGCGCTCTAACCAACTGAGCTACGCGCGCCCGCGTGCGGCCGGTCGCCGGAGCGAATCCGGACCGCGGCCGAAGTCTTGAAGTGTAGGCCGAAAAGCATGGAATTCAACAGAGCCGCTTGGGGCGGTCGAATCTGGCGCTGGCGCAATCGGGGGGCTGGATTATGGTGATGATTCGTCGGGACGGCCGGATCGGGCGGCCCGCGGTTTCTCCAGGCACGATCTCGAAGGGAGTCGAGTGATGCGCGGCGAGCAGGGTGTCGGCGGTTCGGGTTTTTCATGGGTCGGCGTGGCGGCGGTCGCGTTCGCGGCCTGTACTTCGATCGACGCGGCGGTCGCGCAGCCGACGGTGGAGTACGCGCTCGGCCTCGCGCCCGTGCAGAAGGGGGTCGCCTACTCGCAGGTGAAGCCGGATGAGGCCGCCAAGGTCACGCTCAAGATGGAGAAGGACGCCGGCGGCTCGGCCTGGGTCGTCCGCGGCCCGTCCGGCGAGAAGCTGCGATCGTTCTCCGACACCAACGGCGACCGAGTCGTGGACCGCTGGAGCTACTACCGCGACGGCATCGAGGTCTACCGCGACATCGACGCCAACCACAACGCCAAGCCCGACCAGTCGCGATGGCTCGCCGGCGACGGGATGCGGTGGGGCCTCGACGAGGATGAAAACGGCACGATCGACCGCTGGAAGGCGATCTCCGCGGAGGAGGCGACGGCCCAGGTCGTGGAGGCGATCTCCCGCCGCGACGCGGCCGCGTTTCAGCGGATGCTGCCGACGCCGAAGGATCTCGAGCTCGCGGGGTTTTCGGGTGAGAAACTCGACGGACTGAACAAGCGGGTCGCCAAGGCGCAGGAGTCGTTCGCGAAGCTCGTCGCCGCGTCGCCGCCGGCCGGAAAGATGTCGTGGAGCAGCATGCTCGCCTCCGGCCAGCCGGGAGTGATGCCGGCGGACGGCGTCGGCCTCGCGCGGGACGTCACGATCTACGACACGGTCATGGCGCTCGTCGACATCGACGGCAGGAGCGGCCAGGTGTACGTGGGGCCGCTCGTGAAGTGCGGCGATGCCTGGCGGCCGCTCGACAGCCCGCAGATCCCGGGCGCGAAGGGGGAGATCGCCGACGCGGGCGGCTTCTTCTCGCGGTCGCCGGCCACCGCGGCCCAGCCCGACGCCGATCCCGCCAGCGACTCCCTGCGGCCGTTGTTGACCACCCTCCGGGAGCTCGAGGAGAAGCTCTCGGCCGCCTCCGATCCGAAGGAGCGGGCCGGGCTCGTGGCCAGCCAGGTGGAGGTGCTCGGACGGGTCGTGGAAGCGGCGCAGGCCGAGGAAAAGGTCTTCTGGGTGAAGCAACTGGCCGAGACGCTCTCGGCCGCCGTGCAGGAGCAGGCCGTGGGCGACGGCATCGCGAGGCTCGAGAAGCTCGCCGCGGGGCTCGCGGGCGAGCCGCCGCTCGAGGCCTACGTGCTCTTCCGGCTGGCATCGGCCCGGTACGCCTGGAACATGCAGCAGAAGGGGGCCGACGTCGACAAGGTGCAGGCGGCCTGGCTCGAGGAGCTCCGGCAGTTCGTGGAGAAACACCCGACCGCGCCCGACGCGGCCGAGGCGATCCTCCAGATGGGCATCTCCGAGGAGTTCTCCGGCCGGGAGAAGGAGGCGCTCGAACGCTACGGGGAGATCGTGAAGGATTTCCCCGAGTCGAACGCCGGCAGGAAGGCCCGCGGTGCGATCCGCAGGCTTGAGAGCGTCGGCCAGCCGCTGACGCTCGAGGGGAAGACCACCGACGGCAAGTCGCTCTCGATCCAGAGCCTCAAGGGAACGCCCGTGCTCGTCCACTACTGGGCGACCTGGTGCGAGCCGTGCAAGGTGGACATGGCGCGGATCCGAGAACTCCACGAGAAGTACGGCGGCAAGCGGCTCGCCGTGGTGGGCATCGCCCTCGATGGCGATCGCAAGCAGCTCGCCGGGTATCTCGCGAGCAAGCCGCTCCCCTGGCCGTGCCTGCACGAGGCCGGGGGGCTCGACGGGCGGCTGGCCGAGGAGTTTGGCGTGCTCACGCTGCCGACGATGATCCTCGTCGGAGCCGACGGCAACGTGGTCGATCGAAACGTGTCGATCGCGGACCTGGAAAAGAAGATCGACGAGGCGCTGGCGGCGAAGTAGGCGGTGTTCTGCGGGCGTTCGGGGCCGCGAGAATGGCTTTGCGGAGTCGGCCGCGGGCTGCTAGAGATCCCGCCTCATCGCAACCCGTTCCCGATCCACCCGCCGGGGCCGCCATGCCGACGCTTTTCCCGATGTTCGCCGCCGTGAATCCCCTGCTCTGCGGCCTGGGGCTTGTGCACGCCACGGCCCTCGCTGCGGCCGTCGCAACCCGGCTCGTCGATGGCACCCGCTACGCCGCGGCAGCCCAGCTTTCGTTCTTTGCCCTGCTTGGCGTGGTGGGGATGCTCTGCGGGGCGTCGCTGCGGCTCGGCCCGGGGGCGAGCGTGTTCTCCGCGACGTCGCTTGCGGTCATGACCCTCGTCGCTGTCGCCGACTTCCGGCAGCCCGGTGGGCCCGGGTCGGCCGCCTGACTTGCCTGCCTTGCGCCGCTTCCTTCGCTTCCGCCCAAACGACCCGCGGAATCGAAAAAAACTGCCCGCCGGCCGCCCCTCCTGTCGATACAACCGCCAGCGCCGGTGGCGGCGCGTCAGGAACAGGTTTGAACAGCCATCCGTCGCAAGGCGGATCGAAGGGAGCACTCCATGTCCATCAGGAACAGCAGGTTATTGGCCGCGTTGTTCGCCGCGTCGATGCTCGTCCCCTCAGTGGTCAGAGCGGAAGATCTGGCGGCCCGCGTGGCGACGAAGCTGAAGGATTCCGGCGCGATGTCCGGCTACCGCGTCTCGGTGCGGTCGGAGGACAAGACGATCTTTCTCGAAGGATCCGTCGGCACGCCGAAGCAGATCGAAATGGCCGTCGTCACGGCCGAGAACACGGACGGCGTCGAGCGGGTCGTGAACCGGCTGACGGTGGTGGCCCCGACGCAGGCGTCGGCCAAGCCGAAGTCGGCGGGCGGGTCGGCGTTCGGCCTGTCGCTGCCGTCGTCGATGATGACGCTCTTCAGTGCGCCGGTGACTGATGGAGAGCCGGCGGAGCCGCCGGTGCAGCTCACGCAGGCGACCGAGCCGCAGGCCGAACCGATGCCGGAGCCTGTGGTGAAGCCCGCGCAGGCCCCGCGAAAGGCCATCCCCCAGGCCGTCCAGGCCCGCAAGCCGCGGCCGCTCGGAGCGCCCGTGGCCCGCCCCATGGCCCAGCAGCCGATGAAGCGGCAAACGAGGGGCCCGATTGCCCGGACGAGCGGCATGGGGCCCGGTGCCGAGCCCATGATCGTCAGCGACGTGGTCGTCGGCGAAGGTTCGCCGATGCCCCACGGCGGTGCGGTCGGCGACGGCCAGATCGTGCCTGGCTCGGAGCGGATCGTCGGCGACTCGGGCGCCGGCGGCTATGCTGGCGGTCCTCGCGGTGGCTATGCCGGTGGTGGCATGGGCCGCCCGCTCCCGATGGGAGCTGGCGGAGCCGGCATGCCGGTGGCGTCGGTGCGGGGCGAGGGGCCCAACATGCCCAACTACGCCTGGCCAAGCTACGCGGCTTCGCCGAACTACGCGGCCCTTCAGTACCCGACGCAGTATTCCCCGACTGCCTGGCCCTACATCGGACCGTTCTACCCCTACCCGCAGGTGCCGCTCGGCTGGCGGCGGGTGTCTCTCGAGTGGGATGACGGCTGGTGGTTCCTTGACTTCGACGACGATCACCACCGCCGCGGCCACCACGGCCACTGATCTTTGAGCGGGTTTTCCCGCACGACGAGCTGTTCCTGACGGGCCCGGAAACCACGCACTTCGGGGGGAGTGGGGTTTCCGGGCCCGCTCGTTTTCACGGCGAGTCGCCCACCCGGGCCCGAATAAGCCGCAAGTTTTGCCAGCACGCTGCCGATACAAACCTCCGGATCGGTACAGTCACCCCGAACGTCAGAGAGGATGGATCCGATGAGCCGAGTCCGAACACCACTCGTGCTGTCCTTGATCGTGAGCGCCGCACTCGTGTCGCAGAGCGGATGCTTCTGGATCACGTCGCAGGGGCCGAACCTCGGCCCGCTTGCCTTCCCGATTCCCGTGCCCGTCTACCTCCAGAAGTCTCGCGAGGACAAGTTCTGGAACCACGAACGCTACGAGCGGGCCCCGATTCTCGGTCCGCTCCGCCCGGGCGGCCCGTGCGAGGCGGTGGACGAGCCGAGCGACGACGAGGTGATGCGGGCCCTCGAGAAGGCCCGGCCCGTCCAGGGCAACTGGCCCTTCCTCTACGAGATCCAGCGGAACCACGTGCGGATCACGAAGTGCAAGGTCGCCGACTACATCGATCCGCCGCGTCACTACCCGCTGGTCGGTCCCGCCCAGCAGCACCATGCCCACTACAAGTGCACGGTCTACTTCCAGGAGGTGAAGCGGGTCGGCTGGCCGGTTCCGCACACGCTCGTGGACGAGGACTGCCGCGAGGTGGTCTACATCGACCACAACCACCTGCACATGGTGGGCGAGGTCGATCCCGGCTGCGACTCGGAATACTGAAGCCGGCTCTCGCCGGCCCATGAATCACGGACTGGTGTCCGATCCCGGCGGGCGGCCTTCGAAAGGGGGCCGCCCGTCGTCATTATCCCCTGTCTGAGTTTCCCGGCCGAACGTGACGATCGTGCGGGTTGCGGCTGCCGGGCGGATTGGTGGTGCGCGGCGGACGCCCGGCGGGTCGATGACTCCCACGGGGCCGGTATGGTCGCCGCGAGGGAACGCGGTGCGTGCAGCCCGTTGAGGAAGCGTCGCCGCCCTTGCAGGCGGCACGGCGTCATGAAGACGTTCATTGTGCTCGCCGCGTTACTCGTCTGCTTCGCGACACCCGCAGCGGCGTTCGCAGAGGACCGCTTGGTGCCAGGCGCCTCGGACGTCACTGAGCCGGTCATCCCAACCGGCAGCCTGCTCGGGATCGTGCGGGACGGCGGCATCCTGATGGTGCCGCTCTTCGTCTGCTCGTTCCTGCTTGCGAGCTTCGGGATCGAGCGGCTCGTGTCACTGCGGTGGGGGCGGGTCGTGCCACGGCTGTTCATCGATCGGTTCGTCGAGCAGCTCGAGGCGGGCGAACTCGCGCGGGACGAGGCGCTCGACGCCTGCGAGGCCAACGGCAGCCCGGCGGCCAACGTCTTCGCGGCGGCGGTGAGGCGGTGGGGCAAGCCGGCCGTCGAGGTGGAGCAGGCCGCAATCGACGCCTGCGAGCGGGAGCTCAACCATCTGCGGCGATACCGGCGGATCTTCAGCAGCGTCGCCACGATCGGCCCGCTCCTGGGCCTTCTCGGAACGGTCTTCGGCCTCATTCGCTCGTTCAACGACGTGGCGTCCGCCGGGGCGATGGGCCGGCCCGACCTGCTCGCGAAGGGGTTTGGGGAGGCGCTCATCACGACGGCCATGGGGCTGATCGTCGCGATCCCGGCGATGCTCCTGCACTCGCTCTTCACGAGCCGCGCCGACCGGCTCGCACTGCGGCTCGACGAGACGGCGCAGCGAGTGATCGACTGCGTCGCCCTCGAGACTGCCAACGACCCCCGCCGCCGCAAGAAGCGGAACGTCGGGGCCGCCGCCTAGGAGGCTTTCGATGCCGCTGGTGCGCCTTTCCGACGACGAGGAGCCGCAGCCGAACCTGGCTCCGATGATCGACGTCGTGCTCGTGCTCACGATCTTCTTCATGTGCGCGACCCGGTTCTCGGGCGACGAGCACGCCCTCGACGTGGACCTGCCGAAGGTGAACGCCGCGGCCGCCGTCACGGCCGCGAAGCCGGAACTCGTGGAGGTGGCGGCCGACGGGGGCGTGAAGCTCCGCGGAGAAGCGGTCGCGATCGAAGACCTGGCCGCGCGGCTGGCGGCGGTGCGGGGCGAAGGGATCGAGCCGTCGGTGCTCGTGCGGGGCGACCGGGCGGCGAGCCACGGTCGGATGGCGGCGGTCTACGAGGCCTGCCGCACGGCTGGCATCCGCCACGTCGGCATCTCGGTGCAGGTGGCGACGGGGGCTGCCGGGGCGAAGGCTCGAAAGTAAGAGGCTCCGCGACCGCCGGAGGAAAGCGATGCAGGCCGGATGGATCGTGGCAGGCGTCGTGTTTGCGGCCGGCGGCATCGGCCTCGCGGCAGCGGCGCGGACGCGCTGGCTGCAGTCCGACACGCTCAAGAAGTGTCTCTTGCTTTCGGTCGTCGCGCACGTGGCACTCGCGATCGTGGCCGCGTCGATCGGCGGCCTGTCACCGGCATCGTGGGGCCGGTCCGACGAGGGACGGATGACGATGGTCGTGGTCGTCTCGGAGGAGCCCGAGGGATCGACCGCGGCGGTGAGTGACCTCGACGACCTGGCCGGGCCGAGGGATGCGACCGGCGAAGATGTGCTACTTGGAGAGGAGCCGGCGGCCGAAGGCGAGGCGTT
>JBBAVU010000165.1:0-6567 GCA_040397565.1 Pirellulales bacterium | reverse complement strand
CGGTGACGACCTTCACGAACACCCAGTTCCGCATCCGGGCGTTGCAGACGTGGGTCTCGACGGCGGTGATCTTCATGGTCGGCGAGTCTATTCCAAATAAACCGTCATGTCACTATCGTGGGAGCCATGCCATCGCCCATCGCCGAGTGCCATTCCGCGTTCACAGGTTCGGTCGGCCTCGCCCGCACCGACATCACGCCGCCGGTCGGCATCTTCTGCCGCAACTGGGGCGCGGCGATGCACGACACGGCGCAGGGCGTGCACCGACCGCTCTTCCTCACGGCCCTCGCGATCCGCGAAGCGGCCGGCGGAGACCCGCTCGTGCTTTTCGACGCGGATCTCGGCTGGTGGGCCAACCTGACGTACGAAAGAAGCTTTCGCGGCCGCGTGTGCGCCGCCCTCGGGCTGCCCGAGGAACGGCTGCTCTCGTGCGTGACGCACACGCACGCCGCTCCGCCGCTCTGCGAGCCCGAGCCGCAGTGGCAGGGAGGTGACCTGCTCGCCGCGTATCTCGCATCGCTTGAAACGAAGATGGTGGAAACGGCACGGGCGGCGATCGCGAACCTCGCGCCGGCCACGATCGAGTGGCATCGCGGACGCTGCGAACTCGCGTCGAATCGCGACCTGCCCGACCCGTCCCCGACCGCCGGCCCGCGGATCGTGTGCGGCTTCAACCCCGCGAACGCTGCCGACGACACGCTCGTCGTCGCGAGGATTACCAGTGGCTCGGGAACACCGCTGGCCACGATCGCCAACTACGCCTGCCATCCGACCACGCTCGCCTGGGACAACGATCTCGTCTCGCCCGACTACGTCGGAGAGATGCGATCGACGCTCGAGCAGGCCGGCGTGGGCCTGGGCCTCTTCCTGCAGGGGGCGTCGGGCGAGCTTGCGCCCCGCTATCAATATGTGGGCGCCCCCACCGTCGCCGACGCCCACGGCCGCGAACTCGCGCATGCGGTGCTCGCCACGGTCCATGCGATGGAGCCGCCGGGGCAGCATCTCGTGTTCGATCGCGTCGTCGAGTCGGGCGCGCCGCTGGCCACCTGGCGGCGGGAGACGCGACCCGCGACGCCCCTGACGAGGACTCTCGCGGCGAAGCGGCGCACGGTCGACCTGCCGCTCAAGGACTGGCCCTCCGCGGCGGAGCTCTCCGCGCAGTTCGCCGCCTGCAGCGACCGCGCCATGGCCGAACGGATTCGCCGGAGGCTCCGGATCCGCGAGGCGATTGGCGATGGCAGGACGTTTCCGATGGAGATCTGGGGCTGGCGAATCGGTGAGGCGGTCGTGCTCGGCACGATGGCCGAGGCCTATTCCTCCATCCAAGCGAACGTGCGGGCCGCGTTTCCCGGCCGCGAGGTCGCGTGGATCAACCTCGTCAACGGCTCCATCGGCTACCTGCCCCCCGAGCCGCTCTATGACGTCGAGATCTACCAGGTCTGGCAGACCCCGTTCGACCGGGGTAGCCTCGAACGGCTCGAAGCCGCTGCGATCGAACTGGGCCGGGAACTGGTGACGACGCCATGACGACACCCAGCAACAACGTCCTTTGCATGGCGGGAGTGGTGCTGATGATGGCCTTGACTGACGGGGTGGCGGGGGATGCGTACGAGGAGCGGACGGTCACCGTCGAGGAGGAGGGCCGGGAGGTCGAGTTTCGCTACCGGCTCCTGCGGTCCGCGGCGATCGAGCCGGGTGGAAAGTACCCGCTCGTGCTCTTCCTCCACGGGGCCGGTGAGCGGGGAACCGACAACGAGAAGCAGCTGAAGTATCTGCCGACGTGGCTCGCCGAACCGCAGTTGCGACGCACCCACGCCTGCTTTGTTCTTGCACCGCAGTGTCGTGACGACGGCAAATGGGTCGAGGGCAACTGGTCGGACAAGACGGCCGCGCCACAGAAGCCGGAGCCGACGGTCGATCTCGCGGCCGCCGTGGCGGCACTCGAGGATGTGATGAAGGCCGAACCAGTCGATCCCGACCGCGTCTACCTCACCGGCCTCTCGATGGGAGGCTACGGCTCGTGGGACTTGGCCGCCCGGATGCCCGGGCGATTCGCGGCCGTGATCCCGATCTGCGGCGGCGGCGACGAGGCGACCGCCGCCAAGCTCGCGAAGCTTCCGATCTGGTGCTTCCACGGCGCCGACGACGAGGTGGTGCCGGCCACACGGTCGCGGTCGATGGTGGAGGCGGTGAAGGCCGCCGGCGGCAGCGTGAAGTACACGGAGTTCGAGGGCGTGAAGCACGACTCTTGGACGCCCGCCTACCGGGATCCCGCCACGCTCGACTGGCTCTTCCGCCAGCGGCGAGGCCACTGACGCCCTCCGCGTTCAGGGCTGCTGCGGAGGCTGGTTGCCGGAGCCGCCGGGCGGCGCGCTCGCGTCGCGGAAGCTCCGCAGCATCATGCCGATGCCGGCCGCCACCATGCCCATCATGAGCAGGAGGCTGCTCGTCCGCATGTTCATCAGGAACTGGATGCGGCTCAGGACCTCGACCACGATGAGCGCGAGCCCGATGTAGAAGAGCGCCCAGCCCGCTTTCCAGCGGGCGTCGTAGAAGAGCAGCACGAGCCCCACGAAGATCGGCGCGAACACCACCCCCGTGCTCATCGCGGGCATGCCGTCGCCAAAGAGCCCGCGGTTGAAGAGGCCCGACACCATGCCGATCGGCATCGTCGTGACGTGCACGTTGGAGAGGAAGAACCAGGTGCCGGCGGCGGCGAGCACGAGCCCCCCAAAAAACAGCCACGTGCCGCCGGGCGTGCCGCCCGCCCCGCGAACGAGCGACTCGTGCATCTGCCTGACGCCCTCGATCTCCCGCTCGAACTCCTGTCGCGGCGACTGGTTCATCTGGTGCTCTGCTCCGTAACCCCGGATCGATTGCCCTCGGATCGACAGTGTACCAGCCGGCCGCCGACACGACTCCGGCAACGCGGCTCACGCCAGCCAATCATGAACCACGTGGCCGTGGACGTCGGTGAGACGAAAATCTCGGCCGGCATGGCGGTAGGTGAGCCGCGTGTGGTCGAGGCCGAGCAGGTGGAGCATCGTCGCCTGCAGGTCGTGCACGTGCACCGGCTTCTCCACCGCCTTGAAACCAAATTCGTCGGTGGCTCCGTACACCGTGCCCCCCTTCACGCCGCCCCCGGCGAGCCAGAGTGAGAAGCCGTGGTGGTTATGATCGCGGCCGGTGGGCGCCTTCACTCCGGCGTCGTTGGGCAGCTCGACCGTGGGCGTGCGGCCGAACTCGCCGCCCCAGAGCACGAGCGTGCTGTCGAGCAGGCCGAGGCCGACCAAGTCGTCGAGGAGGGCGCCGATCGGACCGTCGCTCTCGCCCGCGAGCCGCCGATGGTTCTTCTCGATGTCGGTATGGCTGTCCCACGGCTGGCTTTCGCCGTGCCAGACCTGCACGTACCGCACGCCCCGCTCCACGAGCCGCCTCGCGATGAGCAGCTGCCGACCGTGGGACGTGTCGCCGTAACGGGCGAGGACGTGGGCGGGCTCCCGAGAGACGTCGAAGGCCTCCCCCGCCTCGGACTGCATACGCCAGGCGAGCTCCATCGACGCCAGGCGAGCCTCGAGAGCCGGGTCATGCTGCCGCGCGGCGAGGTGCTCGCGGTCGAGCGCCGCCGTGAGATCGACCTGCCGCCGCTGCACGTCGGCCGCGAGAATCGGGTGGCGAACGTGCTCGACGAGCTCCTCGACCTTCTTTTTCGCCGTGTCGACGTAGGTGCCCTGAAAGACGCCCGGCAGGAAGGCGCTCCGCCAGTTCTCGGTGCCCTTGATCGGGTAGCCACCGGGGCACATCGCCACGAAGCCGGGGAGGTTTTGGTTCTCGGTGCCGAGGCCGTAGGTGACCCAGGCGCCGGCGGACGGCCGCACGAGCCGTGCGTCGCCGCAGTTCATGAGCATCAGCGACGGCTCATGGTTCGGCACGTCGGCATGCATCGAACGCACGACGAGCAGCCGGTCGGCGTGCCGGGCCACCGACGGGAAAAGCTCGCTCATCTCGAGGCCGCTCTCGCCGTGACGGCTGAACGTGAACGGCGAGGGGAAAGCGGCGCCGGTGCGCCGCTCCGTCTTGAGCATGGTCGGCAGCTCGCGGCCGGCGTAGTCGGCGAGCCGCGGCTTGGGGTCGAACGTGTCGATGTGGCTCGGGCCGCCATTGGCGAAGATGTGGATCACGGCCCGGGCCCGCGGCAGGAAGTGGGGGGCTCGCGGGGCGAGCGTCGTGTGAACCGCGGGCCGCGAGGCGCTCGCCGACTCGGCACGGGCCTCGGCATCGAGCATGCCGCCGGCCGCGAGCCAGCCGAGGCCGAGCCCCGACCGGCCGAGCAGGTCGCGTCGCGAGAGCGGAGCGGATGGAAAATGCATGGACGGAGCCTTCCTGTCCCGAACGGGTCAATCGACGTACTGAAACTCCGCCGTGGCGAGCACCGCCTGCGCGAGCCGCTCCCAGGGCCCGAACCCATCGACCGCGGGCACAGAACGATTTTCCGCAAGCCACGCCTCCGCAAACGCCTGCTCGCGGTCGCCGGGGCTGCGGGAGAGGCCACCGCGCCAGATCGCCGTGACGCGAGCCGCGTCCGCCGCCTCCGCCCCGGCCTCGTGCTCTGATCGCGCGGCGAGCTTCCGGGCGGCCTCGATCACGAGCGGCGAATTCAACACGGCGAGCCCCTGCTGCGGCACCGTCGTGCGGCCGCGGAAGTGCACGGCCGTGTCGGGGTTCGCGATGTCGAACGACCGCAACAGCCCCGGCACGTCCTGCCGGTCGAGCTTCGCATAGACCGATCGCGACCCCATGGCGTTCACGTCGAGCGGGTCGACGCCGGGGCCGCCGGCCCGGCTGCGATCGAGCGTGCCCGCGGCCACGAGCAAGCTGTCGCGAAAGGCCTCCCACGAGAGCCGCCGTCGCTCGGCGCGGCCGAAGAGCCGGTTCTCGGGATCACGGGCGACGAGGTCCTCACGGATCGCCGCCGACTGCCGCCACGTGCGGGAAAGCACGATCTCGCGATGCAGCCAGCGAAGGCTCCACTTCCCGTCCTCGACGAACCGGCGGGCGAGGTCGTCGAGGAGTTTCGCGTGGGTCGGCGGCTCGCCGCGGAGGCCGAAGTCGCCCGGCGTTGCCACGAGCCCGTGGCCGAAGTGGTGCGTCCAGGCCCAGTTGACGATCACGCGGGCGGCGAGGGGATTCTCCAGCGACACGATCGTGCGGGCGAGGTCGAGCCTGCCGCTCGAGCCGCGATCGAGCGCCGTCCCGCCGAGCAACTCCGGCAGCCGCCGGCTCGTCTTCGGCCCCGGCCGGCCCGGATCGCCGCGGAGGAAGATCGGGCTGTCCACGGGTGACGGCTTGTCGAGGAGCACCATCGCCCGCGGCGGGCCGCCGCGGGCGGTCGCCTCATGGTTCTTGACCGCCTTCGTCAGTCGAAAACGCTCGTCCAACTCCGACCGCTTCGCCAGTCGCATCGCGTCCGACGCGGGCGCGACGAGCGGCGAGCCTTCCCGGCCGAACATCTCGCGGATCGCGGCCAGGTCTGCCGACTCGTTCGCGTCGGCCGGTGAGCCACCGGCGATCTCGGGCGCCACGCGGGCGACGAGACGGCCGTAGACCTCGGCCACCTGCCGAAGCGAAGCGGGGGTGGCGCTCGCAAACTCCGCCGCCACGAGAGGATTCACCTTCCTCGACTCCCCCGACGAGCCAGCCGCGAAGAATGCGGCGAGCGTGGCGGCAATTTTTTCGTCGGGCAGGCCCTTCGCCATCGCCCATGCCCCGAGGATCGGGTGGTCACCCCCAGCACCGGCGAGGAGCCGCCCGAGACGGTCGATCAGGAGTTGCTCGAGCTCGTAGCCGTCGGCCATTTGCGGCGGCCGGCCATCCGGACGCTTCGCGGGCCGGGCCACCTGGAGGAAATAGTCCGCGGCATGGGCGACCGCCTCGCGGACGGCCCGCTTGTGGATGGCAGCCTCGTGCGCGACGAGCTGGCCGTCGAGTTCCGCGAACGTCTTGGCGAAGGCTTCGGCCTCCGGCCCGGGTGGCGGCTCGCCGATCGTCGGCAGCCGCTGCGGCACCTCGCAGCTGGCGAAGACGCCGTGGAGGGCGTAGTAGTCGGCGGTCGAGATCGGCTCGTACTTGTGGTCGTGGCACCGCGCACAGGAGATGGTGATGCCCATCAGGCCGCGGCCCACGAGGTCGATCTGGTCGTCGATGATGTCGTGCTGGTTGCCGCTGAACGTGCGTCCGACGGTGAGAAATCCGAGGGCGGCGAGATCCTCGCGGGGCACGGGCGGCTCGATCCGGTCGGCGGCGAGTTGCAGCGTGACGAAACGGTCGTACGGCAGATCATCGTGGAGCGACCGCACGACCCAGTCGCGGTAGGTCCAGGCGAAGGGATAGAGCCGGGACTGACCGGGGAAGGCGTAGCCCATCGTGTCGGCGTAGCGTGCGAGGTCGAGCCAGTGCCGCGCCCAGTGCTCGGCGTGCTCGCGGGAAGCGAGCAGTCGCTCGACCGCGGCGCCGTAAGCATCCTCCGAGGGATCGGCGGCGAACGCATCGGCGTCGGCCGCCGCAGGC
>JBBAVU010000164.1:0-6620 GCA_040397565.1 Pirellulales bacterium | reverse complement strand
GCCCCGACCCGCGTCCCCATCGCGCAAGCCGGCGCCGCTCGCCGCCCCCGAAACGTCGTCGGCAGGACGGGCTCCATGGCATCCGACACCGGCGAGGCGGCCGTCACTTCCTGCCTGACCGACGTTTGCTGCTCCGGCATGACCGGCACAGCGGTCAACGTCTGCCCGACCGGATTGCCACCCGTCGGAGTCGACTACCATTGAGAGTCCGCCAATCGTCACCGTCAGGAGCGAACGCCATGGAGCCGAGGACCACCCACGCCCGCAAGGAATACGAGCGGGGAGCGCTCGACGAGGCATCGATCGACCGCGACCCGTTCCGCCAGTTCGCCGCCTGGTACGACGCGGCGGTGGCGGCGGGCATCCCGGAGCCGGAGGCGATGACGCTCTCCACCGCCACGCCCGACGGCCGTCCGTCGGCCCGGGTCGTGCTCCTCCGCGGCTTCGATTCCCGCGGCTTCTGCTTCTTCACCAACTACGACAGCCGCAAGGGGCGGGAACTCGCCGCCAACCCCCACGCGGCGGTTACGTTCCACTGGGCGGAGTTCGAGCGGCAGGTGCGGATCGAGGGCCGCGTCGAGCGGACCAGCGATGCCGAGAGCGACGCCTACTTCCACAGCCGGCCGAGCGGCTCGCGGATCGGCGCCTGGAGCTCGCCGCAGAGCCAGGTGATCCCCGACCGCCGCTCGCTCGAGGATCTCGTGAATCGATTCCGGGCCGAGCATCCCGACGACACCGCGATCCCGCGGCCGGCCCACTGGGGCGGCTTCAGGCTCGTGCCCGATCGGATCGAGTTCTGGCAGGGCCGGCCGAGCCGGCTCCACGATCGGCTGCAATTCCGCCGCGACGCCGCAGGCCAATGGCTGATCGAACGCCTCGCCCCGTGACGAGTGCGGGGTTCTCTGCTCGGATCAAAGCGGCTCTTTGGGGCATTTGATGGAGACCGCATTGCCGCCGGGGGAGCGGACGCATCGTCGCTACGGTGAGGATACACCTGATGCTCCTCAACGTCCGCTCCCCCGGCGTTCAGCATCAGAGTCCCTGTGAGAAGACCGTGAGGGGCAGCACGTGCCCAGGGAGTTGACTGCGAGGGGTTGCCCGTGTGCCCGAGACGGCGTAGCTGACCAGCGCAGGCATGGATGCCGGAGCGCCAGTCAGCTCCGAGTGAGCGAAAGCCCGGAGGGCTGTAGCGAACGTCCGGCGAGGGGATACGGGCAGCCCCGAGCTTGTACCGAACGTCCGGAGACGTGGCACGGGCAGCCCCGAACCCCGCACGCTTGATCAGGGCTTCGCCGCCTCGCCCTTCGCCCCATCGTTCTTCGCCTCGTCGGCCTTCTCCTTCGCCTTCACGACGTCGGCGCGACCGAGGTGGATCTTCGCGTATTCCTTGTCCGACACGATGTAGTACCAGTCGGCGAAGCGGTTGTTGAGCTCGCGGACCTTCTTCTGCCCGGCCTTCACCTGCTCGTCGTACTCGTCCTGCTTGCGGCGGTTCTCCCGCTCGACTCGCCGCCGCTCCTCGATCGCGGCCTGCATCTTCGCCTCCGCCTCGTCGGCCGCCTTGAGCGCGTCGGCAGCCGAGGGCTCCTTCTTCTCAGGCGCTGCGGCCTTCTCATCCGGAGCGTCCGGAACCGCCTCGAGCTTCGGCTTCTCGAGGAGCGACTCGTTCAGCCGGGCCATGACGAGCACGTAGCGGCCGGCGGTCTCGCCAGCATCGTCCTTGGAATCGGCGTCCTTCGAGTCCTTATCTGACTTCTTCTCGCCGTCCTTCGTGCCGTCGGTCGCGACCGAGGTCGTCGCCCCGAACCGCAGGACGTACTCGACGCCGTTCTTCATGCCGATGATCGTCTCGCCATCGGTGGAGAGGATGTCGCCGTTCTGCAGGGGGAGGAAGCCTCGCTGCTGGAGCGACATGACGGCCGCCCGATCGCCCGTGAAGCTCTCCTGCGCCTTGAGGTCGGCGGAGAGGCCGGCGGGCTTGCGGGCGACGTCGATGATTTTGAGGTCGCCGATCGCGTTCTTCAGGTCGTTGAGCTTCGTCGAGGCGAGTTCCTCGGTCTCGCCGAGCTTCTCCGGCTTTCCCTCGGACGTCGAGTCGTTCGGGTCGAACGCCTCGAGCTTCACGACCGACCATGTCGCGTCCTTGTCGTCGTAGGCGAGGTCGATCCGGTTCTTTCGCTGCCTCTCGACCCGGAGCTTCCCGCCCGCTTCGACCGCCGCGAGCGTGTAGTCGTCGAGCACGACCCGCCGCACGTCCCACGGGGAGAGCTTGAGAAGGTCCTTCTCGATCCACTGGCTGAAGTCGGTGGGGAACTTCGAGAGGTCGAGTTCCACGAGGTAGACGGGGTCTTGCCCCGCCTTGCGGACGTACCGCAGCGGCCGGCCGCCGATGGCGGATGCGTTCGTCCGCTTCTCTTCCTTGCCGACGACGAGCCGGGCGAGTTTGCCGCCCGAGGCGTCGCTGATCTCGACGAGCTCGCCCACGCCCGTCATGCCGGGCTTGAGCTTCTCGGGATCGGGCTCGATGACGCCGAAGTTCTCGTGGTCGCCCGGCGACTGGGAGGCGACTCGCAGTGATTGCAGATCGACGAGCTCCGTCGCCGCCGCCGCGAGCTGATCCTTCGCGTCGGCCGGGTAGTTGTCGTGCGAGGGGAGCACCCACACACCGGCCGCCGACTGCACGACCTTGAATTCCCGCAGGGTCGCCAGCTCGTCGTCGTAGCGGACGATCCTGAGGCCCGCAGCCTTCGAGGCGTCGGAGAGCTCGGGAAAGAGGATCCGCTCGGCCTCGGGCTGCACCTTCGCAGCCTTGAACCGCGGTTGCACCGCCGCGCCCAAAAGCAGCAGGCCGAACCCCGCAAGCAGGAAGGTCGCGGTCGTCCGCATCACCGGCGAGAGCCCGTTTCCAGAAGCGTGCGATTCCATCGAAGAACCCTCCTTTACCGCAGACGAGACCGTGCCACGCCGACCCGCTCGGCCGCGCGACGCTTGAAATAGACGAAGAAGGCGACGACCAGGGGAGGGATCGGTGGCAGGAGCACGGCCAGCCACTTCTGGCGGTCCTGCTCCCGCCGAATCTTCTCGGCCAGCTGCCGCTCCACGGCGGCGACCTCCACGTCGCGGGTCCGCTTGAGCTGCTCGATCTTCGTGTCGAGCCGCCGCTGCGCGAGCCGCTGTCGGCTCGCAAGCTGCTGGAGCGCCTGCATCGCCGCCTGGGGATCGGCATCCTCCCGCGACTCGAGATCCTTGATCTTCTTCTCGAACTCCGCGATCTCTCCCTGCATGCGGTCGTTCTCCTGCCGCTCGGCCTTGTCGAACTCGTCGTTGAACGTCTGCCGCTGCTTATCGGCTTCTTCGCGGGCCTCGGCGACGGTCACCTCGATCCGTTCGAGCGTGCGGTGTTTGGGCTTCCGCTTGCGGATGTCGAGGAAGCGGTCGTCGCCGGCGAGTTCGTCGAGCACGTTGAGCACGAACGAGACATTGTCGAAGTCGAGCGAAAAGACCTCGTCGGGCCGGTTGCGGAGGCCGAAGATTCGCCCGTCCATGAGGTCGATGTCGGCGACCACGACGGCCCGGATCGGCTTCGCGTCCGGCGACTCGCCGGCTTTCCGTTCGACCGCCGCCGCGAGCACCATCGAGGTGCGGGCCGGCTTCTCGAAGGCCCGGAGCTGACGCATGTCGCCGCGGTTGCCCATCACCTGCTCGACCTCGATCGTGCCGCTGCGAAGCCCCGTGCGAACCAGCGGCGTCCACTGCACGTCGGCCCCATCCCCCTTCTCGAACCCGCCGGGGAACGGGAAGAGCACCTCCTGGAGGCCGGCCGTGATCGGCTGCCGCTCGTTGAAGGCGGTCTCGCCGCCGTTGTCGAGGCTCGAGTCGATGAAGACGAACTGATTCGGCAGATCGAGCTTCGGGTGAGGGTTGTAGTCCTGCCAGACGATGAGCGGCGAGCCACCCATCTGCCCCATGAGCGGCCGCCCCTCGCGGGCGATCATCTTCACGCCGAGCGCCTGCCAGAGCGACTCGATATCCCCCTTCGGCTGCCCCTGCGGCTGGAACATCGCCATCGGGCCGCCGGGCCCTCGCCTGGGCTGCCCCGTGCCCGGCACGCCCGTCATGAGCACCGGCAGCGGGTCCTCGAAGATCGCCACCGGCTGCCCGCCCCGCACGGCCGCCACGAAATTCACCATCTGCTCCGGTCCGAGCGACGAGGGCTGCACGGCGAGGAGCACGTCGTAGGTCTCGGTGATCGGCGCCGACGCGTCCACCTGCACCACCTCGTACTGCTTTTCCAGCTCCTCCAGCACCGGCTGCCGCGGCCGCTGCCCGCCGCTCATCATGTCGAAGCCACCGAAGAGATCGGCGTCGGTCGTGAGCACGCCGAGCCGCCTACGCTTCGGCTCCGCGGCCGTGCAGATCGAGCGGATGAGCTCGTATTCCACAGGCGTGCCGCGGTCGAAGAAGGGAACGACCACCTTCTCCAGGCCGCTTTGGAAGGCGCAACCCAGGAAGATCTCCTCCTCCCGGTAGGTCCCCCGCACCCGCGAGAGCACGCTCACGGGCTCGATCCCGAACTGCTTGCTCGCGAGCGCCGCCGCCTCGGTCTTGGGCTCCGTGGGGATGATCTCGACCTTCACTTTTCCACCGCCGAGCCGCTCGAACTGCCGCAGCATGTTGAGGAGGTTCAGCCGTGTCTGCGTGTAGTCCTCGGGCACCTGCGGGCTCACGTAGGCAGTGACTTCGACCGACCGCTTTGGGTCGAGCGACTTGAGCAGCGTGCGTGTGTCTGGGGAGAGCGAGCTGATCCGCTCCTGCGACAGGTCCGCCCGCAGGTCGAAGGCCCGCACGAGGAGCACGGCGCCCACGGCGGCCGCCACGAGCCCGAGCGTCCTCGCAACGTAGTGGAGCCCCATCCCCGACTCGTCCCGCCGGCCGCTCCAGTGCCGCCGGCCGATGAGCACCATCGCGATGTAGAGGCAGACCGCCACGATCCCGAGGAAATACGCGATCGACGAGAGGCTCACGACCCCGCGGCCGAAATCGGAGAAGTGCTCTGCCACGCTCCAGGCCCGCATCCGCTCGGCGGCCCGCGGCCCCATCACGAGACTCGCACGGTCCGCCAGGGCCAGGGGGGCGTTGAAGAGCATGCCGAGGATGAAGCCGACCGTGAGGTTGCTCGTGAGGAAGCTCGCCACCATCCCGATCGCGAGCATCGCGAGGCCCGTGAACCAGTAGCCGAGGTAGTTCGTGAAGAAGAGCCCGGCGTCGGGCGTGCCCCACCGCAGCAGGATGATCACGTTGCAGACCATCGAGAAGAGGAGCGCCACCGTGAAGATCCCCACGCTCGCCAGGTACTTCCCGAAGACGACCTCCCAGTCACTCGCCGGCAGCGTGAGCAGGAGCTCGTCCGTGCCCTGCCGCCGCTCCTCCGCCCAGACGCTCATCGTGATCGCCGGGATGAAGACGAGCAGGATCGACGGCAGGTAGCGGTTGAGCTGGTCGAGGTTGGCGAGGTTCGAGTTGAAGAACTCCGGTGGCCAGAAGGCAGCCAGCGACCCCAGCAGCACGAACACGCAGATGAAGACGTATCCGGTCGGGTTCGAGAAGTATGCGACGAAGTTCCGCTTGAAAACGGCGTCGAGGACGTGCCACTTCATGATGCGAATGCCTCTCTCAATCGGTTCCAGGGTCGTTTTGGCGGCTCGGGCTCTTTGCCGCGGCGGTTCCGGCGGCGGGGACCGTCATGCCCCCGCCCGCGTGAGGTCGTGGAATCGCTCGTCGAGCGGGCGGCCGTCACGGCGGAGTTCCGCGGGCGTGCCGTCGAACTTGATCCTGCCGTCGGAGATGAGGATCACGCGGTCGGCGAGGGCCTCCACCTCCTGCAGGATGTGCGTCGAGAGCAGGATCGTCTTGCTCTCGCCGAGCCTCCGGATCGTCTCGCGGACCTCGCGGATCTGGTTCGGGTCGAGGCCGCTCGTCGGCTCGTCGAGGATCAGCACGTCGGGCTCGTGGAGGAGCACCTGCGCCATCCCCACCCGCTGGCGATAGCCTTTCGAGAGCTTGCCGATCGCCTTGCCGATCACGCTGCCGAGTTCGCACTGCTTCACGACCGCCTCGATCCGCGCCTCCTTCTTCTGCTTCGACAGGCCGCGGGCGTCGGCGAAGAATTCGAGCAGGCTGCGGGGGGTCATGTCGGGATAGAGCGGGCCGTTTTCCGGCAGGTAGCCCAGCCGCTCCGCTCCCTCGAGCCGGTCGGTCGCCATGTCGAACCCGGCGATCCGGGCTCGGCCGGCCGATGGCGCCAGGTAGCCCGTGAGGATCTTCATCGTCGTGCTCTTCCCGGCACCGTTGGGCCCGAGGAACGCCACGACCTCGCCCCGCGGCACCCGGAACGAGACGTCCTCGATCGCGATGAACGGACCGTAGTACTTCGTGAGGCCGTCCGCCTCGATCATCGCGGCATTGCCGCCGCGGCCACCGTCGTCAGCCATGTCCGTGCTCCGAAAACACTGCGTTATACGTGAAAAACGATAGGCGCACCCTACCCCGCCTGTCCAGCCCCCGCCAGCCGCAATCCCATCGCCCCCGCGGATTGGGTTTTTCGGATCGGCCATGGACGC
>JBBAVU010000163.1:0-6644 GCA_040397565.1 Pirellulales bacterium | reverse complement strand
CCCGGCGGGACGCCCCGGTGAGGTAGGCCATCACCGCCGATGACCTCGCGAAAAACTCGAAGTCGAGGACCGTGTCGATCTTTTCGCGGCGGGCCCGGAGGACGCCGCCGATGAGCCCCGCGAACGTCGTGAACGCGCCGCCCCGCGGCACGGAGATCACGTTTTCCCGGGGCACAATGTCGAGCATGTCGAGGATTCCGCGGTTCTCCTCGAGCACCATGAAGAAGATGTTCTCCCGGCCCACGCGGTCGACCACGGCCCGCAGGGCCGGCTCGGCGATCACCGTCGCGCCTTGCTCCACGAGCTTGAGCACGAGCACCCTGCGGATCGGCCCTTCGGGCCGCCGCCAGTCAAAGAGCCTCCGCCAGAGCGTGAGCAGGGCACAGGCCGGGATTCCCAGCCAGCGGTCCACGAAGCGGATGGTCGAGGCCTTCATGCCCGCAGAGACTACCCTCGAAAACCGGGCCGGCCTACAGGCCAGCCTAAAGGCCACCCTACAGAAACGTGTCTCGCGCCGCCGAAGGCTCGATGTCCTCGACGGGAACATCGGACGCGATGACGTGGTCGATGTAGCGGTTCATGCTGTTGTAGAAGCAGGCGATGTCGGCGCACGTCCGCGTGGCGTTGAACGACAGCAGGTTCTTTGCCGTGGCCTCGGCGGTCGCCGCCGCCGCCTGCGGATCGGCGTAGCCGAGCTTCGTGCCGACCTGGGCCCGGAGATCACCTCGCCAGGCCGGGCAGTGAACGATGCTGAAGGGGCTCACCACCTGACGCAGGAACCCCGCGTAGCAGATCTGCGGCTGCTCCCGCAGCACGTCGAGCTGGCCCGCGAGCATCGCGATGAGGTTCTGGCTCTGCACGATCTTGACCTCTCCCGCGACGACCTGCGCCTCGGCGATCTTCGCGCGGATGCGGGCGTTGACCGCCTCGATCTCCTCGGGCCGCACGCCGTACATGAGCGTCTCCCCCTCCGTCTCCCGCTTGATGAGGCAGGGCTTGAGCGAGAGATAGTTGAACCCGTGCTCGCGGGCGTTCGCCGCCGCCCCGGGAATCTCGTCGATGTTGTCGCGGAGCTTTCGGCCGTGATACTCCTGCCCCGGCGGTACGACGACGTAGGAGTAGCCGAGCTGGATCGACGGATTCGCCTCCCGGATCGACCGGCCGTTGGCCAGGATCTCGGCGAGCGTGTTTCGCGGCTTTTTGCCAGCCTGGCCGAAGTGGATGTCCTGGTAGGTCTCGTTCGTCGCGGCGTCGATCGAGAACCGCACCCAGTCGGTGGACTGGAACTGGTCGGCGACCTCGACGATCTTGTGGGCGTGGCCGCCGTGGGTCACGAGGCCGAGCTCGAGCCCGCGGGCCTTGATGTGACGCACGATCTCGCCGAACTTCGGATGGAGCGTGGGCTCGCCGCCGCCGATCAGGATCACCGAGCAGAGCCCGCGGTCGGCGAGCGTGTCGATCGTGGCGAGGACGTTGTCGCCCGAATACTTGGGGCCGGTGTTGATCACCTCGTCGTCGACGCAGTGGCCGCAGGCGTGGTCGCAGGCGGTGGTGAGGTCAAGATTGATCGACAACAGCGGGATCGACGTGAGCTTCTCGCTCGAGCCGGTCGCCCGGTAGTGACGCATCCCTTCGACGAACGTCCGGAACGCCTCAATCGTCCGCGGATGCCGCAGCTTGTCGCCGAACTGGTGGATCTTCGGCGCGATACCTGCGGAAACGCCGATCTCGTCCGACTGCATGCCCGACCTCCTGACGTAGACTATACGACGGTCGAAAGGCATTCAAACGCCGCGCGGCCGGCGAGTCTGCGAGGGAAGGCGTGAACATAGTCGTGACAGGGGCCAACGGCTTCGTGGGCCGCCGGATCGTCGACCGGTGCGTGGCCGAGGGGCATCGGGTCGTGGCCGTCGGCCGGGGGATCACCCGGAATGACTGCCGCGTGCTCGATGAGCGGTTCGACCGGCTCGACTGGTCGACGCTCGGCGAGGTCGACGTGCTGATTCACCTGGCCGCGATCAACGACACGTCGGTCCGCGACGAGGGGGAGCTACGGCGGGTGAACGTGGACGCCGCGATCGAGTGCATGGCCGGAGCCGTGAAGGCGGGCTGCCGCAGGATCGTCTACGCCTCGTCGATGCACGTCTACGGCAACGTGCCGAGCCCGATGAGGGCCGACACGTCACCCACCGCGCCCGTGAGCCTTTACGGCAGGTCGAAGCTGCAGCTCGAGCAGGAGGCGACGGCCTTCGCGGCAAGTCGAGGTGTCGGCTGCGTTGGCCTGCGGTTCGCGAACGTGTATGGCCCCGGCGAATCGCACAAGGGACGGATGGCAAGCCAGGTCTTCCAACTCGCACGCCAGATGCGGACGGGCGACCCCGAGATCTTCGCTCCGGGAACGCAGGTCCGCGACTTCGTGTACGTCGACGATGCGGCCTCCGCGGCCGTCGCCGCCGCGACGCTCGAAGGCGATTCACTGCCGGCCATTCTCAACTGCGGCACGGGAGTGGCGACGACGTTCAACGACCTCGTGAACAATCTCAACGCGGCATTGGTCCTCTCCCGCACGCCCCGGTACGTTCCCGAGCCGCCGGGCTACCTGCGCGACGTCGTGCTCGACATCGGGGCGACGACGCGGCTCCTGAACTGGCGGCCGCGTCCGCTCGCCGAGGGGATCGCCGACTATCTCGCCTCCGGTGAGCTCGGGTGAACGGGATGCCGGACGCCGACCCGCCGCCGAGATCTCCCTGGACGCAGGCGGCCCTGCTCGTCGCCGTCACGTTCGCCGTCTTTTCCCCGACGCTCTCCTCGGGCTTCGTCTACGACGCGCGGCTGCAGATTCTCACCGACTCCTTCCTGCACGAGCCGCGGAACTGGTGGCACGTTCTCACGTTCGGCACGCTGTCGATGGACATCCTCGACTTCAACCGGCCGGTGAACCTCGCGTCGCTCATGCTCGACGCGACGATCTGGGGCAGGGAGCCTTTTGGATACCACCTCGCGAGCGTCGCCTTGCACGCGGCGAACGTGGTGCTCGTGTGGGCCGTGATTCGGGGGTTGTCGCGCGGCACGGAGGGCGGGCTCCACGACGAGGAGGCATCCCCCGGCTTCCGTCCCGGGATTGTGGGGGACGCGGTCGCAGTCCTGCCGCCGCTCCTCTTCGCCGTGCACCCGGTCGTCACGGAAGCGATCTGCGAGCCGACGTTTCGGGAGGACCTGCTCGTCGGGTTCTTCACGCTCTCGGGGCTCCTGCTCGCGATGGGTCACCGGCCCGCGGACGGCCACGACGGCTGGCGGGCGGCCGGGTGCGTCGCCTGTTCGCTCCTCGCGATCGGCAGCAAGGAGTCGGGCATCGCGGCGCCGGCTGTGATAACGGTCTACTGGCTGCTCTTTCGGCGGGGCGAGCCTGGCTGGTTTTGGCCGGTGGCGATCGGCGGGGCGAAGCTCGTCGTCGTGTCGTTCCTCGCGGCACGATTCCTGCTCGAGCCATCCCCCTCGACGATCTTCGAGTCGCGGCCCGGCTATCCGGGCGGTTCGCTCGCGGCCGCGATGCTCATCGAGCCGCGGATCCTCGCGCTCTACGCGCAGCTCATGCTGCTGCCGGTGAATCTCTGCGCCGACTACGGGCTCCACTCCGTGGCCCACCTGCCGCTGCCCGTGGCCCTCGCCGTGGTCGCGGCAGTGGTCGCGGCGGGCATCTTCGCCGTCCGAAAAGACCACCGCATGGCCATCGCGGCCGCGGTCGTCGTCGTGCCGCTCCTGCCGGTCTCGAACCTCGTGCCGATCTACAGGGCCGCTGCCGATCGCTACCTCTACCTGCCCGCCGCCGGCGTGGCGATGGCAGTGGGCGCGTTGCTTCAGGCTCCGTGGCCCGCCTCGCGGCCGGCGATCCGGGACCGGGTGGTTGTCGGGATGCTCGTGGCCGTGGTGCTCCTCGGCCTGGGCTGCATGGAACGACAGAAGGTGTGGGCGAACCAGCTCGCCCTCTGGAGCGACACCTTCCGGAAGAACCCAGTGGCATTCACGGCCGCCTCCGGCCTCGCGGAAGCCCTGCGGGACTCCGGGAGGCTGCCCGAGGCCGAGCAGTTGGCCCGCCGGGCCATTGAGCTGGTCGAGGGCAAACGGGGCGACGCCTGGGCCACGCTGGCCCTTGTCCTCGACGGACAGGGCCGCACCAAGGAGGCCTTCGCAGCCCTCGACAAGGCCGTGGAAATCGACCCCCGTCTGGCCGAACCGGAGGGCCGCGTGAGAGCGCTGGCGATGGAACGCCCCTACGCGGACGACCTCCTCGACCTGCTGGCCCGCCAAAAAGCCGCCCGCTAGCGCGGCGTGTTTCACGGCCCGCCATCGGCTCGTACACTGTCCAAAATATGGGAACGAGAAAAAGCACGCTGAAGCCGCGGCGGGAGCGGGACTTGGATCACCCGGTCGCTGCGACGCCGCACCCGGTCGACCGGACCGATGCCGCCGATCGCGCCAGCTGGTGGCGGGACTTCATCTTCAAGTTCGCTCTCATGCTGCTCGCGGGCCTCTGGATCTACTCGCCCACGTACCACGGCGACTGGCTCTGGGACGACGACCAGCTGCTCACCAACAACCTGACCGTCCAGCACCGCGTCTCCCCCGATCCGCGGGTTCCGGAAAACTCGCTCGCCACGCTCGCCAAGCTCTGGATCAGCCCGGATGGCGCGGATTACTTCCCGCTCTCCTACTCGGCCCTCTGGGCCCAGTGGCCGTTCTTCAACGTTTCGGTGAGGCAGCCCGACGGAACGGTCGTGAAGGTCGCCTGGCCGACGGGCTACCACGTGGTCACGATCCTCTGCCACATCCTCGGAGCGCTCTGCTTCTGGCGGCTCCTGCACGTCATGAAGCTGCCGGGAGCATGGCTCGGGGGCATGCTGTTTCTCATCCACCCCGTCTGCGTCGAGACGGTGGGCTGGGTATCGGAGGTGAAGAACACGCTTTCGCAGCCGCTGTTTCTCCTGGCGTGCGCCTCCTTCGTGCAGTTCGACGACGCCAGCGAGGCGTCGCAGAGAAGGAAGCACTACCTCTGGGCGGTGGTGTTCTTCCTGTTCGCGATGTTCGCGAAGACCGCGGTGGTGATGTTTCCGTTCGTCATCCTGATGTACGGATGGTGGAAGTACGGCTTCCCGGCCGATCTCCGCGGCATCACCGCGCTTTTATTTGCGGGCGGCAGCCTCGCGGTCACCGTCGTGCCACAGATGTTTTGGCTCGTGGCGCTGCGGGGAGGCTGGAGCAGTTGGCCGCTGTACCTCGCATGCACGGCCGTGGCAGTGCTCGGCCCGCTTTCCTCGATGGCACTGGCGGCCGTGCTGGCGAAGGACTCGTCGCCGCACGGCGATGCGGCCGCCCCGAAGACGCTCGAGCGGTACGTCCTCTACTCGCTGCCCTTCTTCTGGATCTCGGCCGTGCTCGGCATCGCGACCTGCTACTTCCAGTGGTCGCGTGCGATCGGCCAGGAGGCGATTCCCGTCGGCGGCGCGCTCTCCAGGATCGCGACCGTCGGCATGGCGACGCTCTTCTACCTCTGGAAGACGATCTGGCCGTTCAACCTGCTGACGATCTATCCGCGGTGGGAGGTCGATCCGCCCAAGGTGTGGCAGTTCCTTCCCTGGCCGATCATGATCGCCGCAGGCTGGTGGCTCTGGAGCCACCGAGGCACTGCGGAGCGGCCCACGTGGCAGCGGCACATGGTGTTCGTGCTCGTCTTCTTCGTGCTGATGCTCCTGCCGATCATCGGCATCATCACGATCTCGTACATGCGGATCACGTGGGTGGCGGATCACTTCCTCTACACGCCGATGCTGAGCGTGATCGGCATCGGCGCCGCCGGCGTCGCCGCCTGGTACGCGAAAACCAAGCCGCAGGAGCAGCCGTTGGCCTTGGCCGCCGGGGCCGTCGTGCTCGCCGTCCTCGCCTACTCGTCGTTCCAGTACGCCCATGTTTGGGCCAACGAGGAGGCCCTCTGGCCGCACACGATCGCCGGCCATCCCAACCCCTGCAATCCGGGCTGCGGCTGCTGGCAGGCCCACAACCGACTCGGGGCCAAGAAGTTCGCCCGTGGCGACGTCGATTCGGCCCATTACCACTTCCAGAACTCGACGCGGCTGCGGCCCGACCTCGGCGAGACCCACAACAACCTCGGCACGACGCTCTCGGCACGGGCCCAGCGGTTCGCGCAGCAGGGGAACCCCGAGGCGGCCAAGCGCGAGATGGACGCGGCGATCGAGCAGTTCGCCGAGGCGGTCCGCGTCACGCCGCACGTGCCGGCGATCCAGGTGAACCTCGCCAACGGCCTCGCCGCCGCGGGCCGGTTCGGCGAGGCCGCCGACGAATACAAGAAACTTCTCGAGAGGGAGCCGAACAACCCGGCGCTCCTGAACAACTACGGCGTTTCGCTCTACAAGCAGGGCCTCAACGACGCGGCGGTCAAGCAGTTTCGTCGGGCCCTCGAGATCGCGCCCGACATGAAGGACGCGAAGGAGAGCCTCGCCGTCGCGCTCGGCGACAAGCCTGATCCCGCAAAGTCGGCGGCTCCTCCACCGCCGCCGCCCGGCGGCCGGCTCAACCTCGAGGCCCCGGTTTCGCCTACGCTCAACGCCGCCCCGGCGATTCCGTGAGGG
>JBBAVU010000162.1:0-6698 GCA_040397565.1 Pirellulales bacterium | reverse complement strand
AGGGGCTTTCCCCCGCCCCTGACTGCGATCCCGTCACGCTCGTCCGACGGGTCACGTTCGACCTCACCGGCCTGCCACCGACGCCCGCCGAGGTCGAGGCCTATCTCGCCGACGGGAGCCCCGACCGCTACGAGAAACTCGTCGATCGGCTGCTCGCCTCGCCACGGCATGCCGAGCGGCTCGCGGCCTGGTGGCTCGATCTCGTCCGCTATGCCGACACGGTCGGCTACCACGGCGACCAGACGCACAGCATCTCCCCCTACCGCGACTGGGTGATCAAGGCGTTCCTCGACAACGTGCCGTTCGATCGGTTCACCGTGCTGCAACTCGCGGGCGACCTGGTCGGCCCGGCAGGCGGTGAGCACGCCGACGATCCCGTGCTGGCCAGTGCCTACAACCGGCTCCTGCAGACGACGCACGAAGGCGGCCTGCAGCTCAAGGAATACCGAGCGATCTACCAGGCCGACCGGATCCGCAACGTGTCGGGGGTCTGGATGGGGGCGACGCTGGGCTGCGCCCAGTGCCATGACCACAAATACGATCCCTACACGTCGAAGGACTTCTACGCCCTCGGCAGCTTCTTCGCGGACATCGACGACGAAAAGCACATGGAGAAGGGTGGACTCGGCGGCCAGAACCTCAACACGCTGCCGACGAAGCGGGACCCCGAGGTGACGATCGTCGGGCCGTTCGACCGGGACCGTGCTTCCGAGCTCGACGCCCGCATCCATTCGCTCACAAACGAGCTGCCCCCGCTCGTGCTCCCGCCGCGGGCGCTTCCGGAGGAGCCCGAAGCGGAGACCGTCGTCGCAAAGCGGCTCGAACTGAAGCAGCTCGAGGTCGAACGCAGGGCCCTCGACCGCCGGCTGATGGTCACGCGCGGCCTCAATGAGTCGCGGCCCGTGCGGATTCTTGCCCGCGGCAACTGGATGGACGAAACCGGCCGACTCGTCGAGCCGGCGATTCCCGCCTTCCTTGGCCATATTGGCCAACTCGGCGCGGTCGAGACGAAGGGCCGTGGCACGCGGGCCGACCTCGCCCGCTGGCTCGTCACGCCCGTCGCCGCCGGCGGCGTGGGTGAGTTCACCGCCCGCGTGACGGCCAACCGGATCTGGGCCCTCTTCTTCGGCGCCGGCCTCTGCCGGTCCGCCGGCGACTTCGGCGGCCAGGGGGAACTGCCCGATCACCCTGAATTGCTCGACCGCCTGGCCCTCCACTTCGCGGCCGACTGGGATGTCCGAAACCTCGTCCGCACCATTGTGACGAGCCGGGCCTACCGGATGTCGTCGGACGCCTCTGCCGATCTTCTGGCCGTCGACCCCGACAATCGGCTGCTCGCGCGGCAGGGCCGCTGGCGGCTGCCCGCCGAACACGTGCGTGATACGGCCCTCTCCGCCGCCGGACTGCTCGTCGAACGGCTCGGCGGCGAGAGCGTCCATCCCTACCAGCCGGCCGGCTACTACCGGCACCTCAATTTCCCGCAGCGGGAATACAAGGCCGACACCGACGACCGCCAGTGGCGGCGTGGGCTCTACGTCCACTGGCAGCGGATGTTCCTGCACCCGCAACTGCTCGCCTTCGACGCGCCAAGCCGCGAGGAGTGCACGGCGACGCGGATGCGGTCGAACACTCCCAAGGCCGCGCTCGTGCTCCTGAACGACCCGACCTTCGTCGAGGCGGCGAGAAAGCTCGCCGAGCGGGCGATCCGCGAAGGTGGCTCGGCCGACGCCGACCGCGTCGCCCACCTCTGGCGGCAGGCCCTCTCGCGAAAGCCCGATGCCGATGAACTGCGGATCGTCGAGGGGCTCGTCGTTCGGCGCCGCGCCGAATATCAGGCCGACCCGAAGGCCGCGGGCGAGCTGCTCGCGGTCGGGATCTCGCCGCGGGACGAGACCCTCGACACGGCCGAGCTTGCAGCCTGGACCGCCGCGGCCCGCGCGGTGCTCAACCTCAACGAGGCGATCTCGAGGTATTGACATGCACGACCTTCACGCGATCCACCGCCGCACGTTCCTCGCCCGCTCGGGGCTCTCGCTCGGGGGCGCGGCGGTCGCGGGGCTCCTTGCCCGCGACGGGCTCGCTGCGGCCGTGTCGGCAACCGCCGGACGAGCAGCCGACGATCGGTATCGGGGCGCGGTCCACCCGCTCCATCATCCGCCGGAGGCGAAATCCGTGATCTTCCTCTGCCTCGCCGGCGGCCCGAGCCACCTCGAGACGTTCGACCATAAGCCGGTGCTCGCCGAGCTCGACGGGAAGGAGATGCCGGAGAGCGTGACGGCGGGCCAGCCGATCGCGCAGCTTCAGGGCCAGAAGCTCGTCTGCCTCGGCCCCCGCAAGGTCTTCTCGCGGCGGGGCGAATGCGGCGCGGAGGTGAGCGACTACTTTCCGATGCTCGGCGGGCTCGCCGACCGCTACGCGATCGTGCGGAGCATGGTGACCGAGCAGATCAACCACGACCCCGCGCACACGTTCATGAACTGCGGCACGGCGATCTCCGGCCGGCCGAGCATGGGCGCGTGGGTGACCTACGGCCTCGGCAGCGAGGCCGATGACTTGCCGGGCTTCGTCGTCATGACGAGCAAGATGGGCCGCAGCCCCCAGCCGATCGCCGCGAGGCAATGGCATTCCGGCTTCCTGCCCGGGCAGTTCCAGGGGGTGGAGTTCGCGACGAGCGGCGCCCCCGTCCATTACGTCACGAATCCGCCGGGCGTGTCGCCGACCCATCAACGGGATCTCATCGACACGGTCGCGTCGCTCGAGCGTCACCGGCTCGCCAGGCTCGCCGATCCCGAGATCGCCACGCGGATCAAGCAGTACGAACTCGCCTTCCGGATGCAGTCGAGCGTACCGGCGCTCGCCGACCTCTCCGGCGAGACGGCCGAGACGCTCGCGCTCTACGGAGCCGAGCCCGGCAAGGCGACGGTGGGCACCAACTGCCTCATGGCCCGCAGGCTCGTGGAGCGGGGCGTGCGGTTCGTGCACCTCTACCACAGCGAATGGGACCACCACAGCAACATCCAGGCACATCTGGACGAGATCTGCCCGCCCACCGACCGGGCTGCGGCGGCGCTTCTGATCGACCTCGAGCGGCGGGGCCTGCTCGACGAGACGCTCGTCGTCATCGGCGGCGAGTTCGGCCGCACGCCGATGGGGCAGGGCGACAAGGGGGGCGTCGGCCGCGACCACCACATCAAGGGCTTCAGCATGGTGCTCGCCGGCGGCGGCATCCGCCCGGGCATCACCCACGGCGAAACCGACGAGTTCGGCTACCACGCCGTCAAGGACGTCGTGCACGTCCGCGACCTGCACGCCACGATGCTCCACCTGCTGGGCATCGACCACGCCCGGTTCACGTTCCCGTTCCAGGGACTCGACTCGAAGCTCACCGGCGTCGAGCCGGCGGCGGTCGTGAAGGGGATCCTGGCCTGATCGGCGGGCGGCGGGTCCGCCCCGGCGGCATCTTCGAAGCAGCTATCGCACCACGCGGGCGCCGCCGCCGGCGATCTGCTTCTCCACCTCCTTGAGGGTGGCCATCGAGGTGTCGCCCGGTGTCGTGGAGGCGAGCGCCCCGTGGGCCGCGCCGTATTCGACCGCCTTCTTCGGATCGTTGAAGGCGAGGAAGCCGTAGATGAGGCCGCTTGCGAAACTGTCGCCGCCGCCGACGCGGTCGAGGATCTCGAGCTCGGGATACTCGCGGCTGTCGTAGAAACCGCCGTCGTGCCAGAGGATCGCGCTCCAGTCGTTCTTCGTCGCCGTGATCACCCGGCGGAGCGTCGTGGCGGCGACCTTGAAGTTCGGGTACTCCTTCACGGCCGTGCCGATCATCGCCTTGAAGGCGTCGGTCTCGATCGTGCTGATCGCGTGATCGACCCCCTTCACCTCGAAGCCGAGCGAGGCGGTGAAGTCCTCCTCGTTGCCGATCATGACGTCCACGTGCCGGGCTATCTCCCGGTTCACCTCGCGGGCCTTCGCGAGGCCGCCGATCGACTTCCAGAGGCTCGGCCGGTAGTTGAGGTCGTAGGAGACGATCGTGCCGTGCTTCTTCGCGGCCTGCACCGCCTCGATCGTGAGCGCCGCCGTCGATTCGGAGAGCGCGGCGAAGATGCCGCCGGTGTGGAACCACCTCGCGCCGAGCGAGCCGAAAAGCCGCTCCCAGTCGATGTCGCCAGGCTTCAGCTGGCTGGCGGCCGTGTTGCCCCGGTCGGGCACGCCGACCGCGCCGCGGATGCCGAAGCCACGCTCCGTGAAGTTGAGTCCGTTGCGGACGCTGCGGCCGATGCCGTCGTCCTCCCGCCAGAGCACGAAATCGGTGTTCACGCCCCCCTGCAGGATGAAGTCTTCGATGAGGTGGCCCACCTCGTTGTCGACGAAGGCGGAGACGACCGCCGTCTTGAGGCCGAAGCACTTCCTCAGGCCGCGGGCGACGTTGTATTCGCCGCCCCCTTCCCAGGCGTGGAACGACCGCGCCGTGCGGATCCGGCCCTCGCCCGGATCGAGCCGGAGCATCACCTCCCCCAGGGAGACCTCGTCGAACGTGCAGGAACCGGCGGGCTTGATCGGGAGCATGGCGTCCTCGTTGCTCGGTGGCGTTTTTCAGATGGAGGGGCCCGAGAGCGGCGGCATGCCGGCCTCCCGGGCGATCTCGTTCAGGGCCTCGACCTCGGCCGTCGAGAAGAGCAGGCCTCCGGCGGCGTCGCACCTCCTCGCGGCCTCCGCCTCGAGCTGCCCGGGCAGGATGCACGACTCGTTGCCGTGGCCGAGGATGTCGGCGAGGACGGCCTTCACGTTTTCCGCCTGCGAGCGGCCGCGGGCGAACGCCCCGCCGCTCATCGCCTCCGGGTGGATCACCTGGAAGAAGAAGGTGCAGCCCTGCTTCTCCCCCGGCACGGCCGCCCGGTTGCGGATCGTGGGGAGCGATCCGCCGATCAACGCCCCGACGATCTCGTTGATGAGCGAGAGGCCGTAGCCCTTGTGCTCGCCGAAGGGGAGCAGGGCGACCGCGGCGGCCGGATCGGTGGTCGGCGCACCGCTGCCGTCCACGGCGGCTCCCGGCGGGAGCGGCTTCCCTTCCCGCTTCAGCTGCTGCACACGGCCCATCGCGACCACCGACGTCGCCCAGTCGATCACGATCGGGAATCCGACCGCCTCGACCGTGGGAAAGCCCCAGGAGTGCGGGTTCGTGCCGAGCGTCGGAAACTTTCCGCGGAAGGGGACCACTTCCGCCAGCGACGCGGTGCAGTTGGTGTAGGCGATGTAGCCCCGCTTGGCCGCCTCCATCACGTAGCCGCCGCCCCAGAGGTAGTGGAACGCGTCGTCGACGGAGACGGTGCCCGTGCCGTAGGTGTCGGCGAGCTCGATGCAGCGGTCGATCGCCTGCCAGGCGACCGACTGGCCGAGCTTCTTCCGCGCGTCCCACGCCTCGGCCGCCGCGAACCGGCCGGGCAGCCTGCGGATCTCCGCCCTCGGCACGCAGCCGCCCGCCTTCGAACCGAAGAGGTCGTCGAGGTGGAGGGCCTTGATCGCGTTGTGGGTGCGGATGCCGTGCCGCGTGGCGGCCGTCGCGAGTTTCGCGGCCTCTCCCGCCTCGGCGGCGTCGAAGCCCCGCTTCAGGTAGGCCGACCGCACGACCTGCTCGTGGGCCTCGACCGGGATGACGTGGAAGGTTTCAGACATGCTTCGCGACCGGGACCTCGGGATTGACCTGCGCGAGCGGCTTCTCGCCGTGCATCGCCCGCACGAGGTTCGTCACGGCCGCCACCGCCTGCCGCTCGACGCTCTCGCTCGTCCGCGAGCCGACGTGCGGCGTGACGATGCAGTTCGCCAGGCTCAAAAGCGGATGGTCGGGGGAGGGGGGCTCCTCGTCGAGCACGTCGGTGCCGTAGCCGCCGACGATTCCCGCCCGCAACGCCGCCGCCATGTCATGGGTGTTCACGATCTCGCCGCGGGCGCAGTTGAGCACGATCACGCCCGGCCGCATCTTCGCGATCGATTCGGCGCAGACGAGGTCGCGGGTCTCGGGGGTGAGGTTCGTGTGGAGCGAGATCACGTCGGCCGCCGCGAAGAGGTCGTCGAGCAGCTCCGCCTGCACGACGCCGTGCTCCCGCGCGAAGGCCTCGTCCCAGAAGAGATCGTAGCCGATCACCGGCATCCCGAAGGCCCGCGCACGGATCGCCACCTCCTTGCCGATCCTCCCCATCCCGACGATGCCGAGCGTCTTGCCCAACAGCTCGTGGCCCGTCTTCCGCTTCCAGCCGCCCGCCCGCGTCGAGTCGGCGTGGTAGAGCAGGTGCTTCTCGAGCGCGAGCAGGAGCAGGAACGTGTGCTCCGCCACGGTCGTGTGGTTCACGCCCGGCGTGAAGAGGAGCGGGATGCCAAACTCCGTGCAGCTCGCGACGTCGATCTTGTCGACGCCGATCCCGTACTTGCTGAGCACCTTCAGCCGCGGGCGGGCCTTCTCGAGGACGGCCCGGGTGATGGCGTCGTCGCCGCAGATGTAGCCGTCGATTTCGCCCACGAGCGCGAGCGTGTCGGTCTCGTTCAATGGGCCGCGGGCCGCCACGACCTCCCATCCGGTCTCGGCGAGCAGGTCGTGGTGGCGGCCGGGGGTGTCCTGGAACGACGTCGTCGTGAGGAGGATCCGGGTCACACCTTCACCCACTGGTGGGATTTCGCGCTTGCGAGCACGGCGTCGCAGATCC
>JBBAVU010000161.1:3202-6737 GCA_040397565.1 Pirellulales bacterium | reverse complement strand
GAAGTCGAGGTTCTGCACGAACTCGCAGGCCTCGGCGGCGCCGTGCTCGCGGTCCATGCCGCAGTCCTCCCACTCCACCGAGAGGGGCCCTTCGTAGCCGATCTCGTTGAGCGCCCGGATGATCTCCTCGAAGTCCACCCCGCCGCGGCCCGGCGAGCGGAAGTCCCAGCCACGGCGAGGGTCGCCGAAGTTGAGGTGACTGCCGAGGATGCCCGTGCGGCCGTTCAAGAGCGTGACGGCGTCCTTGATGTGGACGTGGTAGATGCGGTCGCGGAAGGTGCGGATGAACTCGACCGAATCGACCCCCTGCCAGTGCAGGTGGCTCGGGTCGAAGTTGAAGCCGAACGCCTCCCGGCGGCCGATAGCGGCCAGCGCCCGCTCGGCCGTGTAGATGTCGAACGCGATCTCGGTGGGATGAACCTCGAGGGCGAACCGCACGCCGCACTCGTCGAACACGTCGAGGATCGGGTTCCACCGCTCGGCGAACTGGGCGAAGCCCCGCTCGAGCATCGACTCGGGCACCGGCGGAAACGAGTAGAGCAGGTGCCAGATCGAGGAGCCGGTGAAGCCGTTCACCACGGAGACGCCGAGCTTCTGCGCGGCCCTGGCGGTGTTCTTCATCTCCTCGGCGGCACGCTTGTTGACGCCCGCGGGATCGCCGTCGCCCCAGACGTGCGGCGGCAGGATCGACTTGTGCCGCTCGTCGATCACGTCGCAGACGGCCTGGCCGACCAGGTGGTTCGAGATCGCGAAGACGGAGAGGTCGTGCCGCTCGAGCGTGTCGCGCTTCGCGGCGCAGTAGCCGCTCTCCTTGACCGCGCGGGTCACGTCGAAGTGGTCGCCCCAGCAGGCGAGTTCGAGGCCGCCGTAGCCGAACTCCCTCGCCTTTCTGGCGAGATCCTCGATGGGCAGGTCGGCCCACTGGCCGGTGAAGAGCGTGACGGGACGCGGCATGGAAGACTCCTCGTGAATCGTGCGCAGGGAACCCGGGAACGAACCGGGATTTTGCCAGATTCGCGGCCTTCCGCAAGCCATCGCCGGCCGACGCCGGTCAGTTCCGGATCACGCGGCGAAGCAGCCAGATGCCCCACAGCGTGATGAGCACGTTGCCGAGCCAGACCGCCGGCGGCGGCATCGCGCCCGACTTCACCCGGGAGAGGCCGAACATGAAGATGGGGTAGTACATCAGCAGGATCGGCAGGAAGCAGAGGAAGAAGCTCGTCAGGAAATCCGCGTTCCGCATCCGGATCGCCATCGGCGCCCCGACGAGCACGAAGCAGAGGCAGGCAAAACCGCTGGCCCACCGCCGCCACGGCTCCATGACGATCCTGCGGAGCCGCATCTTCTCCCACTCGACCGCCTCGCGCTCCCACGCGACAGCGGCGGGCGTCGTCTGCTCGACGCGGCCGCTCAGGATGCCCATCGCCATCTTCGCGGCGGCCGACTGCTCGATCTGGTTGATCATCGCGATCTGTCGGTCGCGCTCGGTGGCGAAGTTGGCCATGGCGATCTCGGAGGGGCTCCTCGCGACCGTCTCCTTCTTGCTCACCGCCTCGATCGGCACGACCTGCTCCCACGTGTCGGGCACGTCGGCCGACACGTCGCCCACCCGCACCTTGCTGTCGCGGAAGGCGATCGTGAGCGTCTCGCCGTTCGGGTCCGCCCGCATCTCCGCCTCGGCGGCCGACACCGTCACCGACGGCGAAGATCCGCCGGACTGCACCGAGAGCGTCGGACGGATGAGCTTCCTGCCATCGACGGCCTTCACGTTGATGGAGAGCTGCCGCGTCGTGTACGAGCGGGTCTGCTTGAGGCGGCCGTAGATGATCTCCTCGACGCTGCCGACGATCACCCTCCGGATGCCGTCGCGGCCCCAGGAGACCGCGATGTCGTTGAGCCAGACCGAGACGAGGCTCACGACCACTGCCAAACCGATCGCAGGCCAGATCGCCGCCATCGGTGTGATCCCGGCGGCCTTGAGGGCGGTGATCTCGTTCGAGGCGGAGAGCCTTCCAAAGACGCTCGACACCGCGAAGAGCATCGTGAGGGGCACGGCGAACCGCATCGCCTCGGGCAGGACGTACGGCACGAGCATGGCGATCTGGATCATGCCGAGCCCCTGCTGCTGCGCCTCCTTCACGAGGCCCACGACGAGCATGAACATCGTGATCGCCGTGAGCGACACGAGGAACACCTGCAGGACCTCGCCGAGCACGTACCGGGAGATGATCTTCATGAGCGGATGGCCTGCACGTGGAGGTCGAGCGCCCGCTTCACCGAGCGGAGCGCCTCTCGCGGGTCGCCCGCGGCGGCCTGACGTCGGGCGGCGGCGAGCCGTTCGGCGGCCTCGGGGCGTCGTGCCGAGGGGAGCGATTCGGCCGCGGACTCGATGCTCGCGACGACCCCCTCGATGAGCGCCGCGTCGGCCGCGCAGGAATAGCTGCGGTATGGCCCCTTGCCGAGGCGGGCCCCGGGGGCGAGCACCGCCGGCGTCGACTCCGCCGGCGCCATACCCTGCAGGATCGCCCAGAGCAGCGCCACGATGGCGGCGCCGAGAAACATCGCGGCGGCGGCGACCGACGCGGTCTTCACGAGATCGCTCGGGGGCCATTCCACGGGCTGCGCCTGCCCCCAGGCCGCGAGCGATGCGAACAGGCACACCGCCGCGATCACGAGCGGCTTCCAGGGAACGGATGCCGAACCGCGGGCCGGAGCATCGGGTTCGGTCATGGGCCAGGGCTCGTCGTCCGCCTGCGTCTCGGTCACCTCCTGGGGTCCGGCCTTCAGGACGATGAGCGTGACGTTGTCGGGCGCGCCTCGCACGAGCGTGAGCCCAACGAGCGCCTCGGCGGCCTCCCTGGGGTCGAGCTGCGAGGCGAACAGGCCGATCTCCTCGTCGGCCACCTGGCCGGTCAGTCCGTCGCTGGCGAGCAGGTAGACGTCGCCCTCCTCCACCGGGAAGGGCCCCTCGACATCGACGGCGACGCCGGAGTGCGGCCCCATCGAGCGGGTGATGATGTTCTTCGGCGGCCAGCCCGCCGCCGCGGTCTGCCCCGCCGGCATCGACGACTCCATCTCCCAGACGAGCGAATGGTCGCGGGTGAGCTGGTCGATCGTGGTGCCGCGGATGCGGTAGGCGCGGCTGTCGCCGACGTGGCCGACGAGAGCGCCCCGCGGAAGGATGACGAGGGCCGTGCAGGTGGTCCCCATGCCGTGGTAGGCGGGCGTGCTCTCGCCGCTCGAGTGGATCTCCTCGTTCACCATCTCGAGGCTGCGGCGGAGCGCCAGCGGCGGGGAGCGTCCGGCGGCCTTCGTGTAGAGCAGCGGCACGCGTTCCGCGGCGATGCCGCTCGCACGCTCGCCGGCGGCGTGCGCCCCCATGCCGTCGGCGACGAGGAACAGCCAGCCGTGGTGGCGATACTGCGCGGGACTCGAAGGCGGGAGGCAGGCGAGCGAATCCTGGTTGCTCGACCGCTTCCGACCGACGTCGGTCCGATCACAGTGAACGAGGCTGTTCCCTTTTCCCACGATGGTG
>JBBAVU010000161.1:0-3102 GCA_040397565.1 Pirellulales bacterium | reverse complement strand
TCGCGAGTCTACCGCGATGGCAGAACGGCGGCGACTCGGGGGAACTGCGGAAACATGGGGTTTTGCGGCCGATCTGGCATCGGCTCGGGTGGAAGCCTACCGTCCGGCCATGATCCACGACGTCTTCCGCCGTCCGCCGATCGCCATCACGGCCATCGCCGCCGCCGCGGTCGCGGCCGCAGCCGGCTGCGTCCAGCGACGGATGACGATCCGCAGCAACCCGCCCGGCGCGCTCGTCTACGTCGACGACTACCAGATCGGGACGACTCCGGTCTCGACCGACTTCGTCTACTACGGCACCCGCAAGATCCGGCTCGTGAAGGACGGCTACGAGACGCTCACCGTGCGACAACCCTTCCCGCTTCCCTGGTATCAGCTCTTCCCGATCGACTTCGTCACGGAGAACCTCTGGCCGTGGGAGATCCGCGACGAGCGGGTGGTCGACCTCGCGATGATGCCGGCCGGCGTCACCGTGCCGGAGTCGGTCGTGGCCCGCGCCGAGCAGGTGCGGGCGGCCACGGCGAAGACGATTCCCACCCCGCCGCCGCAGGCTGTCGTGCAGCCGGTCGCCCCGGTTCCAGCCGCGCCGATCCCTCCCGCGCAGCTGCTGCCCCCTCCGGCCCCGCCGCCTCCGGCCATGCTGCCGGCGCCGGGGCCCGCGGTCCAGCCGCTCCTGCTGCCGCCCCCGAGCGGGCCTCCCTCCACGTTCGTGCCTCCCTCCGGCGGCCCCGCACAGCCCGGCGGATTCTGAGAGCCGCCTTGCCCGCTCACGGCCGTGGGCATCCTCTCCGCCGTGGGCATAATAGGGCGATGCTCACCCGCCCGCAGCTCGACGCCGCCAAGCTCTCGCGGCTCAACGACCTGCTCGCCGCCATCATTCCGCAAGATGGTGGCCTTCCACGGGATGGCGGCACCGCCAACGCCTTCTACGCGTCGAAGCTCGCGAGGCTGCCCCACCGGCTCGAGTCGCTCGAGGAGCTCGCGGAGTGGCCGTTCACCTTCAAGGACGAGCTCGTCGACGCCGCCGCGAGGCTCGGTCGGCCCGCGAACCTTACGTGGCCCACCGACCGGTACGTGCGGTTCCACCAGACGAGCGGCACGCACGGTCGGCCTCTGCCGGTGTTCGACACGGCCGATGACTGGGAGTGGTGGCTTGCGTGCTGGCGGACGGTGCTCGCGCGGGGCGGCGTGGGGGCCGGCGACCGCGTCTTCATCGCGTCGGCCTTCGGCCCCACGATCGCGTTCTGGTCCGCGTTCGATGCGGCCGTGTCGGTCGGCGCCATGGCGATCCCGACCGGCGGCGTCAGGTCGATCGCCAGGCTCGAGATGCTCCGGTCGCTCGCAGCCACGGTGCTCGTCTCGACGCCGAGCTACTGCCTCCACCTCGCGGAGCTCGCCGAAGAACGCAAGGTCGACCTCGCGGCCCTGCCGGTGCGGCTCGTGATCGTGGCCGGCGAGCCGGGCGGGTCGATCCCCTCGACGCGGACCCGGATCTCGGAGGCCTACGGCGCCGCCGTCCTCGACCACGCGGGCGCGAGCGAAGTCGGCGCCTGGGGCGTCGGCAGCCCGGACGGCCGAGCCCTCGAGGTGATCGAGCCCTGGTTTCATCCCGAGTTTCTCTCGCTCGCCACGGGCGGCCCCGCCGGAAGCGGCGAGCTCGCGGAGCTCGTGCTGACGACGCTCGGCCGCACGGGCTGCCCGGTTCTCCGCTACCGCACGGGCGACCTCGTGCGACCCAGCTGGCCGACGGAGCCTCGCAACGGCGAGACGCCCTGGGTCCGGCTCGAGGGTGGCATCCTCGGCCGCACCGACGACATGCTCACGATCCGCGGCGTGAACGTCTTTCCCGGCGCCGTCGACGACATCGTCCGGAGCTTCCCGGAGGTGGTCGAGTACCGGCTCACCGTCTCCTCCCGGGAGAGCCTCGACGAGCTCTCGCTCGAAATCGAGGACAGGCTCGAGAATCCACGACGCGTCGAGGAGGAGCTTCGCATCCGGCTCGGCCTCCGCGTCGCCGTTCGCACCGCCCCGATCGGCAGCCTGCCCCGGTTCGAGGGGAAGGGCCGACGCGTGATCGACACCCGCCCGAAGGCCGCCCCATGAACCATGATTTCTCGCCCAACTCGCCCCACCCGACCCCAAGCAGAATCGAGCGGCTCGAAGGCAATCGCATCGCCATCGACTGGAGCGACGGCCTCCGCCGCACCTACTCGTCCCGGGAGCTCCGCGACGCCTGCCCCTGCGCCACCTGCCGCGAGAAGCGGGCGGAGCCCGTGAAGCCGCAACTCTTGCCGGTGCTGTCGCCGGAGGAGATCGCCCCGCTCGCCGTCGCGGGCATGAAGCCCGTCGGGCAGTACGCCTACTCGATCGAGTTTTCCGACGGCCACGACACCGGCATCTACACGCTCGAGTATCTCCGCGAACTCGGCGCGTGAGCGGGATCGGTCACGCCGGACATTTACCGCCGGATGCCGGTGCCGACCGTGAAGCCGACGAGCCCGAGGCTGTTGCCGTTCAGGAAGAAGAACTCCCCGAACAGCGGGCTTCCCAGGCCGGCCCAGTACTGCGCCTCGAAGCCGGCCGAGACGAAGCCGATCGCACCCTTGCCGATGCAGCGTTCGTACTGGGTGCCGACCTTGAGTTCCAGGACGTTGAGCAGCGTGCCGTTGAGGGCGATCCTGTTGGAATCCACGCCGTCGGTCTCGGCGAGGACGCTGTTGCCGTAGACGCCCGACCACTGGACGCCGCCGTACCCCGTCAGGCCCGAGAGCCAGGGGATGTCGCGGTAGGCCAACAGTCCCGTCGTGAGACCCCAGCCGTCGAAGCGGGCCGCCCCGGCGATGAATTCCGGGCCGAAGGGATTGGTGATCCTGGAGTCGAACTGGTTGCCGGCGTAGGTGACGCCGCCGAGCAGCATCAGGTCCCAACTCCGAAACGAGACCATCTGTGTGGCGAGCAGGTCGAGCTTCTGGAACACGATCCGCGTGTCCACGATCGTCGGCTGGTTGAAGATCGCGTCGCTGACGCCGGTCGAAGACTGGTCCCATTGCCACCAGTTCACCCGCCAGCCGAGCCCGTCGCAATTCTGGTAGCCGCCCCAGA
>JBBAVU010000160.1:3901-6817 GCA_040397565.1 Pirellulales bacterium | reverse complement strand
CGTCAGCGTTTTCGGGGACGCTTGCCGCCGCGTCGGTGGGGCGGGCTCTTGCCGGCGGGCGTGTCGCGGGGCGGTTCCTCGCTGAATCGTTCGGGCTGGCCCGTGAGTTCGTAGAGGAACCTGCTCGGGCGGCTCGGGCGGAGCTTGCCCCACTTCATGCGGGCCAGGCAGAGCGAGAGCGTCAGCCGCTTCTTGGCCCGCGTGACGCCGACGTAGCAGAGCCGGCGTTCCTCGTCGAGGTTCCTGCCGTCCTCGCCGAGCGAGCGGTGGTGCGGCAGGTAGCCCTCCTCCATGCCGACCATCCAGACCGCGTCGAACTCGAGCCCCTTGGCGGCGTGGAGCGTCATGAGCTTGAGGGCTTCCCCCTTCGGCGCTTCGCTGCGGAACTTCTCCGCCTCGCGGACCTCGAGCACGAGCTCGTCGAGGAACCTCGTCGTGAGCCGCTCGAAATCCTCACCCTTCCGCGCCGACCTCGCGTGGTCGGCCAGCGAGTTCACGAACTCCTCGACGCACGCCACCCGCGCCTCCCGCTCCGACGGGTCGTCGTATTCCTTCTCGAGATGCGCCTGGTAGCCGACCGCCTTCAGGAGCACGACGAGCGCGTCGGCGGGCCGGGGAGGCCCTCCGGCAACCGATCCCGCCGCCCGCGCGGCCGCGATCGCGCGGGCCAGCTCGTCGATCCCGGTGGAGGCCGCCGACGAAAGCGAACCGCGGTCGCGTGCGGCCGTGAGCTCCCGCCAGAGGCTGCCGCCGCCCGTCGCCGCCGCAGTCCGGGCCTCGTCGATCACCCGCGCGGAGAGCCCTCGCGGAGGCAGGTTCGCGATCCTCGCGAAGGCCATGTCGTCGTCGGGCTCGACGAGCAGCCGGAGGAACGCCATCACGTCCTTCACCTCGCGGCGGTCGAAGTAGGAACGGCTCCCGACGAGCTCGTACGGCACCCCCCGCCGCCGCAGTTCCTGCTCGAAAAGCCTCGTCTGCTCGCCGGTCCTCACGAGGATCGCGGCCTCCGCGGGGGTGATTTCCTGCAGCCGCAGCCGGTCCGCCACCTCGCCGACCACCCGCTTGGCCTCGTCGGCCTCGTCGGAGGCCTGCACGATCACGATGGGCGGCCCCGCGTGGGCTGTCGACACGAGCTTCTTCCCGAGCCGCCTTCCGTTGTGGGCGATGAGCTGGTTGGCCGCCTCGATGATCTCGGGCGTCGAGCGATAGTTCTCCTCGAGCCGCACCATGCTGGCTTCGGGCCACCGCCGGGTGAACTCGAGGATGTGCGACACCTCCGCACCGCGCCAGCCGTAGATCGACTGGTCGTCGTCTCCCACGACGCAGATGCTGCCGTGGTCTTTCGCCAGCGCCGTGAGGATGCGGTCCTGGATGCGGCTCGTGTCCTGGTATTCGTCGACGAGCATGTGGTCGAAGCGGCCGGCCTCCTGGCGGCGGACGTCCTCGTGGCGGACGAAGAGCTCGTCGGCCAGCATGAGGAGGTCGTCGAAGTCCATCGCCCCGGTCCGCTTCAGGGATTCCTGGTAGCGGCGGTAGCCCGACGCGGCCAGGTGCCAGGCGTCGGCCTCGGCCTGCTCGATCGCCGCATCCGGCCGCACTCCGGCGGTCTTCCAGCGGCCGATGCGGTCGAGCAGGTCCGCGGGCTTCATCGCCGCCTCGGCCACCTTCAGTTCCTTGAGCACCCGCCGAGCGAGCGACTCCTGCTCGCCGCGGTCGATGATCGCGAAGCGTTCCGGATAGCCGAGTCGTGCGGCATGCCTTCGCAGGATCCGGGAGCAGAGCGAGTGGATCGTCGAGATCTCGGGCTTCTCGGGCTCGGAGGCGGCGTCGCCGGGCCGCCGCGACGCCGCGGCCGCGTGACGTCGCGCGAGCTTCGAGGCCCGGGCGAGCATCTCGCGGGCGGCCTTGTTGGTGAACGTCACGGCGAGGATCCGCGAGGGTCTCGTGCCGCGGGAGACGAGGTGCGCGATCCGGGCGATCACGACGCGGGTCTTGCCGGTGCCGGCGCCGGCGAGCACGAGCAGCGGACCCGCGGCCGCGAGCACCGCCTCCCGCTGGGCCGTATTCAGCCCTGCGGCGGCCGCCGTGGCACGGCCCCCGTCGGCGGTCGACGGGTGGACGGCGCGGGGGCGGCTCGGGATCGTTTCGGGCGGCGCGGACATCGTTTCGGAATGTAGCAGATGGCGGTCGGAACGCGGACGGTCGCGATGGTCGCCTTGACGCCCGCGGGCGGGACGTTTCTATTGCTCGGCCTCGGCAGCGATACAGGAGTTTTCATGGCCCAGCTTCCCGTGGACGCGATCGAAGAGGACAACGATCTCGCGGAGCGGATCCTCCATCTCGTGGAGCGGCTGCGGCCGCACCGCGGTGCGATCCTCGCCGGCCTCGCCGCGGTGATCGTGGCCGGTGCGGCATGGTCACTCGTCTCGGCCCAGTCGGCCGCCACCCGCGCCGAGAGCTGGGATGCCTATCTCGCCGCCGTCGCCACAGGAAACCCCGCCGGCTTCCAGGATGTCATCACTCGCTATCCGGATTCCAAGGCCTCCGACTGGTCGCGTCTCGTCCTCGCCGAGATGGCCCTGCGGGAGGGCGCGGACCTCGCCTTTTCCGATCGTGCGCGGTCGAAGGGGAGGCTCGAGGCCGCGGCGCAGCTCTACGGCATGGTGATTGCGGGAAAACCGAAGGGGCTCGTCGCGGAGCGGGCCGTGTTCGGCCTGGCCAAGGCCCGCGAGGGGCTCGGCATGCTCGACGAGGCCCGGCGTGGCTACGACGCGATCGCCCGCGAGCATCCCTTCGGCGGGCTCGCGGAACTGGCTGCCGTCCACGCCGGCTCGCTCGGCAACGAGTCGACTCGTCGCTGGTACGACTGGTTCGAGTCGCAGGACGTGTCGGCGAAGAAGCCGCCCGCGGAGAGCG
>JBBAVU010000160.1:0-3801 GCA_040397565.1 Pirellulales bacterium | reverse complement strand
CAGCGAAGCCGGCTCCAGCGACTGAGCCCGCTCCAGCGACCGAGCCGGCCGCGAAGTAGCCCGGTCGAATCTCGGCCGCAGGCGTTTGCTCCGGGGCGTGGTACGCTCGATGGATCGTGTCCGATCCGGAGCCATCCCACGAGACGTCCCTCCCGCCGGTGTCATCGCCGCAGCCGGGCGAGACGGTCGTATTCACGGTCGATCGCGATGCGGCCTCGACGCGGCTCGACAGGTTTCTCGCCGACCGCTTCCCCTCCCAGAGCCGGTCGGCCCTCGCGCGGGCGATCGACCAGGGGGCCGCGAGAATCGACGGCGTGGTCGCCCGCGGTTCCACGAAACTCCGCGAGGGCGTGACCGTCCGCTTCGTCGTGCCCAAGCCCCCGCGGGAGGGTCCGCAGCCCGAGGAGATTCCGCTGCGTTTCCTCCACCGCGACGAGTGGCTCGCGGTCGTCGACAAGCCCGCCGGCATGGTCGTGCATCCGGCGAAGGGAAACTGGACGGGCACGCTCGCCGGCGCTCTCTTGTGGCATCTCGGCAGGAACGGGGGCGATGCCGCCGCGGCGGGAAGGGCGGGGGAGGGCATCTCACTGCTCGGCGGGCCGACGCGACCGGGCATCGTGCACCGGCTCGACCGCGACACGAGCGGCGTGATCGTGGTCGCCCGGTCGGAGGAGGTGCACCACCACCTCGCGCGTCAGTTCGAGCGACGCACCGTCGAGAAGGCCTACCTCGCGATCACGCACGGGCAGCCGCAGCTCGACCGCGACGAGATCGACCTGCCGATCGGCATCCATCCCTACCAGCGTGAGAAGATGGCGATTCGCAAGGATCATTCCACGAGCCGCTCCGCCGTCACGCGGTACGAGGTGATCGAGCGTTTCCGGGCCGCGGCGGTCGTGAAGGTGACGCCGAAAACCGGACGCACGCACCAGATCCGGGTGCATCTCGCGGCGATCGGGTGTCCCGTCCTCTGCGACGGCCTCTACAGCGGCCGCGTCACGATTCCGGCGGGCTTTTTCGGCGAGCCCGCCGATCCGTCCTCGCCGCCGCTCATCGAGCGGCAGGCGCTCCATGCCGCCTCGCTCTCCTTCGACCACCCCGCGAGCGGCGAGCGGCTCACTTTTTCGGCCTCCGTGCCCGACGACATGGAGCGGGTTCTCAGGGTGCTCCGCGGGAGGGCGTGACCGCGGGTGGCGGTGCCGGAGGGTCGCCGTCGCCCCCTTCCGACCTCACCTCACCGGTGAGGAGCATGACCCGCGGGAGGGAGGCGTCGATCACCCGTGAGACCGCGACCACGAACCCGAGGGCCCCGTCGAGGAACCCCCGCTTGAGCAGGTAGCTCTTCAGGAATCCGCCGAGTCCGCGGCCGACGATCTCGACGATGCCCGTCCGCTGGCCCTTCTCCGCCATGATGCGGGCCTTGGGCCGGGCGTAGCGGATCGAACGGGCCAGGATCTCGGAGGAGTTCTCGAAGCTGAAGTGACGGATGCTGCCGGGGAGACGACGCGGCGGCCGCTCGGAGCCGACCTGCTCGTGCACCGCAAGGAGTGAAAAGCCGGCCGTGCGGCGGTTGAAAAGCCGCAGCACGTATTCACGTCCCCAGACGCCGTGGCGGACCTCCGTGGTTCCCACGAACGTCCTGCGGCGGATCTCCCAGCAGGCCGACGGGTCGGAGAGGTCGATCGCGGCGATCGCCCGCGCCGCCTCGTCGTCGAGCGGTTCGTCGTCGTCGAGCGAGAGGATCCAGTCGTGCGCGGCGAGGTCCACCGCCCGCTGCTTCTGCCTGCCGTAGCCGAGGAAGGGCTGGAATTCGACCCTGGCGCCGGCTGCCCTCGCGATCGCCACGGTGTCGTCGGTCGAGCCGGAGTCGACGACGAGCCTGTCGTCGCAGAACGAGGCCGACTCGAGCACGCTTCGAAGGTGCCTCGCGCCGTCGAGCGTGATCACCACCAGCGAGATCGGCCTCGTGCCCTGGATCATGCGGGGCCGCGACTCGCGGGGCCGTCTTCGTCCGGCTGCACCATCGGAAACTCGAGCACGAACGAGCTGCCGTGGCCGGGCGTGCTCTTCGCGGAGATGTCGCCGCCGTGTTCGCGCAGGATCTTGCGGCTCACCGTCAGGCCGAGCCCGGTGCCGCGGGATCCCTTCGTCGACACGAACACGTGGAAGATCTTCGACAGGGTCTCCGCGGTCATGCCGCAGCCGTTGTCGGTGACGGTGATCCTCGCGAGGTTTGTCTGCCGGTCTGCCTCGACGCGGACGGTCACCCGGCCGGCGAAGCCCGCATCACCATCGCCGAGCACGAGCGTGCGGCCTGGGTCGTCCGGCCCGTCCGGCCCGTCCGGCCCGCCATTTCCGCCGACCGCATGGTCCGATTCGGCGTCGGACTCGTCCGAATCCCGGCCCGCCCGGCGTTCGTCGACGGCGTCGAGGGCGTTCGTGAGCACGTTGAGCACCGCGTGCGAGATGCCCTCCGGGTCGAAGCAGAGCTCCGGAACTCCCGCGGGAGGCTCCCACTCGATGGCCGTGCCCGCCTCGTCCGCACGCTGCCGAACGGTGTCGATCACTTCCGAAACGACGTCGACGAGGCTGCCGGAGACCGACAGCGGCTCCCGCTCCTTCGAGTAGGAGAGCATGTCCATGACGAGCGAGGAGATCTTGTTCTGGTTCCTCGCGACGATCTCCCAGCCCTTTTTGAGCACCGCCTGATCGCCGTTGCCGAGGCCCATCTCGACCAGGTAGCTGCCGCCGCGGATGCCCTGCAGGATGTTCTTGATGTGGTGGGAGAGCGTGGCGATGGTCTGGCCGATGGCGGCGAGCCGCTCGGACTGCACCATCGCCGAGTAGTAGGTGGTGTCCTCGACGGCGAGCGCCGCCTGGTGGCCGATCGCCATCATGAGCTTCAGGTGGTCGTCGCTGAACCGTCGCTGCCCCTGCTCGATGGCCTCCGACAGCGGCACGGTCGTGTCGACGTAGATCACGCCCACCGTGTCGTAGCGGCCCTGCATCGGGACGCAGATCGCCTCCCGCACGCCCGTCCGCACCACGCTGTTGCCAGACGAGAAGCGGTCGTCGTCCTGCGCGTCGCTCGTGAGCACGCCCTCGTGACGCTGGAGAACGTAGTCGAGGATCGTTCGGCTGATCGCCATCGAGCTCGTCGCTTCTCCGGCCCGGCGGTCGCGCCTGGCCTTCGTCTGGAGCTGGCGGGTGTCGGGGTCGAGCAGCATGATGCAGCCGCGATCCGCGCCGACCCATTCGAAGACGAGCTGCAGAATCCGTCCGAGCAGTTCGTCGATGTCGAGCGTGTGGCTCACGGCCAGCGCCGTCCGGTACATCACCTGGAGGTTGCTGCGGGCCCGGGCGAGCCAGCGGTTCTGCGTGTCGGTCGGATCGAGGAGCACGAGTTCCGACGCGTCCTCCTCGGCCATCGACCGGATGATCCGCGAGCCGCCGACGTCACCGGAGGCGGGCAGGATGTCGACCAGGTTGATCTCCTGCTCGTCGTCGCCGTCCCCGGAGAAAACGAGCACGCTGCGGCCGAACTGTATCTGGTCACCCGGTGCGAGCTCCCGCCGCTCCACCCGCTGGCTGTTCACGTAGGTGCCGTTGGAGCTCTTGAGGTCGCCGAGGATGAACTGCTCGCCGACCCGGCGGATCTCCGCGTGCCGCCGCGAGACCTCGTTGTCGTCGAGCTGCACGAAGTTGCCCGCCTCGCGGCCGATGCTGATCGCACCGTCGTGGATGGCAAGATCGTAGCGGGCCCCCTTGTTGCGGCCCTGGATGACGAACAGTGACGACACG
>JBBAVU010000159.1:4221-6824 GCA_040397565.1 Pirellulales bacterium | reverse complement strand
GATGACGCGGTAGTCGCGCGGGCGGATGCGGATCCGCAGGCGGCTTCCCTCCATCCGCGGCTCCCAGCGGGCCGCCTCCTTCGCCGCGACGGCGTCGGAGCCTTCGAGAAGTTCGTCGTCGTCGGCCGCGAGCAGCGGGTCGGCTTCCGCGTCGTCGCCGGCGAGCGGATCGGAGATGGACTTCGCAAGCTGGCCGGCGGCTTCCTTCTTGACGCTCGCCGTGCCCGTGAAGTCGGCCCCCGCGGGCGGCGCGAACGTGGCGTCGAGCGACCGGGCCTTCGGCGCAGCCGGCAGGCCCAGGGCGGCGGTGTCGAGATCCACGACGAGGTCGATCGGTTCCCGCGTCGGGTTGCTCGCGATCACGGCCGCGGCCTTCGGCCTGCGGTAGAGCGAGACGAGCGACTTGCCGTCGTCGCCCGAGGTCTTGAGATAGCGGCCGCTCTCCCACGGCGGATGGAACGAGCAGGTGGCCGGGTCGCCGGCGCCCCAGGCCAGGAGGTCGCGCCAGTATCCGTCGTACACGTTCGCACCTTGCCCCTCGTAAACAGTCGCCGTCTCACCGTGCGCGAAGCGGCTCTGGGCCTGTCGGGCCATCCGCCATTGCCACACCGGAAATTGGCTCTTCTCCTTGTTGTCGAAGCCGCCTTCGGCGATGAACGGCATGTAGAACGTCGCCATGCCCCAGAGCCTTGCGTTCTGCAGGCACTCGAACCGCTCCTGCGACGTGCTGTCGATCCAGTCGCGGCTCGTGAGCGACACGATCGGGGCATTCTCCCCGTCGAGCACCGCATCGGCGAAGACGAGCCCCGGGTACTGCCACGAGTAGGTGTGGTGGGCCATGATCACCGGCTCCCGGCCGTGCGCCGTGAAGAGGCACCGCCACCGCTTCATGAGCTCGCGAAAGTCGAAGTTCCGCACGCCCGGCTGCTCGCTGCCGTCGGGCAGCTGCACCGAAAAGCCCGCCTCCAGGTTGCGGCAGGGGCTCTCATAGCACTCGTCGAGATAGATCGCGTCCCAGATGCCGCGGCCGATCCACTGGTCCATCTCCCAGCAGGCGTAGTCGACGAACGAGGGCGTGAGCGACACCGAGCTGCTCTCGCCGCTCCGCCACTCCCAGTTGTCGTAGGCCCCGGCGCGGCAGTTGAACCAGTAGCGGGAGAGATAGAACGTGACGAGCCCCGCGGGCTTGCACGACCGCATGATCGGGCTGCACGATTTTGCATAGTCCCAGCTCGGGCCCGCCTCGGGATGCTTGGGATCCTTCCCCGGATAGAGCGCCATCGCGGCCCCGCCCCGCGGGTCCATCGGCCAGGGATAGAAGGCGTCGAAGATGTCACACGCCCGCGGATCCTCGGCCGCCGCCACCCGCTCGTAGAGCCGATACTCCTTCGGCAGCGGCCGCGCGGGATGCGGCAGGATGCCGAACACGATCGGCCGCGTCGCCTCGTAGGGGCCCGCCTCGGCCACGACATTGAGCACGAGCGCCACGGTGCCGCCGCGACGGACCACCTCGATCGCCGCCTGCTTGGGCGACTGCTTCCAGCCGGCCGCGTTGTCGCAGAACCAGAAGAGCCCACGGTCGCGGTCGTTGAGATCGACGTGGCCGAAGAAGCCGTAGCCCGCGCCGGCCTTCTTGCCGGTCGGGCGGGAGTCGAGCACCACGCCGTCGGCCTCGCCCACGCTCGCGGTCGAAACGCCCCGCGCCCCCATCGGATAGGAGAGCAGCCGCGTGGCCCGCCGCGCGTCGAGCGGAATCTCGATCGACACGCGGCCGAGCTTCCCGCCCGGCAACGCCAGCTCGAACCGCGTCATCCCGTCGAACTCGGTGCGGCAGCGGAGCCGGGCCGCGCCGGCCGAAAGTGGAAACGACGCTTCCCAGCCGACGTCGTTGGCGGTGGCGGGCCCGAGTCCGGCGGTCGTACCCGCCACGGCCGTGGCATCTTCGAGGATTCGCATGGGGCCCGTGAGCAGCGGCTCGCCGGCCGCGTGGATCTGCACGGGCAGGCCGTCGCCGCCGAGCTCGTAGCGGGTCATGCGGGTCGTGATCTCGCGGCCGCTTGTCTCGAGCGGCGTCCAGGGGGGCGGAGGCGTATCGATGATGCCGGCCCGCGAGCCCCGCCACGGCTCGGCTGAAAGCACCCACGGCCGAGTCTCCTCGATGAGCGGCTTGCCCGCGGCGTCGGCGATGACGAACTGAAATGCATACGTGCCCGTGGCCAGCGGTCGGCCGTCGGAAACGACGAGTTGGAACGGCCCCGTCGCCGGCCGGTCGAGCGTGAACGGACCGAGCGAGGATCCGTCCGGCTGCCGTACGTCGAGGCGGAGCGTCGCCGGCACGGCGGCCTCCGGCAGGAGCGGCTCGAGCGTGAACGAAAGCCGCGAGAGCGACCACTTGTAGTCGATGCGGACATCGAAGAGCGGAATCGGCTCCAGTCGGCCCGTCCACCGCTTGCGGGCCTGCACGACCTCGTCGCCCCGCAGCGGCATGCGGTACGCGACGACCTCGTCGATCTCGATCCGCGGCCGCTCGCCGCGGGCCACCGTGACAGTGTCAGTGACGCCGAACTCCGCCCACGCGAGCTTGGCCTTCGTCGATTCGGGGG
>JBBAVU010000159.1:0-4121 GCA_040397565.1 Pirellulales bacterium | reverse complement strand
TCGAAGTCGAGCGGCCGCGAGGCGTCGGCATCCCGCCAGGGCATCGGCGGCCGCTCCACGAACTGCGGTTCGACGACGATCGCCCGCACCTCGTCGAGGTCTCCCTCGAAGGAGCCGCCGCCGATCACGAGTTCGTTGTTCGGACCACTCCCCCGCCCAAGGAAGGAATACTGGTTGCCCCCCTCGCTCAGATACGCGGCCACGTCCTCGCCATCGACGTTCAGCCTCGCTTCGAAGGGAGCCGTGTTGCCCGGGGCCGAGTGGACCTTGGCCCATATCGCCACGTGCGCCCACCGGCCAAGCGGGAGCGGCTCGGGCGAGATGATCTCGGCGGGCCGCTTTTCGATCGCGGCCCGCAGTCCCGGCGGGGCATCGACGCGGGGATTGCCGTGCGGCTTCCGCAGCCGAAGCTCGAGCCGGCCGTCGGGGTGAAGGATCAATCGCGACTCCCCGCCGGCCACCGACAAGACGGTCGTTTCGGCCTTGGGATAGGCGGCCAGCCGCAACCAGCACTCCACCGACCCGACCTCCGGCAGCCGCAGGGAGAGCCCCGGCCCGCCGCGGAACGCCGCGGCCGCGCCGAACCGGCCGTCTTCGATGATCGACACTCCCGCGGGCAGCGAAAGGATCCGCGCCTGGTCGCTGAAGTCCTGCACCTTCCCGGCAGGCAGCGTAGCGATCGGGGCGGTCGGTTTTCGCAGCGAGTCTTCGACACCGATCGCTGCCACGCCTCCGAGCGGCGCCTTCCCCGATGCCTCCAGCTCGTCGAGCCCCTCGAACTCCGCCTCGACCGAGGCCTTCTTCTCGGCGTCGAGCCGCGTCTCCGCCACCTCCCGCGAGCTCACCTGCGGGGGCCCGAAATGAATCAAGACCGCGGTCTTGTCGGTGGGGATCTGCTCCTGCCACCAGTAGTCGCCGTAGCGGTAGCGAGGCGTGGCCGCCGAGAGCGGCGAGCCGAGGCCGCAGACGATTCCCAACGCGACGATCCCAACTGCGAGGGTCTTCGGCCGGCGTCGGCGGTGCGGAAATTCGCCCATGACTCGAATGTATCACCGCGGGCAGGCGACGCGGATCGTACGATCGGGCATCGCCCGGCGGGCGGCCCTGGCGCAGGGGTACACTGAATCCCGCAGATACAGCGGGGTTTTACATGACCGGACGGTCCGGACGATCGCCAACGGAGTTCGTGAATCGACGCATTGTCGCCTTGGGCGTGGCGGCTAGCGTGGCGTTTGCATGCCTCGCCGCCGCTGCGCCGCCGGACGAGCCGCCGGAACCCCTGCGATCGATCGGCGAGGTGCTCGCGCTCCCGATCGAGGAGTTCGACCGGCGGCGGCCCGTGATCATCCGTGGAGTCGTGACGATCACCGCACCACTGGTCATCCAGGACGGTGAGGATTCGATCTACGTCGACCCGACGCGGCCGACGTTGAAGCCGGGCCAGCGGTGGAAGGATATTTTGGCCGAGCTGCCGATGGAGGTCGGTGCCGAGATCGAGGTGACCGGCTTCGTCGATCCAGGCGGATATGCCCCGCGGGTCGTGATGCAGTCGGTGAGGCGGATGGGCACGCGGCCGCTGCCGGAGCCCGTGCCGGTCGATGTCGCCCGGCTCTTCGCCGGCGGCGACGCGGGGCGGCGGGTGCGGGCAACCGGGGTCGTACAGGCGGTTGGCGAGAACCAGCTTCAATGGTCGCTCGTCTTCGAGACGGCGGGCCGTCGGCTCACGCTCAACGTCGAGAAAGACGTCATGCCGGAGCGGCCCGACATGCTCATCGATGCGGAGGTGGAGGTCGTGGGCGTGGGGAGCACGTCGCGAAACACCCGCGGCGAGTTCGTGGCTCCGGGGCTCCACGTGGCCCATCGCGACTACCTGCGGGTGCTGCGGCCGCCGTCTCAGGAGCCATTTGAACTGCCGCTCACACCGCTCGGCTCCATCGCCCGCTACCGCTCGAAGCCACTCGGCGGCCACCGGCTGCGGACGACCGGGATCGTATCGTTCGCGGCGCCGGGCATCCTCTACCTGCAGGAGGGCATCGGCGGCGTGCAGGTCGGCCTCGCCGGAGATCCTGGTGAAGTGCAGTCGTTCCAGCCGGGGGATCGCGTGGAGGTGGCAGGGTTCCCCGACATGTCGAGCGGCGTGGGGGCGATCGGCTGGTCCGTCGTCAGGAAAATCGCCACCGGCTCCCCTCCGCTGCCGCTCGACATCCAGCCGAGCGAGATCATCCGCATCAACGAATCCCACGGCCGCAGCGGCGAGGTGGCCCGGCCGGGCAGCTACGACGGCTGCCTGATCCATTGCCTGGGAAGGGTCGAGGCCGTGGATCGGGCTGCCGCCCCACCGGTGCTCACGCTCACCGATGGCGACACGGTGTTCACGGCGCAGATCGCCGAGGCACCCGAGGCCTCGCCAGAGAGTTTCGTTGTCGGCAGCGACGTGGAGATCACGGGAATCGTGCAGGTGGCCCGCGTACCGGCGGAAGGCGCCCGCCCGACTCATGGCGCGACGCGGGTCGGCCAGCTCGTGGTCCTCGTGCGCGGCCTCGAAGACGTGCACGTCGTGCGACTGCCTCCCTGGTGGACGCCCGGCCGGCTCGCCGCGGTGGCAGGCCTGCTCGGCGCGATCGCGGCGGCGTCGGTCGTGTGGGTGACGTTCCTGCGTCGCGAGGTGGCCCGCCAGACTGCGAGGGCGGTTGCGGAGGAATCGGCCCGTCAGAAGGCGGCGCTCGACTACGAGATCACGCTCCGCGAGCGCAACCAGCTCGCGGCGAACCTCCACGACACGGCGCTCCAGACCGTTACGGGCATCGCGTTCCAGTTGAAGGTGTGCGACGCGAAGGAGCGAGAGAGGAACGGCGATGCCGCGCAGCCATTCGGCCAGGAGGCGGGCGACGAGGTGGGGCGGCATCTCAGCGTGGCCCGCAAGATGGTGGAGCATGCCGCCGACCAGCTCCGCGGCACGGTCTGGTCGCTGCGTTCGCTGCCCACCGAGGGCCGCACGTTTTCCGACGCGGTTCGCGAACTCGTCGGCCGCGTTGGAGCGGGGCATGCGGCCAAGGTGCGGATCGATTTCGACTCCAAAGCCGACGAGATCGCGGCCTATGTGGCGGGCAATCTGCTGCTCGTCATCCAGGAGGCCCTACACAACGCGTTGCACCATGCCGACCCGCGGAGGGTCGAGGTGCGGGTCGAGGCGGACGGCCGCGGCGGCGTCGTGGCCGTCATCACGGACGACGGCCGGGGCTTCGAGATCGGCACGCAGGCCGGGCCGCGGCAGGGGCATTTCGGACTCGCCGGCATGAGGGAGCGAGCGGAGCGGCTCGGCGGAACGCTGGAGATCGATTCCGCGCCCGGGCGGGGAACGACCGTGACGGCGGGCGTGCCCGCGGGCGAAGCCGTCGCGACGGCGGCCACGTCGGTGCACGCATGACCATCGCCCAATCGTGCCATGACCGAAATCCGGCCCGGCGGTCGAATGCTGGTGTTAGTCTCCTCCCTCGAACTGCCCCCGAGCCGCGCGTGGCCGCCGATCGCATCCGCATCCTCCTGATCGACGATCATGCCGTGCTTCGAGCCGGCCTGGCCAACCTGCTTGCGCTCGAGCGTGATCTGGTGGTCGTGGGCGAGGCCGACAACGGCGAGGAGGGGGTGAAGCTCTGGCAGAAGTGCCAGCCGCATGTCGCGATCATCGACGTGAGCATGAGCGGCATGGATGGCGTGGAGACGACGAAGCGGATCCGCCGGATCACACCCGATGCGAAGATCCTGATGCTGACGTCGTCGGAGTCGGCCGCCGATGCGGCCCGGTCGGTCGAGGCCGGGGCGAGCGCGTATCTCACGAAGCGGGTGGCCCACGAGGAGATCGTCGCGGTGATCCGCAGGGTGCATGCGGGGCAGAAGTCGATCCAGCTCGGCGTCCTTCCCGCCCCGCCGCCGCCACGGCCGGAACTGCTCTCATCCCGCGAACTCGAGGTGCTGAGAATGATGCGGCAGGGCAGGACGAATCTCGAGATCGGCCACAAGCTGGGCATCGCCGAGCGGACCGTGAAGTCGCACGTCACGGCGATCTTCATGAAGCTCAACGCCACCGACCGGGCCGGCGCCGTCGCCCGCGGCTTCGACCT
>JBBAVU010000158.1:0-6875 GCA_040397565.1 Pirellulales bacterium | reverse complement strand
GCGGCCCTGCGGTGGATCTTGAGCAACTCGGCCGATGGATTCGACACGTCCGACTTCCAGGCCGAGGTGGTCGCCGACCAGCTCGCCGCCTGGCAGCCCGGGGCGCCGACGGGAGCCATCGCGGCGATCGACGCGGCACTCGTGAGCGGCCGCCCCAACGGAAACTTCAGCGACGTTCCGAAGAAACTGGCCCCGCAGGCCCTCAAGATCAACGCCGTGATCGGCAAGGCGATCCTCGCGCATCTGCAGGCGAACCGGTTCGAGCCCGACCTGTTCACGCGGTTCCGTTATTCAAAGATGGGGCCCGGATGGAACGACCAGGAGGCGGGCAAGGACGTGATGGCGAAGCTCATCGACACGAAGGCGTTCCTCGTCCACAAGCAGAACCCTGCCGGTCCGTCGGCCACCACGAGCTACCAGCAGCTCGTCCGCCAGGAGTTCCAGGGGCTCGCCAAGACCTACCCGCCGGAATCCTTCTTCGACGACATGTTCGTCGAGGAGTCGAAGGCAAAGGGCTGGCTCGACTGGAGCTTCCTCAACTACAGCCAGGACCAGAAGCAGAAGGCGGCGACCGCGGCGGCGGAGATGTTCGCGGGCTACGCGGGACTCGCCTCCGGGCCGAACGCGCCCAAGGACTACGACCGCCTGCCGGTCGTCCTCGTCGCCGGCGGCCGCGCCGACGTCATGAGCCGACCGGTCTCGTGGTCGCCCGGCGACGTCAACAACTGGTACAGCCGGGCGGCGGGCTACGCGGCTCCGGCCGCGCGGGCGAAGTTGGTCGAGTCGGCCGAAGCGGCCTGGGGCAAGACCCGGTTCGACGGCGGCGCCATGGGCTACTGGTCGATCCCCAGCGACCCGGCGGCGATCGCGACGCCGCAGGGCCGGGCGGAGTATTTCAAGAAGCTCGCGACGCTTCTCGACCGCCGGAAGGCCGGTCCAGGCCGGGGTGGTCTGCCATCGCTGAACGCGGTCCATCAGATTCCGGCGGCATCGCTCAAGCCGGAGGAACTCGCCGTGCTCCTCGCGGCGTTCGAATCGCCGTCGCCGTCGGTCTGGTCGGGGGGCAACGGCTACGAAGCGGTCGGTTTCACCGTCGCGCAGGGGCTGCAGGCGGCCGGACGCGACAAGGATCTCACGCGGATCGCCCCGGAACTCTGGCGGATCGTGCGGGAGACCGGCAACATCAACGCCGCCGTTCCGTTCGCCTCCATCGCGTCCGCCGCGTCGAAGGCGGGCAAGCCCGGGATCGCGGCCGCGATCGCCGAGTGCGGCATGCAGATGCTCGGAGCCTCGCTGCCCGAGGCCGCCCGCACCCAGCTCACGGCGATCCGCACCGACGCCCTGCTCACGCTCGGTGGAGGCAATCCCGTTCCGCGGAGCGATCCGCGTTGGTCGATCTATGAATCCCAACTGCAGTTCGCCGCGGGCAAGCCGCAGGGCGCCTGGCAGCTCTACCTCGCGAATCCTGCGATCGTCGGTCAGATCTACAAGGAGCTCGATCCGGCCTTCACCGCCTGGCTCATCCGCGAGAACACCGAGACCGGCAGCTACGACCGGGCCCGTGAGCTCGGGCAGACGCTGCTGGCCTGGACGGAGTCGTCGCCGGGCGTGCTCTCGCCGGAAGCCCAGGCCGGCCTGCTGGTGGCCTATGCCGACATCGCGCTGGCTCGCCGGGAATACGCCCAGGCCAGGGCCCTCTACGAGCGGATCGCCGCGGCGAAGGAATTCGACGGCACGGCCGGCAAGGCCGACGCCGAGCTGCGGGTGGCCGAGGTCGATCGACTCACGCGGCAGTTCGACCGCGCCCGCGAGCTGCTCCAGAAGCTCTCGCGGCGGCCGGACCGCGGGCTCCAGTCCGAGGCCTTCTATCAATTGGCACTCTTGAAGACCGATCAGGAGGAGATCGAGGAGGCCGCCGGCTTCCTCCAGGAGGTGTTCACCCGCGTGCCCAACCACGTCGGCGGCCGGATCCTGGAGGGCAAGCTCAATTTGCTGCGCCGCAAGTACGACGTCGCCTCGAAGGTGAAGCTCGGCGTGCTCGGCGACAAGAAGTTCCTCATTCCCGGCAAGCCGCTCGAGGTCGATCTCGAGGACCGCAACCTCGCCGTCGTCGGCAAGGCCGCCCAGATCGAGATCCGCGCCTGGACGGCCAGCGGCGACGAGGAGCGGTTCAACCTCTTCCCGTTCGGCGACTCGAAGACCCGGTTCACCGGCCAGATTCCCACCCAGCTCGGCCCACCCTCGAAGGGAGACCACATCCTGCAGCTGCTCGGCGGCGACACCGTCCGCTACACGTTCGCAGAGTCGTTCGCCGCGGGGGGGAAGGAGGGCGTCGAGGAGCCGGCGGCGATGACGGTCGTCACCGATTCGGAGGTCTTCGCCTCCAGCGGCGCGATCCTCTCGAAGGAGGAGTTGGAGAACAGGGCGCTCGAGAAGATGATCCGGGCGAAGCTCGAGCTCGATTCGGGGGCGCCCCAGAGCACGTCGCTCGCCGCGACCCGCAGCGAAGACCAGATCAAGCCCGGCAATCCCGTCAACATCCGCGTGGTCGATGCCGACCGCGGCACGACGGCCCAGCCCGACACGCTCGATGTCCGTGCCACGACCGCCAGCGGCGACAGTCTCGTGGTGAAGCTCACGGAGACGGGCCCCTACTCGGGCGTGTTCGAGGGCACCGTGCCCACCGGCTCCGGCCAGGCCACGGCCTACGCCTCCGATTCGACGGAGGGCAACGATCCAAACAATGCAATTGGCCCTGCGTCCGGCACGCCGTGGATCGGCCTCGCCGACAATAAGCGGCCCAAGGTCTTCGCCGTCGATCTCAACGACAACGTGGCCCTCGGGAAGATGAACGTCACCGCGAACGTGCCCGGCCGCAAGCTCAAGGATGTCTACGTTCAGACCTCGCTCAACGGCCGCGATTTCCGCACGGTCGGGCAGTGGCGGGCCGACGGCAAGGCGACGTTCGTGCCATGGGACGGCGGGCCGAGGATGGAACTCGCCCGGATCGTCGGCCAGGTCGTGCCGCTCGAAACGCCCGCAAAGTTCGCTGATTACCTGGAGAAGGGCCGGCTTGCCACGGGCTCGCCGCTCGTGCTGCCGAAGCTCGAGTCGCTCGCCGTAGGCCCGTGGGACGGAAATCTCGGTGGCCATGCCGGGCCGATGGGCGTCCAGGATTGGTACGTGGCCCACTGGGTGGCTGGATTCGAGCTCGACAAGGCACAGACCCGCTCGTTCACGCTCGACGCGAAAGGCAGGCTGCAGAACGTCCGCTACGTGTTCGCGATCGACGGCCAGGTCTCGCAGGATCGGGCCTCGCCGTTGAAGATCACGCGGGCCTTCACGAAGGGCGTGCATCGGATCGACGTCTACGCCCAGGCCTCGCGGAACGCGGGCCTGAACTTCGAGGTGCTCATCGACGCCCCCGAGGCGCCGTTCACGGCTTCGATCCCAAAGGAAGCGTTCTCGATCGAGAAGCATCCGACGATCGCCGACGCCTTCGGCACGCTTCCCGCCGAGATCAAGGCCACTGCCGACGGCTCCTCGCTCGAGGTGGCCTTTGCCAAGGGCACCCGGGCCCGCGTCGTACGGCTGCTGCTGGCCGACTTCGAGACCGACGCGCCGGCCATCAGCGCCGTGGCACTCGTCGATGCGGATGGGAAGAAGGTGCTGCCGACGGTGAAGAGCTTCCTCGACGTCGCCAAGAACGACGTGCTGGAGATCATCCCCGGCGACAAGCTGACGATCCTCTACGAGGATCCGACGGTGATCACGAAGGAGCGGGCCACGCAGGAGCGGTTCCTCACCGCCACGTTCACCAACGCGGAGGTTTCGGCCGCATTCGTCGAGTTCAAGGATTACGGCGGCGAAAGGCGGGCGCGGTACGTGCCGATGCGGCGGTTCGCCCCGGGCGACACGGTGAAGGTTTTCGTCGGCGACCCCGACATGGACACCACGCCCGAGCCCGACCGCGTGAGCTTCACGGTGAAGGCGGGCCGCGGCCAGCCGATCAGCGTCGAGGCCCTGGAGACCGAGCCGCACTCGGGCATCTTCATCGGCACGGTCTTCCCCGTGGCGGGCGAGCCGCAGCGGCCCGCGGAACTGAAGGTCGCGCCGGGCGAAGACCTGCTCGTCGCCTACATCGACCGGGAGAACACCGACCCGGGCATTCCCTGGGAGCGGACGAGCCCCGTGGAGCAGGCGGGCGCCGATGATGCCCAGCTGCGGATCTACGACGTCGCCAGCCGGCCGCTCGACGAGGACGAGAAGAAGGCCGCCGCCGCGAAGCGGGAGGTGGGCCGCCGGTTCGGCGAGAACGTGCCCGTGACCCGCGAGATCGTGGCCGTGCGGCCCGAGAAGCTGGCAGAGTCGGACAGCCCCGCGCAATCGCTCGTGGACGGGCCGCTGATGGTCGAATTGCTCGCGCCCGCGGTCGCCAAGAGCGCCGAGAGCAAGGGGGAGATTTTCGTGCAGACCGAGTCGGGCCGGGAGAAGCTCGGCCGGCCGGTGGCCGAAGGGGAGTTTCCGCTCGACGTTCCCGGCACGATCCGGCTGGTGCGGTTTCCGGGTGATGCCGGTGGAATCGTGCCGCCGCAGGGCGTGAGCAGCGTGGTCGTCCGCGGCAACCGGTTCGCGGTCGATCCGCTCGCGGAGGGGCGATTCACGTTCCTCGTGGGCAAGGAGCTCGGCCCCGTGCCGGACGAGTCGCTCGCGACGATCGACGACGAGGCCGCCATGCGTGAGCCGCCGCTGTTGCAGGTGCGGGGCAACGACACCGTGTACGTCGGCCACCGAACCACGGGCAAGGACGGCGGCGAACGGTGGATCGTGCAGCCTGTGAAGCTCACGTCCGACGTGCTCTTCGACGTGATGGACGACCGCTACCAGGAGACGATCCAGGGCACGTTCGTCGGTGACAGCCTCCACGTGCGGCTCATCCATCCGTCGCTCGACGTGTCCGACGAGAAGGACACGGCGACTGTGCGGCTCGCCGCATCGGGGGGGGGAGAGCTTGAGCTGCCGCTCGCCGAGACGTTCGGACACTCGGGCGTGTTCAAGGGCGTGGTGAAGCTTTCCTACCGCGATGCCCAGGTGCCCGCCGCGGCGGATGCCCCGGCCGCCGACCGCGGCCTGCCGGTGGCCTACGGCGAGACGGTGAAGATTCGCTACGAGCCGCAGTCCGGCGACGCGATCGAGCGGTCGGTCGAGATCTTCAAGGGTGGAGACGGCCGGCTCGTGCCCTTCACGAAGCGTTTCAACGATCCGGCGATCGCCGTGCAGACGCAGTTCACGGTGGCCGAGGCCTGGTTCGAACTGGCCAAGCGGCACCGTGAACTCGGCCAGGAGAGCCTGGCCCGCCGCGAGATCGCGCAGGGCAAGAAGCTGCTGGAAGAAGCGATTCGCGACTACCCCGACACCGAGGCCCGGGCGCAGGCCGACTACCTCCTGGCCAACCTCTCCTACGAGTTCTCCAAGGAGGCGGCCAACGAGGACGTCAAGCGACAGCACTCCCTCGACGCGGTGGCCCGGTTCACCGACATCGTGTCGAGCCATCCCGACAGCGAGTATGCCCCGAAGAGCCAGTACAAGAAGGCGCTCGTGCTCGAGACCCTCGGCGACATCGACCAGGCCTGCGAAGAATACGTCAAGCTCTCCTACCGCTACCCCGACAACGAGCTGGTGGCCGAGACGATCGCCCGCCTCGGCCAATACTTCCTCGCGAAGGGGAAGCAACTCGACGAGGAGTCGGCCGCCCAGACCGATCCGGTCGAGAAGGAGAAGGTGGCGATCAAGGGCCGGGAGATGTTCACGACGGCCGCCGAGGTCTTCGGCCGCCTGAGCGAGCGGTTCCCCCGGCATTCGCTCGCGAACAAGACGCGGATGCTCTCGGCCCAGTGCTACCTGCGGGCGAAGGACTTCAAGCGGGCTCTCACGGGTTTCGAGGGGATCGCCAAGGATCCGCAGACCGAGAAGGACCTCGCCGCGGAGGCGATGTACTGGGCCGGCGACGTCTGCATGCAGGAGAAGGAACTCGCGAAGGCCTACAAAAACTTCAAGAAGCTCACCTGGGACTACCCCGAGAGCAAGTGGGCCAAGTTCGCTCGCGGCCGGCTCACGGAAGACGCGATGGTAAAGGTCGAGGGCGAGATGGAGCGGGACGGCAAATGACAGCCATGCTGACTTCCGGCGAACCGGAGGCCCTGCCCGCCGCCCTGCGCAGCCTGTTCGACGCCCACGGGCTCGGCGGTCTGCCCGTGCGGTTCGCTGTCCCCTCGGCGACACGGATCGACACCGGCGGCTGGCTCCGCGGCGGCCAGGTCTGGGCGGCGGTCGTCGGCGATCGATTCGTGCTCGCCGCGGCCGGCCCGCGGCCGACGCTGATCCGGCTGCCGCTGACCGCGGTTTCACGCGCGGTCTACAACCATGTCACGGGCGAACTCGGCTTTCCGCCCGTCGCCTCCGGCCCGTCCATCCCGCCGGTCCGGCTCGACCCGCTTCTCGCGCGGGCGCTGCTCGCACTCGCCCCCCCACTTGCCCCGACGTCCCCAGGAAACCCCTCACATGCTTGAAACGATCATCAAGGGCGGCTCGATGATGGTGCCGCTCATGCTGCAGAGCGTGCTCGCCGTGGCTGTCGTCATCGACCGCTGGATCGCCTTCTCCCGCAACGACAAGGTCGACTCGCGGTCGCTGCGGTCGAAGGTGCTCGAACTGCTCTCCGCCGGCAAGGTGGGGGAGGCAATGGCGCTGTGCGCCAACACGCCCGGTCCCGTCTCGGCCGTGATGCTGGCGGGCCTGCAGGCCTACGCGAAGTTCGCCAGGGTCACCGCCGGCCGGCCGGAGACCTGCCGGGCGCTCGTCGAGGATGCGATGGA
>JBBAVU010000157.1:0-6887 GCA_040397565.1 Pirellulales bacterium | reverse complement strand
TCCATCTGCCGGCGGATCTCGCCGATCTCGAGGATCCCGATCCGCGACACGAGGATCGCCCCCTCGACGACCGCGCCGGCCGCCCGGTTGAAGCCCACGAACGGACGCAGCGCGTGGGTCGCGACGACCTCCGCCTCGAACGTCGCCCGCGGCCCGTCGCTGCGGGCGGAGACGACGCGAAACTCGTGGGCCATGCAGGCCCCCTCGAGAACGAAGCCCGCGACAAGTTCGGCCGCGCGGCTCGCCGGCGGCGACGAGAGCGATCCGGTCACGACCTCGGCCAGCAGGAGCACGTCGTCGGTGAGATGGAAGACGCCCTCGCCGTGCCGCACGAGGTTCGCGTGGGTCACGCTCGAAACGAACGGCTTGAGCGCAAGACGGCGGATTTGCCCCGAGGAGCGGTCGAGGTCGCCCTCGTCGACGTGCGGCCCCATCGCCGCGACGTGGATGCCGCCGTCGGCGCCGGTCGTCGTCACGATTCCCTCGAGGATCATGCCCGCCCCTCCGACGTCATCGTCGGCAGCTCCGACGGCCGCGGCAGGCCGCACAGTTCGAGGAAGTTCGCGAGCACCGCGAAGCCGTGGTCGGTGAGAATCGACTCGGGATGGAACTGCACGCCGTGGATCCGGCCCGACTCGTGCTCGATCGCCATCACGGTGCCGTCGGCGTCGCGGGCGGTCACGCGGAGGCATGCCGGCAGCGACCGCTCCTCGACGACGAGCGAATGGTAGCGGCAGCCGGCGAACGGACTCGGCAGCCCCGAGAGCACACCGGCTCCCTCGTGGTGCACGAGGCTCGTCCGACCGTGCACGGGCTCCTTCGCCCGCACGATGCTTCCGCCGAAGGCCGCCGCGATCGCCTGGTGGCCGAGGCAGACGCCGAGCAGCGGAAGTTCGCCGCCGAGATTGCGGATGACGTCGATCGAGCAGCCCGCCTCCGCCGGCGTGCACGGCCCCGGCGAGACGACGATGCCCCGCGGCGAAAGCCCACGGATGTCCCCCGGGGTCGAACCGTGGGCCGGCACGACCGTCACGCCCGCGCCGAGCCTCGCGAGATACCTCGCGAGGTTGTGGACGAAGCTGTCGCGGTTGTCCACGAGCACGATCACGGCGCCACCCCCGCCGCTTCCGCCGATTTCGGCTCCGACGCCACGGCGTCGAGGACACGGATCAGGCCCTCGGCCTTGTGGAGCGTCTCGTCGTATTCGGCCGCCGGATCGCTCGCGGCGGTGATGCCGCCGCCGACCGAGAACGTCAGCCCGCCGCCGGAGGCCACGAACGTGCGGATGAGCAGGTTCCAGTCGGCCGTGCCGTCGAAGCCGACGTAGCCGATCGACCCGCAGTAGGGCCCCCGCGGGATGCTCTCGAGCTCCGAGATGATCTCGCAGGCGCGATGCTTGGGCGCGCCCGTCACGCTCCCCGCGGGCAGGGCCGCGAGGATCGCATCGACCGCCGTCCGGCCCCTCGCCAGCCGCCCCGCGACCACGGAGACGAGGTGCTGCACGTAGGCGTACCGCTCGAGCCGGCAGAGCGCCTCCACGCGGACGCTCTCCGCGGTGCAGACCCGCGACAGGTCGTTCCGCACGAGATCGACGATCATCACGTTCTCCGCGCGGTCCTTGGCGCTGCCGCCGAGATCGTCGCCGGCAAAGAGGTCGGCCTCGGGCCGTCGCGTCATCCGACGAGTGCCCTTGATCGGGTGCATCCGCACGACACCCCGGGTCACCTGCAGGAACCGCTCGGGCGAACTGCTCAGGATCGCGCGGCCCTCCCCGAGATCGAGGAACGCCGAGAAGGGGGCGGCATTGATCCGCCGCGCCGCCAGATGGAGCGACACCGGATCGCAGGGAGACGTCGTCGCCAGCCGCTGCGCGAGGTTCACCTGGAAGATGTCGCCGGCCCGCACGTACTCGATCGCCCGGCGGACCATCGTCTCGTGGTCGGCCCGCGAGTGCGAGGAGACGATCGCGGGATGGGCGGGCAGTGGATGGCCGCCGACGGCAGGCCCCCGCGCCACGGGAGACGCGATCGCCAGCGGCCCCTCCTCCACCATGGCCAGGAACGACGCGAGCCTCGCCTCGGCCCGCCCGCGGCGGGCGACGGGCCCGCGGGGCAGCCCGCCCGATGCGGCGAGCCCCTGCGAGATGATCCAGCCGGATCGCGATTCGTGGTCGAAGGCGGCCACGACGTCGTAGGCGTTCAGCACCACCGCCGGAACCGCCGCGGCCTCACCGGCCGGCGAAGCCAACCCCAAGAGCGCGAGACCGAACTCGTATCCCAAGAGCCCCGCGTAGCCGCCCTGGAAGGGAGGCAGCCCCGGGATCGTCACGGCTTCAACCGCCGCAAGCCGCGAGCGAAGCTCCGCGATCGCAGCCGCGGCCCCGTCGCGCACGCCACCGCCATCGACCGTGAGCACGTCGATCGGATCGGCCGCGACGAACGAATACCTCGCCAGGCCCGCGGCGAACCCGCCGGCCGGCCCCGGCGCCGCTTCGCCCTGCGCGTCGCTGCAGCTGTCGAGGAAGAGCAGCCCCGCGCGGCCCGCGAGCCGCTCGAAGAGCCATCGCGGCGAGACGTCCGGACGCAGCTCGGCGACGACCGCGCCCGACGCGGTGCACCAGCGGCGCTCGACGATTCCGCGCGGCATGCCTGGAGAGTTGGAGGCGGTCACTCGGCGACGGTTCCTGCTTTTGATGAAGCATGCTTCGCGGCGACCTCGGCGGCGTACCGCGACGGCCCGTGGCCGATTTCGGGCTCGGTGAGGTGGCCCCAGTCGAGCGGCTGGTCCTGGCGGTAATCCTTGCCGAGGGTGAGCGCCGTCGCCGCCTTCGCCATTTCATACCCCAGATAGAACGCATGGGAGGGATCGACGTCATCCCGCCCGGCGAGCGAAAGGGCCTCGAAGAGCTCGAATGGGTCGCGCGACTCGAGATGGATCCCCGCCCCGACGAGGTGGATGCGGCCGCGCTCGGCAAAGAGCCGGAAGTTTGGGTCGCGGATCACGACGGCGAGGCGGTCGAGCGTCTCCTGCCCGTGACTGCGGGGCTTGCCGCCGCGGAGCGTGACGAGCCCCGGCTCGAGGTGCTTCGGCAGCGTGCGGCGGGTGACGGCATGGTGGACGAGCCGGCGTGCGAGGTCGCACTCCTTCACGCTCGAACCCGCCCAGTGGATCACCTGCGTCGTCAGGACCGAGCGGATGCCGGCCTCCTGGCAGAAGCCCAGCAGGAGCGTGTTGACGCCGGCCGAATCGACGTCGGTGAGCTCGGTGAGGTTGCCGATGCCCATCATCATCTCGTGTTCGGGATACCTGCGGCGGATGTCGAGGTAGCGGCCGAGGCTCTCGGCGAACCCGAAGCCGATCGGCTCGAGCACCGGGTCGATGCGGTGCCGCACCCCCTCCACCGCGAGCCGCTCGAGCGTCTCGTCGAGCCCCTCGAGCGTCGCCGGAACGTCGGGAACCGCCACCACCTCGACGCCCCAGTCGGCGGCCGCGGCCACGTTCGTCGAGTTCACGGAGAGCACGAGCGAAGCGCCGGCCCGCGCGGCCGCCGCGATCTCGCGCGGCTCGAAGCTGTCGATCGACACGCGGAATCCTTCCGCCACGAGCCGCTTCACCGCGTCGTCCACTCCGGCCCACACGCTCCCCGGATCGCAGCCGACGTCGATCACGTCGGCGCCGTCGGCCACCAGCCGCCGCGCCTCCGCGACGAGCTCGTCGGCGGAGAATCGGGGCGCGTGGTTGATCTCCGCGATGATCTCGATGTCGAACGAACCGTAGCCCTCGCGATCGCGGCGGTCCTGGCCGAAGTGTTCCGCGAGCGCCCGCAGGTCGGCCGGCCCCCGCTCGACCGGCACGCCCGCCGCGGCCTCGAGCTCCGCGAGGTCGCCCCGGCAGAGCCCCGGGATGATCACCCGCGACGTGCCATCGGGCACCGCGAGCTTGCGGGCGATCCAGGAGGTGGTCATGAGCGCCGCCACCGTGATGTTGAGCACCTGCACGGTGTAGTCGAAGCCGGCCCGCTTCGAGAGCGGCTCGAGCACCATCAGGAGCGAGGGCTCCGCGAGCTTGCCGGTGACGAAATGGATGCGTTCGCGGGCCGCGTTCATGCCCTGAATCATACCCAAGCGGCCCCGCGGGACGCGGGATCGGCGAGCGGAGGCCGAACCTACGCCCGGCGGAAACCGCCGTTGACGGCGAGCACCTGCCCCGTGACGAACGCCGCGTCGCTCGAGACGAGCCACGCCGCCGCGTGGGCGATGTCCTCGGGCGTGCCCCAGCGGCCGAGCATGCTCTCGCGGACGGCCCGCCGCTGCCATGCCTCGCTCGCGTTCTCGCCCCAGGCCGTGCGGATCCAGCCGGGGGCGACGCAATTCACGCGGACCTTCGGCGCGAGCGACCGCGCGAGGCTTTTGGTGAAGGCCATCACGCTCCCCTTCACCGCCGCGAAGAGTTCGCCGCTGTCTCCCTCCATGCCGGCATGGGCCTGGTCCCAGCCGATCGTGACGATCGAGCCGCCCTCGCGGTCGTGCATCCAGCGGCCGATCGCCCGCGCGAGCTTCATCGTGGCCACCACGTCCACCCGCAAAAGCTCCTCGAGCTTCCGCTCGAAGGGCCATTTCGCCGGCTCGCCGGTGAGCACGTCAACGCCCGCCACGAGCACCACGGCATTCAGCCGGGGCACCGCGGCGGTCGCTTCCTCCACGAGCGATTCCGCGGCGTCGGCCTCGGCGAGGTCGGCGAGGAACGTGCCCGCATGCGCGGCGCCGAGCCGAGAGGCCACCTCGGCGGCGTTCGCCTCGCTGCGGCCGTGCACGGCCACCCGCGCGCCATCGGCCGCGAGCGCAAGGGCCACCGCCCGACCGATGCCACGGGTTCCGCCCGTGACGAGCACGGTCTGGCCGGAGAGATCGCTCATTTCGACGCCTCGCTCGCGCCCGCCGCCTCCACGGAAAACGCATAGCAGGCCGCCTCCTCGGCGTTCCGCACGAGCAGCCGGCCGCGGGTGACGCAGGGGTTGTTCCAGGTCTGGCCGTCGAGGGCCGCGATTCGGCAGCGTTCGCGGAGCTTCTGCGGCGAGCAGTCCGCGATCGCCACCTCGCCCGACTCCGCCTGCACCACGAGCAGGTCGCCCACCCGCAAGACCTGCCCCTGCCCGTAACGGCCCCCCTTCCAGATCCGTTTGCCGTCGGAGAGACGCACGCACTCGAGAATGCCGTCGGAGAGCCCGTAGGCATGGCCGTCGCGGATCGCCACGTTCGTGAACTTTGTCTTCAGCAGTCCAGGCTCCGCCCACGCCGGACGGAAGGCGGGCGGGTCGGAATCGGCCGTGGGCTCGAATACCGCCGAGCCGATCCCGTAGCCCTTCGAGATGAAGACGCGGCCCCCGTCGAGCGGGTGCGGCTGCGAGCAGGAGGCGTCGGAATTCGAATGGCCCGGCCAGGGGAACGACCAGAGCCGCCGGCCGTCGAGCGGATCGTGGGCCGCGACGCTCGCCTCGTTCACCGCGAGCACGACGTCGCGATCGGCGTGCCTCGCGAGGATCGGCGACGCGTAGCTGATCTGCTCGTCGCCCCCGGTCCAGACCCGATCTCCCGTCGCGCGGTCGTAGGCGACAAGCGATACCGCGCCGCCACCGTCGGCAAGCGGCCCCCCGCCCGGCACGATCACGAGCGACGCCGTGACGAGCGGCGAGCCCGCGCGGCCCCAGGCGACGGCCCCGCGGTGCGCGTCGCCGTCGATCCCGAGATCGCCGAGCACGTTCTTCCGCCAGGCGACCTTGCCGGTCGCCCCGTCGATCGCGTGGAGCCAGCCGGTCGCCCCCGTTGAGTAGACGATGCCGTCACGAATCGTCGGCGTCGATCGCGGCCCCACGCCGCCGAGCACGGTCTCATGCCGCGTCTGCACCGCCACGCTCCACTCCGGCTCGCCGGTCTCGAGCGAGTAGCAGCCGACCACTTCCTCGCTTCCCCGCTGCTCGAGCGTGACCGCGTGGCCGTCGCAGACGGCGAAGCCGCCCCAGCCCGCGCCGATCGGCCGCCGCCACAGCTCTGTGAACGCTTCTGCCGTCGCCGGGATCGCGATCGCATCGACGCCCGCGTCGCCACGGGGCCCGAGGAACCGGGGGAAATCGGCCCGCTCGTCCGGCTTCCATGCGTTGCCGGCCCGGCTGCCATCGGTCCCACCCGCCGGCTCGGCCCGCGGCAAGAGCCGATCCCGCGCGGGGCTCCACTTCCAGGCGAACTGCGGCACCATGTCGCCGCTCACGCGTTCGACCCGCAGCGTCGCCACGCCCGCGACGACCGCCGCTGCGATCCCCCCGAGCAGGCCCCACCGCAAGGCCGCCGGCTGGCCGCTCTCACGGACGAACCAGACGAGCACCGACACGACCGCCGTGAACGCGAGGATGAGCGAAATGATGTTCTGGACGGCGATGTCGACGATGCTGCCGACGAGCGGCTCGAGCAGCCCCGCCCGCACGAGCGCCGTGGCCGCAAGCAGCGACGCGACGGTCACGAGCACGCGGCTCGGCGGCAGGAGCGTCGCGGGACGGACTTCAGGGGGCGACGCGGCGGGTTTTTTTCGTGTCATACGTCGCGAGAAGTCTAGCGGCTCCAGAGAAAATCATCCTACGCAGCCCAAAGCAACAACCGTGAGGGGCTGCCCGTGTGCCCGAGACGGCGTATGCAGACAAGCGAAGCAAGGATTGCGGAGCGAAGTCTGCATCCGAGCGAGCGGAGCACAGGATGTGCGTAGCGAGCGTCCGGCGAGGGCATACGGGCAGCCCCGAACCCAGCACGTTTGACCTGCAGCGAACGTCCGGCGAGGGGATAGGGGGCAGCCCCGAACCCCCCGGAGCCTCGCTCCTTGGTCGCCTTCGAAAAGCCAAT
>JBBAVU010000156.1:0-6936 GCA_040397565.1 Pirellulales bacterium | reverse complement strand
TGCCGTTGAGCACGCCGCCGTTCACCTCGCCGTCGCTCAGGCAGAGGTAGTTGTACCGCAAGCCCAGCTGCCAGGCTCCTTCACTGAGGCTGATGCGGCGGCCCGACCCACCGCCGCGGATGACGTAAAAATTGTTGCGAGGAATCGGGCGATCGAAGCGGTACTCGATCCGCGAGTAGGTGCGGCTCTCGCCGGTCAGGAAGTAGAGGACCTCCGCGTACCCTCCCTGGAAGTAGACGGTGCCGACCGACGTGCCCGGCTTCGGCTGGTATCCGTTGGTGATCACCGGCCCCGCGTCCGTCGTGCGGGCGTTGTAGAGCCACGAGCCGAAATACTCCGACTGGAACGACCAGGGGCCGTTGTTGCCGACGAGTTCGAGGCCGATCATGTTCTGCCAGTTGCCGGCGAGCAGGCCGCTGTCGGCATAGATCGAGTTGAGCGGGCCGGGGGGGCCGTTGCGGATGTCGCCGCGGCTGCGGAATCGAACGCCGCTGAACTGCTCGCCGATCGGCAGGCCCGTCTTGGAATCGAATGAAGCGTATTGCCTTCGCGGCTCCATCGTCCGGCCGGAGAGCCCGACGTGGAGGAGTTGGCGTCCCTCGTCCGCGTACACCGGCAGGTAGACCAGCCGCCCGACGGTCATGCTGCCGCCGCTGGAATTGGAGAAGCCGAAGGGGTTCGTCGTGTTCTTGAACTCTCCGATCTGCCAGGCGAGATTGCCTTCCTCGTTGTTGTTGAAAATCTGGATGCCGGGCAGAAATCCGTTGTTGAACGGTCCCTCGAAGGCGTCCTGGCTGAACGACCGCTCCATGAAGTTGAGCCAGCGGCTGCTCGTGAGATGCTCGTAGCCGTACGGGTCTTTCTGGTTGCCGACGCGGACGATGCCGAGCACCGGTAGTTCGCGGATCTGCAGCCAGAGGTCGGTCACCGCCGTCAGTGGGCCCGAGTCTCGCTCCGTCGGATACGTCTCGTTGTTGACGTTGATCTGGTTGACGAAGTCGTACTCGCAGGCCCAGTCGTAGACCTCGTACATCCGGCCCTCGACGCGGAACCGCGCGCGGCGCAGGTCGACGGTGTCGGCCAGTTCCGGCACGAGGCCGGCCTCGGTCGGAGCTTGGTTGGGGCCCGGTCCGGCGGAGAACGCGACGGCATCCACCTGGGTGCGGCCGCCGATCTTCACGCGAAAATCCTTGTTGGCGGATTCGGCTTGGAAGGCGTCGGCCCACTTCGTGGAAAGTTTCGTATCACTTCCCACCACGTGCGTCTCCGGCTTCGTGCTCGCGGGCTTGTCGGCCTTGTCGTCACCCTCCGGCTTCTTCGCAGCCGACTTGGCGGACTGCTGCTCAAGCTGCTCGAGCCTGGTCTCGAGTTCGGCGATCCTCACGCGGTCGGCCTGGACGGCTTCCGACACATCGTCGAACGAGCCGAGACGTGCGGCGGCGCTCGGCAGCTGCATCGCGGGGGCGTCGGCGTCCCCCGCGAAAACGACGAATTCGACGGGGGGCTGCGCGATCGCGGCCCGCGTGAGGCCGCACAGGCATGCAATCGCGCAGCCGATGGCGATGATCGCGCGGCCTTGGCCTGAAAGCTTCGCCATCGATCGATCTCTTGAACGGTTCGCCGCAAAGGTTGCGCCGTCTACGCGACCCGTACGACCGACGCATCCGGAAGAGATCGTCAAAGCACCCCAGTGAATCCACGAAAAACCCCCGGCAGCCGGGGCTCGCCACCGCCGCGAGAAGCCCCGTGGCCCGCGTAGGCTCCCTGGATTGCCCTGCCTCGTTCGGCGGGAGGGTTGGGAAGGGGGGCCGCGGGAGGCGTCAGAGTCGGCGGCCGACCGCGGCGGCGACGCGGCGGCAGGTCTCCATGAGCCGCTCGAAGGCCGGAAAGTCGATCGTCTGCGCCGCGTCGCTCGCGGCGGCCTTCGGGTCGGGATGCACCTCGATGATGAGGCCGTCGGCGCCGGCGGCGACGCTCGCCGCGGCCAGGCTCGCCACCAGATCGGCGTGGCCCGTGCCGTGGCTCGGGTCGACGACGACCGGAAGGTGCGTTCGGGCGTGGAGCCAGGGCACGCTGGCCAGGGGGAGCGTGAACCGCGTGTGCGCCTCGAACGTGCGGATGCCCCGCTCGCAGAGCATCACCTGCCGGTTCCCCGCGTCGAGGATGTACTCGGCCGCGAGCAGCAGCTCCTCCAGCGTGGCCGCCGGCCCCCGCTTCAGGAGCACCGGCACCTGCGTCCGGCCGACCGCCTCGAGCAGGCGGTAGTTCTGCATGTTGCGGGCTCCCACCTGGAGCACGTCGGCATGCTTCGCGACGAGCGGCACGTCCTCGGGGGCCACGACCTCCGTCACGATCGCCAGGCCCGTCTCCGCCCTCGCCTCGGCGAGCAGTTCCAGCCCCTGCTCCTTGAGACCCTGGAAGGCGTAGGGACTCGTGCGGGGCTTGAACGCGCCCCCCCGCAGGCCCGAAGCCCCGAGCCTCTTGACCGCCCTCGCCGTCTCGAGGATCTGCTCGCGGCTCTCCACCGAGCAGGGGCCCGCGATCACCCCGACGCTTGTTCCGCCGATGGTCAGCGGGCCGGCCCGCACGACCGTCGGCTCCTTCTGCACCTCCCGGCTGGCGACCTTGTAGGGGGCGAGGATCGGCATGACGCTCGCGACGCCGAGGAGCGTCTCGAAGCCGGCGCCGGTCGCGTTTCGCTCGTCGCCGATTACGGCCACGACCGTCCGCTCCGTCCCCTGGATGACGTGCGGCTTCAGCCGCATCGACTCGACCCGGCCCACGACGGCGGCGAGTTCGGCAGGCGTTGCGCCCGGCTGCATGACGATGATCATGGTTTCTTCCTGAAAACTTCCGGGATCGGTTCCTTCCGGTTCTCGCACGCCTCGCGGGTCGTGATCACGATCGATTCCGCGCCGTCCTTCTTACGGATGACGTAGACGAGGTGGCCGTCGGGGTTCGCCTTGATGAGGATCGTCCGCAGGATCGCGTCGACGGTCTGGTCCCGCTCGTCGAGGCCGAACGACTGGTTCTGCGTGATGCCCTTCAGCTGGAGGTCGCCGCCGAGGATCTCGATCGGCACGCCGATCTCCTCGGAGATGGTCTGCATCGTCCGGTCGAGGCTGTCGCGGGGGAACGAGAGCGAGATCTTCTTCGCGAGGGCTTCGGCAGCACCCTTCGCACCTCCCTGCCCTGTGCCCCCCTGCGCCGCGCCGCCCGCCGCCGCGACCGCGGCGCCCGGCCGCTGTTCGAGCGCGATTTCCGTGGCGAGGGCGAGGTTGTGCGGAGCGGTCGGCGGCAGGTGGCAGTTGACGACGGCGACCGTGTCGTCGGCGCCCTTCCGGAGGTTCGCCTCCACGATCCGCACCATCGCCGGCAGCCTGTTGACGAGCTTGCGGCCGTAGGGGTGCAGGTCGAGAGAGGCGATGTATTCCTCCACCTCGTCGGGCAGGGAGACGACGTTCCTCGCCAGCGACTCCGCCAGGGCCGGCGGCTGGATGTCCCGGGGGGGCACCGCCACGATCTCGGCGTAGGAGGAACTGTCGCCGAAGTGGAGTGAAACCGCCGCCGCATGCACGCCGGTTCCGAAGAATCTCGCCACCGGCTCGGCAAGCCGCCCGAGCGGGCCGGAGAGCATGTCGCGGCCGTCGTTTTCCAGGAACGCGGGCGATCCCATGAGCACGAGGTGCCGGCTCGCGTCGAGGTGCTCGGCGAGCCGCTGCATGTCGGCCGTCAGTTGCGGCGCCCCCTGCGTCTCGAGCATGAGCGCGAGCAGATCCGGGGGGGCGGCGACGAGCAACCGCCCGCCGCGGGCTTTCGGCAGGGCCATCGCGAGCTTCGTGCCGCGATGGACGGTCTCTTCGCCCACCGCCTCCGTCTTCGTCGATTTCCAGGCGGCGGGCGGATTCGCGGCGTCGATCGGCTCGGCGAGTTCGAACGCGAAGGCTGCGAGCGTCGCCCCCTTCTCGTCGACCTGCCAGCCGGCGAGGATTCGCTCGATGCCCGAAGGTTCGCAGCCGCAGATCGCCGCGGCTTCGCGGACCGCCGCCTCCGCCGCCGGGCCGACCGCCTTGACGAAGCGGGCTCCCTCGTCGGTGGCGAGGATGTCCGCCGGCCGAACGAGCAGCATCACCTGCGAGCCGGGAGGAAAGTAGTCGAGCGATGGGGGGCCCGCGTGCGTCGGCGCGTCCCAGAGCGCCTCCGAGTCGTCCACCCTCACCACCTTCGGCGGCACGGGCTTCGGCGACACGGGCTTCGGCGACACGGTGCCCGAGGGCGGCTCTTTGGTCGCGATCTCGTCGTTGGCAGCCTGCATGTCGCCGGCTTCCTCGGTCTCTTCATATTCCTCTTCCTCCTCCTCGACGGGCTCATCGACGACAGGCAGGGTCTTCTTCGCGTCCTTCTTCGCCACGGACGTCGTGCCGTCCCGCCGGCGACTGGCTTCCCCATCCCGCTGCCCGCGGAGCGCGAAGACCATCACGCCCGCAAGCAACGCCGCGGCGAGCCCGGCCACGGTGGCCCGGAAGATTGCGGCCCGTTTTCGGGCCCGCCGCGTCGCGTCGCCGACCACGCCGCCGGGCAGCGGTCGGGAGGGCACGGGCCTGGGGGCGACGTCCACGGCGATGGCGGGTTGCGGCGACGGGGCCGCACTCGCCGTCAACGCGAAGGGATCGCCCTCCGCGGTCTTGGCCGGCTCCGGGGTGGCCGCGTCGGGAAAGCCGAAGCATGCGGCGATCGCCGCGGCGGCGTCGGCCGCGGTCGCGTATCGCTGCGCGGGATCGCGGGCGGCGAGGTAGCCGACGAGCGTGCCCACCTCGAGCGGAACCTCCGGCGGGCCCGGAGGATCGAAGCCGCGGGTGGCGGCGTGGGTGAGCGTCGCCTCGGCGGAGCCCTTCCAGCCCGGCACGCTCCCGGTGACGAGTGATGCCAGCACGCATCCGATCGCGTAGACGTCGCACGCCTCGTCGAGCGTTCCGCCGCTGAGGATGCATTCCGGTGCGAGAAAGGCGACCTGCGTTCCCATCTTGGAGACCGCCTCGGGGTTCTCGAGCGGAACGCGGGGAGGCGAGGCGTGCGGGTCTCCCACGAGCGGATACTGCAGCAGCCGCACCCCGCCGGTCTGCGGATCGCGACGGAGCGAATCGAGCGAGATCGCCCCGTGGACCCCGGCAGCCCGATGGTGTTCCGCGACGGCACGGGCGAGCGACAGCGTGATCCAGCCGGCCTCCTGCACGGGCAGCCCGCCCCGCTTCGCGACCTCGGCGAGAAGCGTCGGCCCCGCGGTGTCCTCGCAGACGATGATCCGGTTGCCGTCGATCTGCTCGAGGGCCCACGTCTTCGAGAACATCGGGTCGGCCATATGGTGGGCGATCGCGGTCCGCCGCACGATGGCGGTCCAGGCCACGATGTCCCGGCATCGGCCGCGTTCGAGCATCGCGACGACGACATGCCTCGCCGACGGCACGTGCACCGCCCGAAGGAGGATCGCCCCCACGGGCGATTCGATCCGTTCGAGCAGTCGGTAGTCGCCGATCGTGAAAGGGCCGGCATCTCCCCGCATGAGTCGCCGCGCCTGCCAGCCCGTGAGCTGCTTCTGCGAGACGAGCCACTCCGCGGCCGCCGCGGCATTCTGTGCCGTGCCGGCCGCCGAGGAGGTGAAGGCCGACTGCAGGGCTGCCAGCTGCGCGGGGTCGTGGAGGCGGCTCCCGGCGACGAGGCTCCAGAAATCGGCGGCGGACTGTGGCTTCGTCTTCGCGGTGGACATGGATGCTGGTGTCGGGATACCCCATCATCCTAGCGTTTGTCGCGGCTTTCGCCGAAGCGTCGGCGTGGCTACGATTCTTGCTCCGAGAGGCCCGATACACCGGAAGGGATTCCCATGCGTTCCACCGAAGCCACCCGCATCTATTTCGACCGGGCTGCCGACGAGCTCGACCTCTCCGACAACATGCGGAAGCTCCTGCTCACGGCGAAGCGGGAAGTGCAGGTGCAGATCCCGGTGGAGCTCGATTCGGGCGAACTCACGACCTTCATCGGCTACCGCGTGCAACACAACGACGCCCGCGGCCCGATGAAGGGCGGCCTCCGCTACCACCACGAGGTCGATCTCGACGAGGTTCGGGCCCTCGCCTCGCTCATGACATGGAAGACGGCGGTCGTGGACATTCCCTACGGCGGCGCGAAGGGGGGCATCGCCCTCGACCCGGCGGCCCGGAGCCGTCACGAGCTCGAGCGGATCACCCGCCGCTTCGTCGACGCGATCCACGACCTCTTCGGGCCCGACGTCGACATCCCGGCCCCCGACATGGGCACGAGCTCCGACACGATGGCCTGGATCATGAACCAGTACGGCAAGTACCACGGCTTCTCGCCGGCCTGCGTGACGGGCAAGCCGGTCGAGTACCACGGCATCGCCGGCCGCGAGGAGGCGACGGGCCGTGGCGTGGGCATCCTCACGACGAAGCTCCTGAGCCGCCGCGGGAAGAAGCTGCCCGGCACCCGTGTCGCGATCCAGGGCTTCGGCAACGTCGGCACGCACACCGCCAAGTTCCTCCACGACGCGGAGTGCCGGATCGTGGCGGTGAGCGACGCGGCGGCCGGGTTTCACCGCGCCGAGGGGCTCGACGTGCTCGCGCTTCTGCGGCATGCCAACGCCAACCGCGGTCGGCTCGAGGGCTTCACCGGCGGCGATGAGATCAGCAATGCCGAACTGCTCGCGATGGACGTGGACGTGCTCATCCCCGCCGCGCTCGGCGGCGTGCTCACGGCCGCGAACGCCGCGGCCGTTCGCGCCCCGATCATCATCGAGGCGGCCAACGCGCCGGTGGAGCCGGAGGCCGACGCGATCTTCGAGTCGAAGGGGATCATCTCGCTGCCCGACATCCTCGCCAACTCGGGCGGCGTGACGGCGAGCTGGTTCGAGTGGGTGCAGAACCG
>JBBAVU010000155.1:0-6977 GCA_040397565.1 Pirellulales bacterium | reverse complement strand
ATCTCTGGAAATCGTCTGAAACCGCCGGCGGCCAGTCGCTCGAGTTCAACGCCACCACCGGCACCCTTGTGATCGTCGTGCCCGAGCCCGGCACACTCGCGCTCTTCGCCGCCGGCGGCATGGCGCTGGCGGCCGGCCTGCGGCGGCGTCGATCCTTGCGATTGTCTATCGCTTCTCGATCACGAGCAGCCGGTAGTTGTGCCGCTCGACCGGCACGGTGAGCGTCGTGCCGTTGAGCTTCGGCGGGGCGGCGGCGTCGCCGTCCCAGGCGACCACCTTCTCCGATCGCATCGGATTCGGCTTGAACGGCTTGGGCGTGAGATCGGGCGCGGGGGGCTCGGGCTTGCCGGCCTTCTTCAGGTTCTCGACCTGGCGGGCGTGGGCCTGCCCGGCCTTCTCGAGCCGCTGCTTTTCGGCGGCCTCCCACCGCCCGCGGTCGGCGTCGAGTTCGGCGGGCGTCTTCGCCACCTGCCGCGTCGTCTCGTGCTTGAAGCCTCGCTCGATGTCGGAGACGGCGAGCGTCGCGCCGCCCCAGCCGAGCTTGGCCGGATCGAGCGTGACGACCGCCTCCTGCCGCTCGCCGAAGTTCGCCACCAACAGGAGCAGCCGATCGGGCCGCTTCCAGCCGGCGAGCTTGATCGCCTCGCCCTTGGCCGCCAGGCCCGTCTCGTCCCAATAAGGCAGGAACGTGACGTCGTCGGCCCCGATCCCGAACTGCTTCCGCATCGCGATCAGCTCGCGGGCGTGGCCGTTGTGGTTGCCGGTCGGCAGGGCGTCGTGGAGCATCACCGCCGCCATGTAGGCCCGATAGGCGGCCTGCTCGACGACCGGATCCTGCTGCCAGTCTCCCTGGTACTCGTGCATGAAGTTCACGGCCACGCCCCACTGGCCGGGAAAGTCCACCCGCAGCCGCTCCAGGCTCCAGAAGTCCATGAAGTCCTTCTTCATCTCCGGGTAGATCACGTGGTGCTCGCCGTCGTACGCCACGTCGGCCGCGCCCACCCAGGGGATGATCATGTTGTTGGTCATGTGGAGCACCATCTTGCTCGTGCCGTTGCGCTCGAGGAAGGCGGCGCGGCTCCGCAGGAAATACTCGCGGGTGCCGAACATCGGGAACGACGGCTGGATGCGGCCGTCGGGCAGCCGGTAGCCGCAGCCGTGCTCGAGGTTGTCGCAGGCCAGCGGGCACATGTTGTCGATGTAGTAGCCGTCGACGCCCGCCTGCTCGGCGAACGTGCTCCAGCTGTGGATCATGTAGTCGTTGAGCGAGCCGCCGTAGCAGAGTGCGCTATCCACCGTGGCCTTCCACTGCTCGGCGAAGGTGTTGATCTCCGGGGCCAGGTGGCCGGGGAGCTGGACGTGGATGAAGTAGGGCACGGCCGGCAGGCCGGCCTTGTGCTGGGCCTCGACGATCGCCTTGGACTTCTCGAGATAGTTCGGCACCACGAACGGGGTCGAGGCGAAAATCAGGTTTTGTTCGTGGGAATACTGCCGGAACGTGTCGCCGCACCACCACGGATCCTCCCGCCAGCCGGCGTGCATCGGCTTCACGGGCGACGCCTGGAGGGCGAAGGTGATCGTCCGCGGCGCGTCGAGCGTCGCATCGGCACTCACGAGGTTGAGCACGAGATCCACCTGCCCCTTGGCATTCCGCTGGATCTCGATGGCCGGGGTCTCGTCGTTCGGAATCCAGCCCTGATCGCTGTCGGCGAACCAGCAGAGCCCGCCCTTGGTGGAGCCGAGCCACAGGTAGGGGATGAACGACCCGACCTTCATCGTCTTGTCGCCGAGCGTTCGGCAGTCCCACACCCGGCCCGTGCCGGTGGGCGTGAAGCCGTAGTAGTAGCCGCTGCGGATCTCGGCCGTGCAGGCGTGGACGTAGTCGGCCATCGCCTCCGCGTAGGGCAGCACGACCCGCAGGCTCTTCACCGCGGTCGGCTGCTTCGGCGTGAGCGTCATCGTCACCTTGACCATGCCGTCGAACTCGGCCCTGACCTCGCTCGCCACCGCAATGTCGCCCAGTCGACTCGTGACGTCGACGACCTTGCGATGCTCCTGGTCGACGCGGGTCTTCGTCTCCACGCCCTCGGCCGTCACGTCCTTGCCGTCGGCGAGCGTGGCCGTGAGCCGGCCGGGGGCGGCCAGGACCTCGTGCCCCTGGGTCGAGACGCGGGCCGGAAGCCCGGCCGCGCCGATCTCCATCTTCCGGCCCCAGATGCCGAGCGTGCGGCCCTCGAGCGTCACCGGCGTCCAGGGCGGAATCACCTTCTCGATGCTGCCGCGTTTCGTCTTCCACCAGGCGTACTTGGCGGCAAGGTCCTCCTTGGTGAACGAGCTCTCCTTGCTGACGACTGCCTTGCCGTCGGCGGCCAGGCAGTCGAAGGCGACCGTGTATTTCCCCGGGGGCAATGCCTCGAACGTGATGAGCGCCTTGGCATAGGCGTCGGCGTCGATCGTGGCCTTCGCCTGCTTCACCGTCCGTCCGGCGGCATCCTTGACGGTGACGTCGATCCGCTCGATCGCGTCCCTCGCGTCGTAGTTGATGAAGTCGCCGAAGATGCGGGCGTAGTCACGTTCCGGGTTGAAGGTGACGCCGAGGTTCAGCACGTCGCCGCGGTCCTTGACCTCCTCCTTGGGCACGGGCGAGAAGGCCCGCAGGGCCTGCCAGTCGAGCAGCGTCGCCCCGCCCGCGTCGGTCACCGTGATGCGGACCTTCCCGGGGCCGGGCCCGTCGAGGTCGGGCAGGTTCACCACGTCGGCGAGCACGCCCTTCCTCACGGCGGCGGTGCCGTCCTTCGTGACGGCGTCGGAGGCGTACCGCCAGGCGATCTTCCCGTCGGCCTGGCCGCAGGCGGCCAGGTGGATCCCGATCTTGCCGGTCGCCGCGTCTCCCACGCCGAGCAGGTGCAGGGCCGGCGTGGTCTTCGACATGATGAACTCGCTGTGGGTGTCGATGACCGAGAACGAGCCCGTGCCCTCGAAGGAGTTCTGCTCCCAGGGCCGCTTGTAGTTGCGGGCGATGAGCGTGCGGAAATGCATGCCCTCGTGGAACGGCCCCTTGGTCGTGCCCAGGCTGGCCCGCGGGATCACCAATTCCATCTCCCATTCGTTCTTCGCGGTGAGCCGGCTCTTCGGCTCCCAGTTGGTGTCGTAGCTGCTCGTGCGGGAGTTGCCGACCGCCGGCTGGTGGATGGCGTCGTAGCGGGCCCCGGCGAAGTTGCCGAGAAACTGCGTAAAGCAGTTGGGCTGGCCGGTGAGCGGGTCGGTGGCGCCGACGCTGACCCAGATCTCGTAGCAATCGTCGTAGATGATGTCGAGATCCTTGCCGGTGCGGCGGCCGCGATGCACCTGGAGCGGCCGCTCGCCCACGCGCAACGGGTCGCGCATGGCGATGTAGATGTTCTCCTCGTCCCACATCATCCAGTAGCGGGACTGCCTCGCGCTGATCTGCCGATTCGTGGTCTGCAGCGCCCGCTGGCTGAACGCCTCCTGCCACTCCGCGTCGTCGACGACGCCGTCGACCACGGGCTTCACCCGAGCGTAGGGGATCGCGATCGTGGGATGGGCGTAGGGCTGCTCGGCCGCCCGGGCAGCCGGGTCGCCGCACGAGATTACAAGCAGGACGGCGGCCACGATGCCGTGACGTGTTGGAAGACCGCGCATGGCTCTCTCCAGGGGTGATTGACCGCTCGCGAAAAAGGTTACCGCGCGACGACCCACCAGTGCACCGGCCGAACGGCTGGTGGAGGGAGATTGCGGTGGCTGTCGCCCCATCTACGCCGATCGCTCCAGAAACCGGCCCCGCGGGTTGAGCATCGCCCAGAGGACGGCGTCCACCGCCATGAGCAGGGCGAAGGCGAAGAGCGCCGCGTTCCACGTGCCCGTGGCAGACACGAGCAAGCCCACCGTCACCGGGAAGAGCATCGCCCCGGTCGATCCGGCCATGTTCATCGCGCCGAAGACCGTGCCGACGCGGTCGCCGCCGTAGTCGATCGCGACGGTGTAGCCGGCCACGCCGCCGAAGCAGGCGACGAACGCCCCGACGCTGATGACCGCGATCGCGGCGTTGACGTCGGCCACGAACGACGAGAGCACGATCAGGATCGCGCAGGTCGCCATCGCGACGGCGGCGAGGAACTGCCTCGCGATCCGCTTGTTGCCCGTGCGGGCGAGCAGCCAGTCCGAGGCGTAGCCGCCGCAGACGCCTCCGGCCATCGCCGCGACCCCGGCATAGCTCGTGAGCAGGCCCGACTGCAGGAGCGACACGCCCCTCGTCTCGCGGAGGAACGTGGGGAACCAGGTGACGAAGAAGATCATCGCCGCCGCGCGGAGAAACTGCTGCCCGCAGAGCAGCAGGAGCGACGGATCGGCCCACACCCGCGCTGTAGCGGCAGATTGGTAATCTGCCGTTGCCCTACCCGTAGCGGCAGATTGGCAATCTGCCGAAACGGGCTCATCCAGCCCCATCGATCGCGTGCCGAACCAGTAGGCCGCCGCCCAGGCGAGCCCCGGCAGGCAGTAGAGCACGAGGCACGCCCGCCACGATGCGATCCCGGTGGAATCGGCCCACGGAGCGAACCACCCGAGCAGCCAGGCCGTGAGCACCGGCGCGACGGCGCCGCCGGCGAGCATGCCGGCCCCGAGCCAGCCGGAGGCCCGCGCCCGCTCCTTCTCGCCGAAGACCTGGCCGATCGACCGCACCGCGCACGGAAACACGCCCGCCTGGAGCGCCCCCATGACCGCCCAGGCCGCCACGATCTGCCAGTACGACTGCGCAAGGCCGGTGAGGGCCGTGGCGAGCGACCAGAGGATCGCCAACAGCACGATCGCGCGGCGGCCGCCGATTCGGTCGGCGAGCCGGCCGGCCGGGATCTGGAGGAGCGCGTAGCCAAAGTGCCAGGCCGACTGCAGGAAGCCGAGCGCTCGCGTCGCGTCGCCGAACCAGGTGTCCTGCACCGCGAGATCCCGGCCGATCTCCTGGAGCGGCACGCTGATCGCCGACCGCTGCACGTAGGCAACGAGGGCAATCGCCCAGAGGAAGGTCAGGATCGCGTAACGCATGCGGCGGCGACGGCCTCGGAGAGCCGCTCGAAGAGCCGGTCGACCTCGCGGGCCGTCTCGTCGTCGAGCGACCAGCCGACCGGGCCGCGGCGGCGGTCGGACGAAAAGAGCCCCCGCTTCACGAGCAGGTATTTCTCGATCGCGAGGAAGCCGTCGAGGCCGGCCTGCATCTGGAGCGCGACGATCGCCGAGAGCGGCAGTGAGATCGCGTAGATCGCCTCGTCGTCGCCCGCCTCGAGCGCCCGCCAGAGGGCGACCACGCCGTCGAGCAGGTCGACCCCCGGCATCGTGCCGACGATGCCACGGCGAAAACTATCCACGAGCAGGATGCCCCCGGAGCCCTCGAAGATTCTGGCGCGGCCGCCGGTCGCGTCGCGGAGCGCCGAGAGATTCGGCCCCAGCGGCGAGGCCTCAGGCTTGAAGAGGATCTTGTCCGGGCCGTAGCGGTCGAGGAGTTCGACGCAGGCGGAGTGCGGGATCGGCTGGCCGACGTATCCCGAGGCATCCTGCACCACCAGCGGCACCGCCACGCTTTCGGCGATCTCGCGGAAGTAGTCGACGAGGGCCGCCGCCGGGAGCCTCGCCGTCATCGGGGGCACCGCCATGACGGCATCGCAGCCCGCCTTCTCGGCGGCGACCGCATGGGCCCTCGCGGTCGCGCCGCTCTCGGCCCCCACGCTCATGAAGACCGCGCCGCGGCCGGCGGTGAACTCCACGAGCTGCTCGGCGAGGCTCGCCCGCTCGTCGGCGGAGAGGCGGACGATCTCGGAGACCATGCCGGTGCCGAGGCCGTCGGCCCCGACGGTAAACATCCAGTCGATCTCGCGGCGAAGATCGGCGGCGTGAATCCTGTCCTGCCCGTCGAAGGGCACGTGCACGATCGGCAGGACGCCGGCGAGCGTGCGGCGGGCGGTGTGATGGGCTGTCATGACTTTACGTTCCAGTCCCCTACCAGTCGCCGACGCTGCCGTCCTTGTAGAACACCCGCTGCGGCAGCTCCTGCTGGAAGGGGTGCTTCTTCACCTCCGCCTCGTCGATCTCGATGCCGAGGCCGGGAAGCGTGTTGGGGCGGACGATCCGCCCCTTCTTCTCGACCTTGAAACCCTCCTTGACCACGTCCTGCCGCCAGGGCACATCGGCGTGGACCGTTTCGCAGATGATGTAGCTCGGCTGCGAGAAGCCGAACTCGAGCGACGCCGCCGTGCTGACCGGCCCCTGCGGGTTGTGCGGCGCAAGCGCGAGCCGATGGGCCTCGACGACCGCGGCGATCCGCCGGGCCGACGACAGGCCGCCGCAGTGGGTGATGTCGAGCTGGCAGACGTCGCAGGCGTTTGCGGCGAAGAGCCGGGCGAAGTCCGCGAGGTTCGTGATCCGCTCGCCGGTGGCGATCGGCGTGCGGCAGGAGGTCTTGATGTCGCGGAGCCCCTCGACGCTCTCGGGCCAGCACGGCTCCTCCAAAAAATAAAGCCCGTAGGGATCGAGCACCTTCGCGAACTGGATGCCCATCGCCGGGGACGGCCGCGCGTGGCAATCGACCATGATGTCGACGGAATCGCCGACGGCCTCCCGCATCGCGCGGACCGCCTGCTCCGCGGCCCGCAGCGGCCCGAGCCCCTCGAGCGGCATCGTCGGCGGCACGGCCATGCTCTTGAACGCGGTGAAGCCGTCGGTGACGGCAGCCCTCGCGAGATCGGCGAACCGCTTCGCGTCGTCGGCGGCGGTCTCGTAGAAGTCTTCCATGCTGCCGCCGCCCAGGTGGCAGTAGGTGCGAACATGGTCTCGGACGGGGCCTCCCCAGAGCTTCGAACAGGGCATGCCGGCCACCTTGCCGAGGATGTCCCACAGGGCGATGTCGATGCCGGCGATCGCGGTGGCCCGCTCGATGCCGTGGCCATGCCAGAAGTGCTGGCGGACCA